>CAMBYH010000056.1 GCA_945872065.1 Arsukibacterium tuosuense
GAGCCCTGGATCGACCCCGAGGGGGTCCAGCGCATCCTCGAGATCGGAACGGGCAGCGGCTGCATTGCCGTGGCCCTGGCTCTGGCCTTTCCCGAGGCCCGGGTCGTTGCCAGCGACATCTCCTGCGATGCGCTGGTGGTGGCTGCCAGGAACGTGGGGCGGTACGGCCTCGAAGACCGGGTGCAGCTGGTGTGCACCGACCTCTTTGCCGGCATTGAAGGCACCTTCGACCTCATCGTGAGTAATCCGCCTTATGTGCCCGAGGCGGAGCTGGCCACGTTTCCCCCTGAGTACGGCTACGAACCCCGCCTTGCTCTGGTTTCCGGTGCTGACGGGATGGAAACCCCTGCGAGAATCCTGCACCATGCTTTGGCATTTCTGACCGAGCACGGCTGTCTGGCCCTTGAAGTCGGGGAGGGGATGGAGGTGCTTGAAGCCCGTTTTCCAGCGGTCCCGTTTCTCTGGCCCGAGTTCACGAATGGCGGGGATGGCATTGCCCTGGTCAGCGCGGGTGATCTGCGGGCTCACGGGCCCGTGAGCGGCTAGGCTGCTGTCTGAACCATTGCGAGCAGAGTACTGATGTCCGGAAATACCATCGGCCAAGCGTTTTCCGTCACGACCTTTGGCGAGAGTCACGGTCCCGCCCTGGGCTGCATCGTGGATGGGTGTCCGCCCGGCATGCCGCTGTCCGAGGCTGATATCCAGAAGGACCTGGAGCGGCGTCGGCCCGGCAAGTCCCGGCATACCACCCAGCGCCGCGAACCCGACGCTGTGAAGATCCTTTCCGGCGTGTTCGAGGGGCTTACCACCGGCACGCCCATCGGTCTGCTTATCGAGAACGTGGATCAGAAGTCCGGGGACTACCGGAAGATCAAGGATCGTTTCCGGCCCGGCCATGCCGACTACACCTACCAGCAAAAGTACGGCATCCGGGACTACCGGGGCGGCGGCCGGTCATCCGCCCGGGAGACCGCTATGCGGGTTGCGGCCGGAGCTGTGGCCCGCAAGTATCTGCAGTTGCGACTTGGAGTTGAGATCCGTGGTTACCTGCGCCAGCTGGGGCCGCTGGTCCTGGATGCGGTGGACCTCAGCACGGTCGATGACAACCCGTTCTTCTGTCCTGATCCGTCCCGCGTGCCGGAACTGGAGGCCTACATGGACGCGCTCCGCAAGGAGGGCAACTCCATCGGCGCACGCATCAATGTCGTGGCCAGCGGCGTACCGGCGGGGCTTGGCGAGCCGGTGTTCGACAAGCTTGAGGCCGACATTGCCCACGCCATGATGAGCATCAATGCCGTGCGGGCTGTAGAGCTGGGGGCTGGTTTTGCGGTGGTGGCCCAGAAGGGCACCGAACACCGGGACGAGATGACCCCGGTGGGGTTCCGGCGCAACGCTTCCGGCGGGATCCTCGGTGGGATCTCCACGGGCCAGGACATCCTGGTCAGCATCGCGCTCAAGCCCACGTCCAGCATCCGGCTCCCGGGTGACACGGTGGACGAAGAGGGCGAGGCGACGGAGGTGGTCACTACCGGCCGGCATGATCCCTGTGTGGGCCTGCGGGCGGCACCGATCGGCGAGGCCATGCTGGCCATCGTCCTCATGGATCACTATCTGCGCCACAGGGCCCAGAACGCCGACGTGCAGACCATCACCCCGGATGTGGAGGCCGGCCGGACCCGGTCGTGACGCTGAAAACCTGCGCACGGGCGTGCGCTGTCGAGTGATTTCGGACGCTGCACGACTGTCTGATAGCTGTGGCCAGATACGGGGATCTCTGCCTTACGCAGCGGGACCATATGGGCTATAGTTGGTTCAGCTTCTAGGCCATCGGCTACCTGGGCTTCCCGACCAGGGGAGGTGCTGGCGGCTCAATCGGGGATTGGTGATGCCACGAGTTCGACGCGCTGCAGTCCTGCTGCTGGCGGGCCTCTTACCGTTGACTGCCGGGGCTCTGGGCCTCGGCGAAATCACGCTACGCTCGGCGCTCAATCAGCCTTTCGTGGCTGACCTTCCGGTCGCGCTGGATTCTTCTGACAACCTGAACGAACTCAGCGTGCAGCTGGCTTCCGGCGCCACCTTCGAGCGCTTCGGCCTCGACAGGCCGCGCTTTCTGGACGACCTCCGATTCAGCGTGAAGCAGGAGGGCTCCCGGGCCGTCGTTCGGGTTACGTCTACCCAGCCCATCAGTGAGCCCTTCATGTCCCTGCTCCTGGATGTTAGCTGGCCCCAGGGGCGGCTCCTCCGGGAATACACCGTTCTGCTTGATCCCCCCGCGTACACCAGCCCGGACGGCCAGCCCCCGAGGGGTTCCGGCACAGCCACGCTGCCCGCAGCGGCTGGGCCAGCCGCTGCGGCGCCGGCGATTCGCCGGTCCCCGGCGCCTGAGAATGCAGCGTCGTCCAGCAGCCCTGCGACCGGGAGCCTCACCACCGGGCCCGGCGGGGAGGCCTACGGCCCTGTGCGGTCCAATGAGACCCTGTGGGCCATCTCCGAGCGCTTGCGGGCAGACAGTGGGGTGTCGCTGAACCAGATGATGGTGGCGCTCTACCAGACCAACCCGGAAGCCTTTGCGGGCAACATCAACCTGCTGCGTCGCGGGGCTATTTTGCGCGTCCCCGGGGCGGCTGAACTTGCCGGTGTAAAACCGAGTGCCGCTACCGCCGAGGTCCAACGGCAGGACACCGAGTGGCGGAGTCCCCGAGACGCCGCCGTGCCGGCCATGGTCGCCGCGCCTCGACTCAAGCTCGTTCCGCCAACGGAGACAGCGTCCGGCGCTGGTGCGGGTAGCCCTCAGCCCACCGGTCAGAGCGGCACACCGACTGCGGGCCGCCCGGCACTGGAGCGGGAGCTGGCAGAGCAACAGAGACTCCTCGCCCTGAAGGACAGCCAGCTCAAGGCTCTTCAGGACCGCGTCACCGAGCTGGAGAGTGGCAAGACTCAACCCCCGGTCGTGGCACCGCCCGTTGTTGCACCGCCAGTGGCAGAGGCTCCGGCTCCGGCTCCGGCCCCGGTCGCGGAGCAGCCAGTCCCTGACGCAGCGCCTCCCGCCGTCCCGACCGCACCGGCCGTGGTGGCTGACGACGCAGCCCCGGTCGAGCCGCGCAAACCGGCCCGGCGCGCCCAGCGCGACTCCAAAGCCGACGAGAGCGGCGGCTTTCTTAGTTCCCTCGGCGCTCTAATCTTCAATGTGTGGGTCCTGGTCTCAGCCGCGGTCGTCCTGCTGGCAGGCCAGTTCTTCGTCTTTGCCCGGCGACGCATGGCGACCGCCGACGAGGCCAGCAGTCGTTTCGCCGATGACCTGCGCGGCGCCGCCAGCACCCAGCTGTTCATGCGTCGCGATGGCTACAGCGTCGAGGAGGTTGCCGGGGATCGCGCCAGTGCCAGCCTGGCCCTGGGTCGGTCCGAGGGTCGGTCCGAGGGTCGGCCGGACTCCCGGGATGCGGACACCGAAACGCCACTAGAGAGAACCATAAGCACCGAGGGCGCGGTAGAGCTGGACCAGGCAGATGTCGTTGCCGAGGCCAACTTTCATATGGCCTACGGTCTTTACGATCAGGCGGCTGAACTGCTGACCCGGGCCCTGCGCGACAATCCGGACCGCCGTGATCTCCGGCTCAAGCTGCTGGAGGTGTTCTTCATCTGGGAGAACAAGGCGTCATTCCTTAAGGAAGCCCAGACGTTCCAGCGGCTGCTCCGGGGCGCCGCGGATCCCGCCTGGAGCAAGGTGGTCATCATGGGCAAGCAGATTTGCCCCGATGAACCGCTCTTTGCAGGAGCTGTGTCCACCACGGGCGACTCTGTCCTGGACCTGGCCCTCGCTGACGATGATGACCGGGGCTCGGTCGACATCAGCTTTGATGATGGCGACTCCGCCGGCGTCGATCTCGATCTGACGGGCGCCGGCAAGGGTCCGTCGTCTGACCTGCTCGATTTTGATCTGGATGCCCTGGAGAAGGATTCCGGGGCTGACGGCGCGCTGGACGACACGAGCCTGATGCGCACGGAGATCGCTCCGCGCGGTGCCGATGAGGGCAGCGCCCGGACCGCTGAAATTCCGACAATGGGGACCCGCTACGGGGGCGACTACGCCCCCACCATGGAGAATCCCGCTATCAACCCGCGGGATTCCGGTGGGAGCACGATGGAAACGCCTACGCTGGAGAGCGCGATTCCGGGGTTGCGCCCGGGTTCCGCGTACTCCCGGCGCTCCGTTAGCTCGGATCAGACGGAGGAGATTAATCTCGAAGACCTGGGGCTCGACCTCACCGGGCTGGACGAAGCCGCTGGCGAGCTGGGAACCGGTGTCCACGGCGCTCTCGATGGGGCTGCAGATGGCAGCCTCGATGGCGATGTCTACGACCTCAGCGGTGATGATGACGCGTCGGACCTGCTGGAAGCGCTCGAGGGTGATTCAACTGCCGAGGTGCGGGGCATGGCCCTCGATGAGGGCACGCTCGACCTGCCCGCCTGCGGGAATGCGATGGAGAAGAGTGCTGCCGGTCGCGACAGGGCCCGGGATACCAGTGGTGATACGGCCGAGCACCGGGTTGTAGAAGACACTGCCGAGCAACCCCGGGTTGCCGCGGTCGCGTTGGGCGATGCTTCTGCGGAACTCAGTCAGGTTGACTTCGATATCGGTGACAGCAAGGTTGAAGATCTCGAGCCGACGTCCGTAATGACAGGCTGGCGCCGTGGCCCGGAGGGCCCGACCATGACCGAGGTGGGCACCAAGCTCGACCTGGCGCGGGCCTATGTGGACATGGGTGACCCCGATGGTGCCCGCAGCATTCTCAATGAGGTGCTGGAGGAGGGAGACTCTGCTCAGCGCCAGGAAGCCCGCCGGCTGCTTGATGAATTGACCGACTAACCGCTACCAAGCGGCTGGTTTGCGCACGAAGTCCGACGATTGACCGCCCAGGGCCTGCCAGTGCAGCGCTTCGCTGCCGGACTCGAGTACGACGGCAGCGCATTCTTTGGCTGGCAAACCCAGAGTCACGCGCGCAGCGTCCAGCAGGTTCTGAATGAGGCCATTGCCGTGGTGGCCGATGAGCCGATCAGCACAGCGGCAGCAGGCCGGACCGACACGGGTGTCCACGCCTGCGGGCAGGTAGTCCACTTCGATACCAGCGCCCTTCGCCCGCAGCGCTCCTGGCTACTCGGCATTAATAGCAACCTGCCCACAGATTTGGCCGTGCAGTGGGTCCGGGAGGTACCGGTTGAATTCCACGCCCGTTACTCGGCCCTGGCCCGGACCTACCGTTACGTCATTCTCCAGCGGGAGGTTCGCTCGGCCCTCGACCGCCACCGGGCGTGGTGCCTCCGGGGAGTCCTCGATGAGGGGCGGATGGCTGCGGCCGGCGCGCATCTCATCGGTGAGCACGACTTCTCGGCATTCCGGGGTGCAGGCTGTCAGTCGCGAAGTCCGGTGCGCCGACTCGAACGACTCGTTGTCAACCGAGCCGGTGACTATCTGCACATCGAGGTGCGTGCCAACGGCTTCCTGTACCACATGGTCCGCAACATCGTTGGCGCCCTCGCCCGGATCGGTTGCGGCGCGGCCGAGCCGGACTGGATCGTCAGGCTGCTGGCGGGCCGGGACCGTCGGCTTGGGGCCCCGACGGCGCCGCCGGAGGGGCTATACCTGGCAGATGTGCATTACCCGACGGAACTTTCCTTCCCGTCGGCTGCAGCACAGCCCATCTGGCGTGATCACTGAACCAGACTTGATTATGATCCCCGTATGACCTGGTACGAAAAAGTCCTGCCCTCCCGCATCAGCACGGAGCGGCGCACCCGCTCGGTTCCCGAGGGGCTCTGGATCAAGTGCCCCCAGTGCAGTGCCCAGCTGTACAGGGCCGAGCTTGAGCGCAACCTCCATGTTTGCCCCAAGTGCAGTTACCACATGCGCCTGGTTGCCCGGGACCGGCTGATGGTTTTCCTGGATCCGGGCACTGGCCGGGAGATTGCGGAGAAGCTGAGTCCTCACGACCCGCTGCGCTTCAAGGACAGCAAGCCTTACCGGACGCGAATCACCCAGGCGCAGAAGGAGACCGGCGAGCGGGATGCCCTCGTGGCCATGACCGGCCTCTTGAAGGGCCAGCCGGTGGTGGCCTGTGCTTTCGAGTTTCGCTTCATGGGGGGGTCCATGGGGTCCGTGGTGGGCGAGAAGTTCAGCAGGGCGGCAGTCTGGAGCCGGGACAACCGCCAGCCACTGATCAGCTTTTCAGCGAGTGGCGGAGCACGGATGCAGGAGGCGCTGTATTCGTTGCTGCAGATGGCCAAGACGAGTGCGGCGCTGGCCGAACTGGCTGAGGCGCGGGTGCCCTTCATTTCGGTGCTGACGGACCCCACAACCGGGGGCGTATCCGCCAGTCTCGCCATGCTGGGCGACGTCAACATTGCCGAGCCCAATGCGCTTATCGGCTTTGCCGGCCCCCGCGTGATTCAGCAGACCGTGCGGGAGACGCTGCCCGAAGGCTTCCAGCGCAGTGAGTTTCTACTGGAGCACGGCGCCCTCGATATGCTTATCGATCGCCGCCAGTTGCGCGACGAGATTGCATCCTTGCTGGCGAAGTTGATGAAGCAGGCACCACCGCCCGATAGTTCAGCCTGACTGCCAGGCTGACGGCTGCCCGCCGGGCCATCCCGCCAATCTCTTCAGGCCTATTTTCACTATGGCAGTGACCATGAAACGGCCGATCAGTGTCGCCGACTGGTTGAAGTGGCAGGAGTCCCTGCATCCACGGCCCATCGATATGGGGCTTTCCCGGGTTCAGGACGTGCTCACGCGGCTGGGACTGCAGCCACCGGCCGGCCGGGTGGTGACCGTTGGCGGCACCAACGGCAAGGGGTCCACGATCACGCTGCTCCACGACTGCCTGCACGCGGCGGGGGAGAATCCAGGGCTCTTCACCTCGCCGCACCTGATCCGCTACAACGAAAGAATCCGCGTCGGGAACCGGCCGGTAACGGACACTGCCCTGATCCGGGCATTCGAGCGGGTCGAGGCGGCCCGGCGGTCGGTGCCACTAACCTACTTCGAGTTCGGCACCCTTGCGGCGCTGGTCTGCTTCGCTGAATCGGGCTGCGACACCTGGCTGCTGGAAGTCGGCCTCGGTGGGCGTCTTGATGCCGTCAATGCCGTGGACGCCGACCTGGCCCTGATCACCACCATTGCGCTCGATCATCAGGAGTGGCTGGGGAACTCCGTGGAGGAGATAGCGGCTGAGAAGGCCGGCATCCTGCGCGGTGGCAGGCTGGCATTCTACGGGGACGAACCGCTGCCGGACGCTATCCGCGCGGGCGCCGCAGGCCTTGGTGCCGATCTGCAGAGCTACGGCCGGGACTTCGGTTACAGCCGGGAAGTAGCAGCGGGCCTTTGGCAGTGGCACGGCCGGAACACCGATCGCCTGACTGGCCTGCGTGCCCCCCGTCACTGGACCGCAGCCCAGTTCCGTAATGCCAGTCTGGCCCTGGCGGCGCTGGCTCGCCTCACCCTGCCCGTGCCGCTGACGGCGGCGTTCCTGAACCCGGTGCTCCTTTCATCGACGCCACCCGGTCGTTTTCAAACGGTTCAGCGGGACCACGAGTGGATACTGGACGTTGCCCACAATCCCCAGGCGGCAGCAGTACTGCGTGAGCAGCTGAAAACCCGCGACCCGTCGCCCGCCGGACAGCAGGGGGTCACCATGGTTACGGCACTGCTCGCCGACAAGGCCATCGCCGACTTCGTGACTCAACTGGTTCCGGTGGTCGGACGCTGGATCGTCGCCGGTGTCGATGACCCCAGGGCAAGTTCGGAGGCCCGGATGCGGGAGGCCATGGCGCAGGCCGGGGCTCGCGACATCACCTGGGTGCCCGAGCCGGCGGGCGCCTTTGAACTCGCCCGGCGGGTGACAGTGCCCGGGGGGCGAATTGTCGTCTGCGGTTCATTCAGGATAGTTGCGCCCGCCCTGGAGTGGCTTGGTTTATACTGATTTCCCCACGGTAATGACTTTTTGATGGACCGCCAGCTCGCAGAAAGAATGGTTGGGGCGGCGTGTCTGCTCGCGGTGCTGGTGCTGGTCGTGCCAGCCATTCTCGATGGCAACCCCGGCTCCGGAGCCACCATTACCCGTCCTTCCGACGAGGCAGAACTCGACCTCCGCAAGCACACGATCCGCCTGGATCGGACAGAGCGTGAATCACCGGTTCCCGCGGAGGCAGAGGTCCCGGGTACTCCGGACGCTGCCCCGCTCTCACTGCCGGAACGCCAGCCAGCCATGCCGGCTGCAGTGGCCTCCGAGGACCAGCAGTCAGTGCCTGCCCTGCCTGGCGGCCCCCAGGCATCCGCCGTGGCGCCTGCCGCCGAGGCCACCAACCCTGCAGCTACCCGCGCACCCGTCCGCTCACTGGCCCAGGAAGCCGGGGCCAGCGGGGGCGAGTGGTTTGTGCAGCTGGGCAGCTTCTCGAAGCGGGAAAACTCCCAGCGCCTGGTCGAGCAACTGGAAGCCAAGGGGTTTAGCGCCTCCGTCCTTGGAGGTGGCGGTGCCAGCGGCAGCTTGTATCGCGTGCGTGCCGGTCCGGAAAGTGACCGGGCGTCGGCCGAACTGCTCGCTGAACGACTGGCCACGGCCGGTTTCAAGGGTGGTCGGGTTGGTAAGCGTTAGTCGCACGGCTGGTATGCGGGACGTGGCCTTGAAATGACCCCGGTTGACTACATATTGCTTGGCGTGCTCCTGCTTTCGGCGCTGGTCGGTGCTGTGCGCGGTCTGATCCGGGAGGCACTATCCCTGGTGATCTGGGTGCTGGCGCTCTGGTGCGCCGCCCGCTTCGGTGGGCAGGCTGCCGAGTTGTTCGGCAATACGCTTGATAACCCGTTGTGGCGGCTCTGGGCTGGACGGGTGACACTCTTCGTTGGAGTCCTGTTTGCCGGTAGCGTGGTGGCCTGGCTGATCGGGTACTTTGTCCGTAAGAGTGTCATTACTGGCACTGACCGTGTCCTCGGCGTGCTGTTTGGTATTGCCCGTGGCGTGGTGCTTGCGGGCATTCTGGTCCTGGCGCTGGAGCTCGGTGGGTTTTCTGCTGAGCCTTGGTGGCAGGAGTCCAAGCTGCTACCGTATGCGGCTCAGGTAGGGGCTGAGCTGCGGGATGCGGCCCAGGAGCAGTTAGCCCACCAACAGGGAGTCCAGCTCTAGCGTGTGTGGCATCGTTGGCATTGTCGGCAACCGGCCTGTCAATCAGGCCATCTACGATGCATTGACCGTACTCCAGCATCGCGGGCAGGACGCTGCCGGCATGATGACGGACTGGAATGGCACCTTCTGCACTCGCAAGAAGAATGGCCTGGTGAGTGACGTCTTTCAGCAGCAGCACATGGACGAGCTGCGGGGCAACGTCGGCATCGGCCACTGCCGCTATCCGACAGCCGGAACCCTGAAGTCCTCCGAGGCCCAGCCTTTCTACGTCAACTCGCCCTACGGCATTGGTCTCGCGCACAACGGCAATCTCACCAATTCCGATGAACTGAAGGAGATGCTGGTCCAGCAGGATCGCCGGCACCTCAATACGGGTTCCGACACCGAGGCGTTGCTCAATGTCTTTGCCCACGAATTGCAGTGTCAGGGTACGGAGCGGGTCACTCCGGAGGCGATCTTTGCGGCCGTGGCTGCTGTTCATCGCCGCTGCCGGGGAGGCTATGCCGTCGTTGCCCTCATCATCGGCTACGGCATTGTGGCGTTCCGGGATCCCCACGGCCTGCGGCCCCTGTGCATGGGGCGGCGGGAGACTACCAGGGGTATCGAGCACATGGTCGCGTCGGAAAGTGTGGCCATGGATGCGCTGGATTTCACGGTCGTGCGCGATGTTCTGCCCGGGGAGGCCGTCATCATGGAGATCGACGGGACGCTCCACAGCCGGCAATGTGGCGAGCGGCGCAGTTACACCCCCTGCATATTCGAGTATGTGTATTTTGCCCGGCCCGATTCCATTATCGACCGAATATCGGTCTACAAGTCCCGGCTGCGCATGGGTGAGCGACTCGCCGACAAGATCCTCCGGGAACTTCCTGACCACGATATCGAAGTAGTCATCCCGATCCCCGACTCGAGTCGCACCAGCGCGCTGGAGGTCGCCCACCGTCTCGGCGTGAAGTACCGCGAGGGGTTCATCAAGAACCGCTACATCGGCCGAACCTTTATCATGCCTGGCCAGGATCAGCGGCGGCAGTCGGTGCGGCGCAAGCTGAACGCGATCGACCTGGAGTTTCGTGACAAGAATGTGCTGCTGGTAGACGACTCCATCGTTCGCGGAACGACGTCGAAGCAGATTATTGAGATGGCTAGGGAGGCGGGGGCTCGTCGGGTCTACTTTGCTTCCGCGTCGCCGCCGGTCCGGTACCCAAACGTCTACGGCATTGACATGCCCGCCGCCAGCGAACTGATTGCCCACGGCCGTACCGAACGACAGGTGCAGGAGTTCATTGGCGCAGACTGGCTGATGTATCAGGACCTTGACGACCTGATTCGTGCGGTCCGGTACGACAACGGAGACATCACGCACTTCGACACGTCGTGCTTCTCCGGTCAGTACGTCACCGGCGACGTCAGTCCCGAGTATCTTGCCCGACTGGAGCAGGAGCGCTCCGATCGCGCCAAGAGCCAGCGTGAAGGCAAACGTCGTCGCGGGCCATTCGAGATTCTTGACCAGGCCAGCGATGACCTGACGCCAGCGACCCCCGGCCCCCGCGCACGCACTGGTTAGAGCCTCTGCTCAAGCTGCTCATTATCGATGACCACGCCGACTACCGTCGGCTGCTGGCGCACCACATCTCTGCACGCTGGCCTGATGCGATGATCCGCGAGTACGATCCGCAGCAGTCAGGCCGGTTGCCCGAGGCTTTCTCAGGAGCTGGAAATGACCTGATTTTGCTAGGCCACCCGTGCGGTCGCGGCGATGTTCTCGACTGGGTAAAGCAGTTCCGGGCCCTGCCTCGCTTTCCCCCGATCGTGGTGATTGGTAGCGGCGATGAGCGGCAGATTGTCGCCGCTATAAGGGCCGGTGCGGATGAGTATGTGGGGAAGCCCGGCCTCACCAACGCCAGGCTGGTTGAGGCGGTTGAGGAGGCGCTGAAGGCCCCGCCGCGCGTTCCAGTGGCGCCCCCCGGCGCCACCGACCCTTCAGTAACGGGCAGCCAGGAGCCCTTGCCCCGCAACTACGAGATAGTGCGCAAACTGGCGCACGGTGAGATTGCCACGGTGTATCTCGCGCGCCAGCGCAACGCCGAGCGTCAGTTGGTCCTGAAGGTGCTGCATCAGGTGGCCGATTCGTCCACGGGAAAAGCGCTGGACCGCTTTCTGCGCGAGTACGAGCTTATTGCCCGTCTCGACCATCCCAACGTGGTGCGGATCTATGACTTTGGCGTCGCTGATGATCACGCCTATATCGCCATGGAGTATTGCGGCGGCGGCAGCCTCAAGCGCCGTGTTGCTGGCGGGATGGATCGCTACGAGGCTTACCGTCTGATGCGGGACATCGCGGCCGCCCTTGGGGTCCTGCATGCGGCGGGGATCCTGCATCGCGACCTGAAGCCGACCAACGTGCTGTTCCGCGACGATGGGTCGCTGGCGCTGATTGATTTCGGGCTGGCGAAGCAGGTGGCCTTGCAGGCTGAAGTCACAGGCGCCGGTGCTATTTTCGGCACCCCCTACTACATGAGTCCGGAGCAGGGCCACGGCGAGTCAGTGGACGTTCGCGGGGATATCTACAGCCTCGGGGTGATCTTTTACGAGATGCTGACGGGCTCCAAGCCCTATGACGGGGACACTGCGATGGCTGTCATCGTCAAGCACCGGCTCGCACCCGTGCCGGGGCTGCCTACATCGCTGCGGGAGTTTCAGCCGCTGATTCAGCGCATGCTGGCCAAACAGCCGGGTGACCGGTTTCAGAGTGTGGAAGAGCTGCTGGCCTGGCAGCCCTAGTCCTGATGCCCGTTACTGTCAGGCGAAACTGATCTGGCGCAGTTCCGGCCCCTTGTCTGTCCAGTACAGCACGCTCCCTTGTTCATACCAGGCGCCCAAAACGACGCGCCGGGCTGCCTTTCCGTCCAGGTCAAGGGTATGCACGGCCGGCCGGTGGGTGTGCCCATGAATCAAGAGCTGGACGCCGTGCCGGCGGAACGCATCTGCCACTGCCACGGAGTTTACGTCCATGATTTCAGGTGGTTTGCTCGCATTCGCCGCCAGGCTTCGGCCGCGGGCGTATGCGGCTACGCGGCCCCGGACCTGCGGCGACAGAGCCAGGTAGAGCGCGCGGAGGGCACGAACGTGCACAAGGCGTCGATACCGCTGGTAGCTGTGGTCGTCGGTACATAGCGTGTCCCCATGCAGTAACAGGGCGCGCTCACCGTGCACTTCGATCAGTGATTCGTCGGGCAGCAGCGTGACGCCGGTGCGGGCAGCGAAGCCGGCGCCCACCAGAAAGTCACGATTCCCGCGCAGGAAAGCACATCGATGGCCGGCTCTGGTGTACTGCTGAAGTGCATCCAGAATGCTGATTTCATGGGTCCCGGCGGCATCGTCACCGGTCCAGACCTCAAACAGGTCGCCCAGTATGTACAAGGTGCCTGCATTCCGGGCCGCTCCCTCCAGGAAGCGCAGGAAGCATTCTGTGGCTGCGGGCCGGGTAGCGTCGAGGTGCAGATCAGAAACGAAGAGGACCGTCATTTCGCGACGGGGGTCTTCAGTACACTGATTTTGCGGATCACTACGGCCTCGACCGGTACATCCTGCATCCCGGCTTTGGTACCCGTGACGCGGTGGCCGATCTCGTCAACCACATCCATGCCCTGAACGACTTCACCGAACACAGCGTATCCCCAGCGGGTCGGCTTTGCGTCCAGGGGGACGTTGTCGGCCAGGTTTACGTAGAACTGTGAGTCAGCAGAGTGTGGCTCGCCCGTTCGAGCCATGGCCACGGACCCGCGCCGATTGCTGAGCCCATTGCCGGATTCGTTGACCACCGGGGGGCGGGGCGGCTTCGGCGCCAGTTCCGGGGTGAAGCCCCCACCCTGAATCACGAACCCGTTGACGACCCGGTGGAAGACGGTCCCGGCATAGAAGCCATCGGTCACGTACTGCAGGAAATTGGCGACCGTCAGCGGTGCCCGGGCTTCGTCCAGTTGCAACACAAAGTCGCCCGCCGTCGTTTCGATCTTCACCTGGGTTGATTCCGCGGCGCTGGTCTGGGTTAGCGCCGGCAGCGCCAGGAGGACCATCGAAAAGAACAGAGTTCTTGAACTAGGCATTACTGAAGTCCATTTCAAAACGGCAGAGAAATCAGCTGGTCGGGACCAGTTCCCGGGCCTGGAGAAGGGCAGGCCCGTGGATGGCCGCTGTCAAGGTATTCTCCAGGAGCATGGCAATGGTCATGGGGCCAACGCCGCCGGGTACTGGTGTAATCCAGCTGGCTCGCTCCTGGGCCTCGGCGAACACGACGTCTCCTGCCAGCTTGCCACTGGGCAGGCGACTGATGCCAATGTCCAGCACCACAGCGCCTGGCTTGATCCAGGCGCCGGGTATCAGTCCTGGTTTGCCAACGGCGACGGCCAGGATGTCGGCTTGCCCCACATGGTGGCGAAGGTCCTGGGTGAACCGATGGCACACGGTGGTGGTTGCGCCTGCCAGCAGCAGTTCGAGCGCCAGCGGCCGGCCAACATGATTTGACGCACCCACGACTACGGCGTGCTGTCCTTTGACGGGCACACCAATGTGCCGCAGAAGGGCCATCACCCCGTAGGGCGTGGCTGGTCGCAGGACGGGAATTCGCTGGCTGAGTCGTCCTAGGGTATAGGGATGGAACCCATCCACGTCCTTGACCGGATCAATGCACTCGATGACCGCAATTTCGCTGATATGGGGGGGCAGGGGCAGCTGCACCAGAATGCCATCGATATCCGGATCGGCATTGAGGCGCTCGATGAGGGCCAGAATCTCGCGTTCCCCGGTCGTCGCTGGCAGGTCATAGTCCCGGGACATGATCCCCACCTCGTTCGAGGCGGCGCGCTTGTTGCGGACATAGATTCTGGAGGCTGGATCGTCCCCGACGAGCACCACGGCGAGGCCGGGTGGGCGGTGGCCCGCCGCAAGGCGGTCGGTAATCCGCTGGCGCAGCAGGCTGCGAACCTGGCTGGCAATAGCTTTGCCGTCAATAAGGCGGGCTGTCATTTCGGCCCACACCTTATCACGAGGCCATAAATTGACGCTGCCCACTATCGTCCTTATGATCCCCAGCCCGATGTCTGACCCGTCAGCCCCCGCAGATCGCTATACTGTCGGTGCCGGGACGAGTTCGGGGCATGGCGCAGTCTGGTAGCGCATCTGCTTTGGGAGCAGAGGGTCGGCGGTTCGAATCCGTCTGCCCCGACCATCCGGCCCTTGGTCGGTCGATCCTCGGATCGACTCCCGGGGCCGACTCCTGGCGAAGCGGAGCGCCTGTAGCTCAACCGGACAGAGCACCGGCCTTCTAAGCCGGGGGCTGCAGGTTCGAGTCCTGCCAGGCGCGCCATAACGAGAATGGTCAATGGTGGGCGTAGCTCAGTTGGTAGAGCACCGGATTGTGATTCCGGTGGTCGTGGGTTCGAGCCCCATCGTCCACCCCAACTGTACGTGCAGGCATGGTTAGAGCGCCTTCGGGCGCGAGACGTCGCGACGGGCCGTTAGCTCAACTGGTAGAGCAGTGGACTCTTAATCCATTGGTTGTAAGTTCAAGTCTTACACGGCCCACCACTTTTTCGAGAAACTACACAAATCACGCTACACTTCGACCCCACAGCACCAGCAATGACGCGGGATACAGCGGCATTGAGGGGGCTTAAAAGTTGGCCCAGCCGGGGAGGCAACCCCAGCCGGGCCGTGTCACCACTGACAAACTTTGGGAGTCGCACCAGTGGCAACGATCCGCACGCTAACTCTAAGTTCGGGCACCGTCTACCGGGCCATCATCCGGCGTAAAGGCCAGACCCTTTCCCGCACCTTCCCCACCAGGTCTGACGCCAAGGAATGGGCGCGGGGCAAGGAAGCGGATATTGACCGCGGCAATGCCGGGCTGATCCGCATTGCCGACAGCAAGAAGCTGTCCGAGGCCATCGAGCGCTTTCGGCGGGAAATCCTCCCCACCAAGGAACCCGGCACCCAGGTGGCCTACAGCGGGCACCTGCTTTACTGGGAGAAGGCCCTGGGCAGTCGGCGGCTGTCCGACATAACAGCCCAGCTGATCGCTACTGAGCGTGACACGCTGGCTACCGAGAACATTGCAGAGCCGGACAAGCCGGGCAAGCCGCCCCATCCGATCAAGCACCGCAGCCCCACGACGGTTAATCGCTACCTCGCAACGCTGGGCAGTGTGCTGTCTGCCGTAGTGAAGGATTGGCATTGGCTGCCCGAATCGCCCGTGCCCGGTGTGCGGAAGCTGAAGCAGCCGGGAGGCCGGACCCGGTTCCTGTCAGAAGGTGAGCTGCACAAGCTGCTGCAGTCATGCCGCGAGTCCCGATCCCCTGAGCTGTACCTGGCTGTGCTGCTGTCAGTAACGACGGGCGCGCGGCAGGCCGAAATCATGGGCATGCGCTGGGAGAATCTGGACTTCAAGCACCGGGTAATCAACCTCAACAAGACCAAGAACGGGGACGCACGCACCCTGACCATCGTGGACGAAGCCCTGCAGCTGCTGAAGGCGCG
>CAMBYH010000057.1 GCA_945872065.1 Arsukibacterium tuosuense
CACGACTAAACAACTAAACAACTAACAAAACTAAGGTCCGGTACCTTTTCAGAAGCTGGGGGGCGCTGGCTTTCTTCGTACATTTTGGTGAGGAAGGTCCGCACGGCGGGCTCTGCCTCTTCCCGGGTCATCAGCCGCTGCTCCGCGAGCAGTCTGGCCATGTCCGCCACCGACCGCCGGCCGTCGATCAGCCCCATGATGAAGCCGTAGATCCGGGTCGTCATGGCCTGCAGCTGAAAGGCCGGCAACAGCGGGACGGGCTGGGTCCCACCCACCAGCCAGTCCGGCAGCGAGCGGTGACGGGCGGGTCTGGGCACGGCCTGGTCCTTCGAGGCACCAATGGTGACCACCAGCTCGCGGCGACCATGCCGGCTCGCCGGCGAGCACATATAAGGAATCTCATCCTCCCGAACGTCGGGCGGAGCGAAGCCGCTGTCCATGACGATCGCAAGCACTTCTTCCAGACTGTAGCGGCCAGCAGCCTCCGGCTGACTGAAGGCCAGGGAGCCAAAGCAGATCCAGCGGCCGCGTGCTGCAGTCGGCGGCACTCCGGGGTACGGATGCGGAAGTGGCCAGCCGGGAAGTCACTATCATGGGCGACAAGAGCACACCTTATGCGGTGCTCAAAAAAGTCATGGCTACCTGCACTGATGCGGATTTCGGCAAGGTCTCGCTGGCGGTGTTCGAGAAGGAGCGGGCAGCGCCCACTGCCCCGGGAGCTACGGCATGACGACGGCAGCGTTACCCTTCTATCGGCTCTACGAGCTGCCCTGGTCCCCCGGCTCAGACTCCGAGACGCGGTTCCGAAAGATTCTCCGCAACTGTTTCGCTGCCTACCTGGTATTTGCCATCCTGATCCCGCTACTGCCAGTGCCTGAGCGGGACCAGGCCATAGCGCCCGAGATCCCCGAGCGGGTGGTAAGGCTGATTGTGGAACAGCCCAGGCCGGTGCCGCCAACCGTCGTGGAACCGGTGGTTCAGCCGAAGCCCGAGCCCAAAGTAGCGACGGTCGAGCCAAAGCCGACGCCAAAGGTTGAGGTCACACCGGCGCCCGTCCCCGTGGACCGCCAGAAGCTCGCCCGGGACAAGGCGCGGAAATCCGGATTGCTGGCCTTCACCGATGAGCTTGCCGATCTGCGCGACGACAAGGCCGTGACGGAGATCGCCGGTGCCCGGGCTGTGACCGGCGCGGTGGGGGAGGCCCCGAGGACCGAACGGTCCCTGCTGACGTCCCGGGCCGGCAAGGCCAGTGGTGGTATCAACACGGCGGCCATGAGCCGCAATACGGGCGGCGCCGGGCTGAGCGCACGGGGAACCACGCAGGTCAGCAGCGCTGTTGCCAGCCTGGCGAGTGACCCGGACGCCCCTGCCTCGTCAACAGGCAAAGCCGGTCGCAGCCGCGAAGAAATCGAGATGGTCTTCGACCAGAACAAAGGCGCCATCTACTCGCTCTACAACCGCGCACTCCGCAACAACCCGGCCCTGCAGGGCAAGCTGGTCCTGAAGCTGACCATCGAGCCGACGGGAGAGGTTTCTGACGTGGAGGTGGTCTCCAGCGAACTGGGGGACGAGGAACTGGAGCGGAAGCTCGTCCAGCGGATTCGCATGTTCACGTTCGTGGCGAAGGATGTGCCCTCAGTAACGACCACGAAGCCGATCGATTTCTTCCCTGCGTAGGAGCGCCTTTAGGCGCGATCCACATCGTTCGCGCCTAAAGGCGCTCCTACAGAGCGATCCTGCGTCCCCGCCAGAGAATCACGCCGATGAAGCCGAAGAACGAGGCGGCCATGAACCAGAACTCGTTCACGCCGTAGTGCTCTACACCAAATCGCGACAGCTGTTCAAAGCCGATAAAGGCTACCGTGTAGACGATGGCACCGAACAGTGCCCCCACCTTCCAGCCCGCTGAGCGGGGCTGGCCGCGAATCGCAACCCACCACCACACCGCGAGAAAAATCACGGTGTAGACGTTCAGCATCGTCAGCCACAACGGGGCCTTCTGGAAGTAGTGGTTGATCCAGAATGCGCCCGCACCCATGAAGTTCAGCAGCACGTACTTCCATTCGGGCAGAGGTGCGCGGAGGACCCGTTCCCACATCAGCACGAGGAAGATGTAGACGGTCCAGATGCCGAAGAGCAGTTCGTAGAACTGGACCTTGCCGGCCCAGGCGGGATCGATCACCAGCATCTGCTACCCCAGTTCGCTGCAGGAAGAGCCATACTTGAAACAACTGTAGCAGCGATGGTGCTCGAGTAGAACACGCTGGCTGAGCGCCTTTTCGAGCGAGTCCCCCTGATCATAGCGAACGTCGTCGTCCACGAGGGTGCAGGCATAGATACGCATCTGGCCGCCCTTCTTTACCACCATCTTGCTGAACCCGCACATGAAGGCGCGCCGCGTGGTCTCAGTCTGGTAGCGGGTCATGCAGTCCTCGGTGATACGGGGCACTGTGCGTTCCTCGCCGGGTGTCCCGAAATCCGGAAAGGCAATGATGCGCAGGTCCGCCGGGAGGCCTTCGGCAGCCAGCACCTGCCTGAACTCCTGATCGACCTCAGCCTCGTCCCGACCGGGCTGCATCTGCCGGGCGATGGACACACTGAAGCCGGCCTTGTGCAGCGCACGCAGGCCCTGCAGCGCGAGCCGGAAATTGCCGGCGCCCCGGCCTGCGTCGTGCCTGGCTTCGTCGGCGAAGTCGAAGCTCACCCGGAACGCGATCGGGTGCGCCGAACCGGCCAGCCGGCGGATCTGGGTGAGGCGTCGCACCACAGGCGCCGTGCCATTGGTCAGGACGAGGCAGGGGCGCAGGCTGGCGGCGTACTCGAGAATCGCCACCATGTCCTTGACCACGAAGGGCTCACCGCCGGTGAAGGAGAACTGCCGGACGTTCAGCCCGACGGCCGCGTCCATCAGGGGGCGCACGTCGCCCAGGGTGATGCGCTGCAGGCGATTGTCGCCGGGGCGAGAGCCTTCGAGACAGAAGGGGCAGTCGAGGTTGCAGGCCGTGCCGGTATGAAACCAGAGCTCATCGAGGGCATGGGGCTGGATGTAGCCCACGCCGGAGGCGATCACGATGAGTCCTCATCCGTGCGGAATTCCATCGGACCCAGGGGCTGGTAGCGTCGAGCGAGGCGCTGCGGTGGAACCCCCAGCAGGTAGGCGAGAGCGAGCAGCCGGTTGCCGGTGCTCCGCCACAGCCAGCCGTCACGTTCCCAGCGGCGCGGCGACACGCCGATGTCCACAGGCAGGCGCGCAAAGCTCCCGATCTTCCTCAGGGCGCGCACGAGCGGCACCTCCTCGAACAGCGGCGTATCCGCGAAGCCACCCACCGCGTCGTAGGCACCGCGGGAAACGAAGAGTCCCTGGTCGCCGTAGGGAATACCGAAGCGGGTCCGCCAGTTGATCAGGCGGGCCAGCAGCCGCTTGTACCAGGTGGGGGGTCCCGTGAAACGAAACGAAAAAAAGCCCCCGGGCGCGCCGGTAAGGTGCCGGTCCCGGATCAGCTCCACGCTATCCCTGGCCGGCTCCGCATCCGCGTGCAGAAACCAGAGCACATCCCCCGAGGCACGCAGCGCTCCGGCATGGAGCTGATGGCCGCGACCCGCCCGGGTGCCGACATAGACGCAGCGAAAGCGCCGGGCAATGCTGCGACAGCCTGCGCTGGCACCGCCGTCGACGATGACGATCTCGTCCGGTGGCACGGGGAGGCTCCACAGGCGGTCGAGCAGCCGGCGCAAGACCTCGTTGTCTGCCACCACGGGGATAACCACGCTGACTGCAGGCTTCGCCGGATCGGCTGAAGCGACTGACCACACCAGGTTGATGACATTGTCGGGAACGGCGCTCACGGGGTGCAGTATCCCAGACTGCACAGAGCGCGGTATAGCGCGCGGCGCGCTGGCCGCGCATCCGTGGCCAGATCCCCGCACAGGCGCGTGAGGTCTGCGGGCACATCCACGTCATAACGTGGCGCCAGATTGCGCACTGTTAAACCGGAGCCTTCGCACAGCAACTGCAGCGCGGTGTGCAGGTTGGCACTGCTCCAGGGCAGTCCCTCCAGGTCCGGCCAGTGCGTCCGACTCCCCATGCAGGCCACGCCGCCATCCAGCGCGGGAGTGAGCACGACGTCGTGGCTGGCCAGGGCGTCGCAGGCTGCCCCGAAGTCGGCCGCAGTCAGCACCGGCGCGTCGCTGCCTATGTATATGACCTGCGTGTGCCCCCGATCCCGCAGCACCCGATCAACGCCTGCCAGACGGACGCCCAGGTTGCCACCCGGCTGCGGCACCACGTCGGCTGCCCGGAGCGGGAGTGACCGGGCCCAGGCCTCGTCTGCCGGCTCGGCCGGTGCGATCACCCGGCGTCCTGGCCAGGCCTGCAAGTCTTCGAGAGTGGTGGCCAGCAGCAACTCGCTGATCGTCAGCGTCGCCGCATCGCCCAGGGTGCTGGCCAGCCGGCGTTTCCCCAGGCCAAGGGCAGGGCGGCGGCAGAAGACCACCAGCGTGGTCTCCCGGGGAGTGACCAGGGGCATGGGTCCAGCATAGCGAGCAGGCACCGCTTTATGCTCTGCAAAGTCAATCGTCAATCAGGCCGAAAACGTTCAGTTTTGACGCGGCGCGAAAGGCTGTCATTCCGTGCCGGCCTGCCGCTTAAAATCTTTTAAAACATAGACTTGCAGTCCATCTATTCACCATAATCCAAGCGGCTCCCGGCGCAAATTTGCCCCGGGACGCGGAGGGGGGTGGCTTGTATACTGGGCGCCTGCTCGCGGCTTTCTTCCCCGAAGTTCACGGTCAAAGCCCGGCGGTCCGAGTTTCAGTCTGGCCATAGGTCCCGTGTCGGGGTGCTTCAAGCCGGATTCGCTGGGACCGCCGGGCCCTTCTTCATCGGCCCTTCCTGCACAGGGACTTCCGCTCAGCCTCCAGGCTGGCGACCTTTTGCCGGTAGAGGCGTCCCTGACTGGCCGAGTAGCCCATCCGCAATTTCAGGCGCAGTTCGGCTATCCGGCTGTCCAGGGGGACACAACGGGCATCAGCTTCACCGGTCCCTGCATTCAGGGTTGCCGCAACGGCAAGTGCCAGGGCGGTGGCCAGGACGAGGTAACGACGCTGCATCTCGGAATCTCCGCTGTAAAGGAAATCCAAGCGTGGCGTCTCCGTCGCGCGGGTACGAGCGGTGATAGTCCCGACTTCATCCAGAATCACTCCGTAGGAGCGCCTTTAGGCGCGATCAGTGCTGATCGCGCCTAACGGCGCTCCTACCGGTCGCTGGGGAGGGAATGCTCCGCGATCACGAACTCGCCAACAGGACGCCCGCCGATCAGATGCTCCTGGATGATCCGTTCGAGTACTGCGGGTGTGCAGGACCGGTACCAGATGCCATCGGGATAGACGAGTGCCACCGGCCCGGCCATACACACCTGCAGGCAATTGGTCTTTGTGCGATAGATGCCGCCGCCGGCTGCGAGGCCGAGCTCGCGCAGGCGACGCTTCAGGTATTCCCAGGATTCCAGGCTGGCCTCCCGGGTGGAGCACTTGGGCTTGCTCTGGTCGCAGCAGAGGAAAATGTGCCGGCGCGCTGCGTTGATGCCCAGCGCTCCCACCTGCAAGGCAAGGCTTTCTGCCAGCTCGTCGGTCATGGTGACATCGTGGCTAGTCATCCCGGGCCTCTAGTGACGTTCCAGGAAGCCCAGGAGGATTTTCGCAAAGGCGGCCTTCTGCTCGCGGCCCGCCACGACGTGCGCAACATCGGGCATCAGCACACCCTCGGCCTGGGGAATGCCGCGCTCGAGGGGCAGCGTGGTCCGCGGTCCGGTCACCTGATCCTGGCCCGAGTGAATGATCAGGGAGGGGGCGCTGATGTGGCGCAGCCGGGCAGCGACGTCGTGGTTCAGGCACGCGGCCACCAGCCGCTCATGGGCCGGGTACCGGCCGTTGAGTTCGCTCCACGGTCCCTGAAGGCCCAGCAGCCGTTCCTGGTTGGCGTTGTAGTAGTCCGGGAGAAACGACATGAGGCACACGTGTTTCTGAAAGGTCAGAAACCCGGAGTCCCGGTGGATATCGCGAAACAGCTCAAGCTGGCCCTGGAGAAACGGATCCACGCTGGCCCATGCACCCATGTTCACCATGCTGCGCAGGAGGTCCGGCCGCTCGAGAGCCACCAGCTGGGCGATACAGGCCCCCATACCTACGAGGCCCACGAAGTGGACCCGGGACCACCGGAGGTGGTCGAGGAGACCGATGACGTCGGCAGCATGCAGGCCCATGCCAGGGGGCTGGGTCAGGTCATCGGTAGATGCGCCGATACCCCGGTAGTCGATGATCAGTACCTCGTACCGGTCCGTAAGGCCCCGGGCCAGGTGCCGTTCTCCGCCGTGGCAGTAGGTGCCCCAGCCGCCCATGCAGATGGCCCGCGCCGGCTCGCCGCTCGACGTGCTGCTGGCCGCTCCGCTCTTTGGGCCATGAATTTCGTAGTACAGGTCGTGACCATTGATCCGCAGGCTGGGCATGGCTGGCTCCGCTCTCTCAGGGCCGGGATTATCGCTTAAACTCGGAACGACTCCAGGCCAATGAGAGCACACAGACATGCAGCCCGCAGCCACCAGAGGTACGGAAACCAAGACCATCATGGAGTTTCTGGCCGAGAGTCCCAACGTGGATGTCTCCAGGGCCTGGGAACGGTGCTGGAACATTCATTCGAACATCGCCGAGAGGGTGCAGGCGCGTTTCGATGTGCAGCGTCATCCCCAGACGCTCGGGGAAGACTACTGGACGTCACCCGATGGCCAGCTGGAGGGCTGCTTCAAGGCCTACTCCGGTCCCGAGGTCGACTGGCTGGTGCATTCCTGGCTGGGCAATCGCAAGGCCAGCATCCTGGACATCAACGCCACGGTTTTCTTGAGCCAGCAGACTCGTGTGCCCCACCTGAGCATCATTTTCGGCACCATTCCCAAGCTGTACTTCTATGCGGAGTACACCCCGCGGGTTGATCTGCGGACCAACTACGACTACCTGCTGAAGTATTACGAGCCGGCCAACGCGGAGTTCCTGAAGTTCCGCAGCGATCCTGCCTGGACCCGCTTCGTCAGTCACGGCACCTACCTGCGGGCCTCGATGTCGCCGGTTGCGACCAGTGCCCACGCAGAGCTGAATGACGACAACATTGCCACCTGTGAGAAGTATCTGGTGAAGTTTGTGGACCGCTGGTTTCAGTGGCTCGACGAGGCGGACACCGTGCCGGAAGAGGAGCGGGCAGCCCAGCAGGCCTTCGATTTCAAGGTGCGCGAACTGGGTTATCGCCACGACCCGATGAACGTGCTGCCCCAGAAGGTCCTGGGCATGCCGGAGTTCAATCGCCGCCTCGAGATGCGCATTGGCACCCAGCAGCTGGCCGAGACCAAGAACCGCTGGACCCGCCGTTGATTCTCAAAGGCCTGGCCAATTTCGTCGGGTTCCAGTCCGTCTGGTTCCTGAGCCTGTTCGGGGCCGGCACTCAGCGTTCCTGGCTGGGGGCGGTCGCGCTCATCCTGTTTACGGTCTGGCACTTCCGCACTGCACATAACTGGCGGGTTGAGCTGATTCTGGTGGCGGTCGCCTGCATGGTCGGGCTGGTCGTGGACACGGCGTTCATCCAGGCTAACCTGCTCGCCTACTCGGAGCCACTGCCCTTTGCGGCGGTAGCGCCCTACTGGATTCTGGGGATGTGGATCAATTTCGCCCTGACCCTGAACGGGTCAATGCGCTGGCTGCACGGCAGGTACCTGCTGGCAGCCGTGCTTGGGGCCATCGGCGGCCCCCTGGCCTACGTTGCTGGGGTCAAACTGGGTGCAGCAGCCCTGCTGGCCAGTAGTACGCTGGTTTACGGTGCGCTGGCGGTGGTCTGGGCCGGCGCAGTGCCCTTGCTGGTCTGGGTAACGGATCGGGTTAACAGACTCTGGCCGTCAATGGAGCCAGAAAGGCACCAGTTGCGAGCCGGAGCTGGAGGATAACCGCTCCAGCCCGCACTGGTTAGTTGGTGAGAAACAAGACGAAGGTCAGGACGGGGACCAGGAAGGCCACGACGGCCAGCATGACTTCCCCAAGTATGTCGATATCGTTGAACGTGAAATTTCGAAACATCAGGCACTCTCCTTGTGTTGGCTCGGCCCAAGTCCTTTGGGTGCGCGTACTATAGGTAGTGAAAGTTGCACTTTCCTTTCACTCAGGTAACTCCCTGTAACACTTTGTAACGACAGATCTGCCTTTTTGTCCAAGGACTTAGAATCTGGTCGTGAAAAGAGCCTCAGCACCCACCCAAGCGCCGCGCATTAGAGCGGACCGTGCACGGTAAAACTGTGACCCATGACACGCATTCTGCTTATTGACGACGACGAGAAGCTCGGCGAGCTGCTGAAAGCCTATTTTCAGCGCTTCGATCTCCAACTGGACGCCGCCACGCTGCCCTCAGTCGGTCTCGGCAAGCTCCAGCGCGACAAGCCGGACCTCGTGATTCTCGACGTCATGTTGCCGGAGCAGGACGGCTTTGAAGTTTGCCGGACCATCCGCAAGACCAGTTCCGTCCCCGTGATCATGCTGACGGCCCGGGGCGAAGTGACTGATCGCATCGTTGGCCTCGAGATCGGTGCCGATGACTACCTGCCCAAGCCCTTTGAGCCCCGGGAGCTCGTGGCCCGGATCCAGAACGTGCTCCGCCGCGGGCGGTCGCGCAGCGACGACAAAGCACTCCGGTTCGGTGATCTCGGCATCAACCTGGAGCGGCGGTCCGCGGAGCTGGAGGGCGAGGCTCTTGATCTGACCACGATGGAGTACCAGCTGCTGGTGCTCTTCGCCACCAATCCCGGCAAGACCTTCAACCGGGACGAGATCCTGAACGAGCTCCGGGGCATCGACGCGCAGCTGTTCTCCCGCTCCGTGGATATTCTCGTGAGCCGCCTCCGCCAGAAACTTAAAGACACCAGTCGTCAGCCCCGCTTCATCAAGACCGTATGGGGCACCGGGTACGCGTTCATCGGTGAAGAGGTGCAGCCCTCGTGATCAAGGAGATCAGCCGGTCGTTGTCTGCCCGCCTGCTGGGTATCTTCATCCTCACGGGGATCGTGTACGCCCTTGCGGGCCGGTATGTGTACCAGGTCGTGCTCGACCAGGATTACCTGCGCGAGATTGTCGGCGCCCACATCTCCCTGCATGCCGACTACGTCCTGGACGACATCGGCTTCCCGCCGAACATTGAACGGGCCAAGGCCATTACGGAACGGGTGCCGGTGGATATCCGCATCAGCGGGCCCGGCATTGAGTGGAGCTCGGCGCCCGCGTTCCCGAAAATCGAGCAGATTGCCTTTGGCCCGATTCCTATTGGCTTTAGCGGGCTCGACAAGAAGGGTCAGGAGAATCTGGAGAGCTGGGCAACCAACCTGAAGCTGGTCCGGTACGGCCAGTATGACCGGCACTCCTTCGTGGAGCTCGCCCGGAATGGCTACCGGATTGTCATCGCCTCGCCGCGCATCGCCGAGGTGCCCAGGGCGGACTTTACCCAGCTCGCTATCGCGCTGATGTCCATCGTGGTGCTGTCGGGCTGCTACTTTGCGGTGCGCTGGCTGGTACGGCCGATCAAGTGGATCCAGAAAGGCACCGCCCGCATCGGCCAGGGAGACCTGGACTACCGCATCCGGGAAACCCGACGGGATGATCTTGGCGATCTCGCTGCCGACATCAACCATATGGCTGATGACGTCCGGGATATGCTGGAAGCCAAGCGCCAGTTGCTGCTGGCCATCAGTCACGAGCTGCGCTCGCCCCTGACCCGCGCGAAAGTGGCCCTGGAGTTTCTCGAGGATGGCCAGGTCAAGCACAACCTCCTCGGCGACGTGCGCGAGATGGAGCGGCTGATCGCTGATCTCCTGGAGAGTGAGCGGATGAACGCGGGGCACACCACGCTCCGGCGCTCAACGGTGGAGCTGAGTTCCATGCTCCAGTCGCTGGTGCGAAACGAGTTTCACGAGCGCTTTGAGCAGATCAACCTCCACTTGCCAGCGCAGCCGGTTGTCCGGGAGGTAGACGAAGTCCGCGTCCGCCTGGTTGTGAAGAACCTGATCGAGAACGCGCTGCGCTATACGCCGCCGGGCGCGGCGCCCGTGGAAGTGGATCTCACTGCCAAGCCGGGCATGGTGGTTTTCCGGGTCCGGGATCACGGTCCCGGCATTCCCAAAGAACACCTTCCCCGGGTCACCGAGCCCTTCTACCGGGCTGACCCCGCCCGCAGCCGGAGTACGGGCGGTCTGGGTCTCGGCCTGTACCTGGCGCGGCGCATCGCCGAGGCCCACCGCGGGTCGCTGGTAATCGAAAGCGAGCTGGGGCAGGGTACCCTCTGCACCGTCACGATCCCCGACTTCATTGCTACGGAGACTGCCTGATGCCTGCCTGTAGGACCAGCTTTAGCCGCGATCGCAAACGGGGAGCGCGCCTAAAGGCGCTCCTACTGCTTTTGGCGGTGACAACGCCCGCTCTGGCCGATAGCCAGCTGCGCGGCATCGAGATCACCCCGTTTGCCGGTTATGTGCTGGGCGGGTCGTTCAGCGACGACGATGACACGGACACCAGTGACCAGGATGTCGATCTGGACGACGCCGCCAGTTACGGGCTCATCGTGAACTTTCCCGCCGAGTCGAACACGGAGTGGGAAATCTACCTGAGCCGCCAGTCCACATCCCTGGAACTGGACGGCCTGTTTGCCCCCGACGACGATGCCCTGGCTGACCTGGACATCACCTTTCTCCAGGCGGGTGGCACCTACTTCTTCGAGGGCGACAAAGCCCGGCCCTACATCGTGGCCACGGTGGGCGCCTCCCGTTTCGAACCGGACGACAGCGCTTTCGACTCCGAGACCTTCTTCGCCTTTGGCATTGGTGGGGGCGTCAAGGTGGCGCCCACCTCCCGGCTCGGCCTGCGGCTGGAAGGCCGCGTGCTCGGCTCTGTGGTCACTAGCGACTCTGCTGTCTTTTGCCGCTCCGGACCGGCCGCGAACGGCTGTCTGGTGGGAGTCAGCGGCAGTGTCGTCTGGCAGTGGGAAGTGCTGGCGGGACTGGTGTTCCGCCTCTGATAGCATGGCAGCCCGCGGGCAGGGCTGCACACCGGAGTCGCCGGAGGTATGTATATGAATCACGCCATGGATGACGACAAGACCGTGCTGGATGATGCTGCAGAGCAGGTCATCGAACTGGGCAACCGGCTGCTGGACTCGGAAGAAGATGCAGACTCCTGGGATGTGGCAGACGGTCTGCTGGCCGGTGCTATCCAGTTCTGGCTCTATTCCCGCCAGCCCTGCGATGATCCCCGCTGCGAAAACTGCGCCGAGGTGGGTACGGCGGAACTGCGGATGCGCAAGATGCTGGAGGAGGCCAAGCGCTGGGCGGAAGACAGCACCTACTACCAGACGCCCTTCGACATGAACGTGGGTCGGGCCTAGACGGCCGTGCTATATTGCCGCGCCTTTTTTTGCAGACTGTAGAGCACCGATATGCCCACCCTTCACATCACTGACCGGACCGGCAAAGCCCACACGGTCCAGGTCGATAACGGACTCACCCTGATGGAGCCGCTGCGGGAACTCGATGACGGCATCGAGGCCCTGTGTGGCGGCATGTGTTCCTGCGCGACGTGCCATGTCTTCGTCACCCCTGAATGGTTCTCGAAGCTCAGCACCGTGCATAGCGATGAGCAGGAGCTGCTCGAGAGCACAGAGAACTTCCGGGCGAGTGAATCCCGCCTCGCCTGCCAGGTGAAAGTGACCGACGCCCTCAACGGGATTCGCCTGACCGTTGCTCCCGAAGAGTAAGCCGGAAGACCCGCTAAACAGACCCCGCGATGCCCATCGACTACGAGCACCTGATGTCGCTGCGCTCCCGGGGCGAGCGGGTGCACTACACGATTCGCGACGTAGGCCTCTACGCTCTTGGGGTCGGGCTGGGCAGGGATCCCACCCGGCAGATCGAACGGCCCTATACCGATGAGCCCACGGGACTGAAGACCCTGCCGAGCTTCGCCAGTGTCCTGGTGAGCAAGGGTGCAAGCAACAACCTCCTCGACGATTGCGGCTGGGACGCTTCCCGGGTCGAGTTGCGGGAGGAGACCTTCAGTCTCGACCGGCCGATAGACGACTCCGGCACGCTGCTCGTGGACAGCGAGGTGGCGGCCGTCTTCGACAAGGGGGCGGAGGAGGGTGCCCTGATCACGGTGGAGAGCCGGGCGCGCCGGGAGAGCGACGGCCAGCCGGTGTTCACCGTCCGCCGGGCCTGGCTGGCCGGCGGCGACGGGGGCTTTGGCGGCCCCCGGGGTAAGGGCGGAACGCCCCACGGGGTGCCGCAGCGTCGTCCGGACATGACGGCCACGGTGGCGACGCGCCCGGACCAGGCCCTGTTGTTTCGCCTGTCCACTGACCAGAAGTTTCTGCACCCGGTCCCGAGTCTGCCGGGTCTGTGCCTGCAGGGCATCGCCTGCCACGCCATCCTCCAGGTGATCTCCGAGTACGACCACACCCTGATTCGTTCCCTGGCCGTCGGTTTCGCGGGCCCCGCATACCCCGGGGAAACCCTCGTGGCTGAGCTCTGGCAGGACGCCAATATCGTCTCCTGCCGCCTCCGGGTTCTGGAGCGGAACACCGTGGTCCTCGACCAGGGCCGCTGCGTCCTTGCGGCCTGAGGATTCATAGACCCGCGTCTTTCCGTTAGACTGTCGGCTGCGGTGGGGTCGTAGCTCAGCTGGGAGAGCGCCGCGTTCGCAATGCGGAGGTCGGGAGTTCGATCCTCCTCGACTCCACCAACTAAACAAAGACTTAGCTCATACTCCTAAGGCCATTGGTTTGGCTATTTCCGCGCCCCCAGCACGACAAAGATCTGGGACAGGCCCCGGCCCGAGCGGCCCATCAGCGGCCGGCGCAGGAAATCCAGGGTCGCGAACAGGGCCATGAGCAGCGGCGCCAGCGGGTGCTGCACCATCGGGCGTTGGGCGCTGACCAGGATCCAGCCGCGCCGCGCCAGCCCCGCCAGCACGGACCAGCACCAGAAGGGCGCCCCCTGGGTCTCCTCCAGTGTCTGCACCGCGAGGCCGGCGCGCCGGGCTGTGGACTCGAGGCTCCCGGGCGTGAAGATCACCCAGTGCCGCGGGCAGTGCAGGCCGCCCCAGTAAGACCGGCGGAACAGCTGCGCGTCGAGGCTGGCGTGATTCGGGGTCTTGAGGAGGATCCGCCCCTGGGGCGTCAGCAGCCGGCCGACCGCGGCGAGCACGGCCACCGGGTCTTCGACGTGCTCGATCAGGTTGAGCATGAGAATCAGATCGAAGCGCTGGTCGGTAGTGAAGTCCTCGATGCGGCTGGCGACAAACTGATGGCCCGAGGCAACTGCCAGGTCCTGGGCCTGGGCGTCGATATCGACGATCACCGTGGTCCGCAGCCGTGGCTCGACCCGCCGCGCTTCATTCAGCATCCAGCCCGTGCCGCCCCCGATGTCCAGGGCTGCCAGGGTCTCGCCGGGAAGCTCCCGGAGGATGGTCCGCAGCAGCCGCCGGTCGAAGGCCAGCTTGAAGCGTTCGAGCAGCGACGGCGCACGGCCCGTAAAGCTGTAGTAGTTTTCCGGGTAGATCTCGGCGAGGCGCTGCACCGGACAGGGATCGATGGACAGGCAGTCGCAGGCCAGGCACTGCCAGTAGGTGTAGCGGTTCGCCACAGACTGGTACTCCACGTCGGTGGCATCGCACCAGTGGGTCAGCTGACCTGAGCCGCAGGCGAGGCAGAGGGGAGCGGGTCGCGCGTCAGCGGTTGTCATGGCGCCAGATCGCCGCGAGCGCGGCGCCGTAGGTCGTGGTGCGGGCCGCGAGCAGCGGCGCCACGCTGGTCGTCCGCAGATAGCGTTCGAGTTCCGCCAGCCGGGTGCAGGACACCTGGGGTTCCCAGTGGTGGAGCAGGTGGCGATTGAAGCCGGCCCCGCCGACGATGGTGGCCAGCCAGCCGGCGCCGAACAGGCGCGTGACAGCGCCCTGGTCTTCCCGGCTGTAGTCGCAGGCGGGATCCACGCTGACAGAACGGTGTTCAGCCACCTGGCGCAAGGTGGCGAACACGGGGTAGACCACGGCGATGCCCAGCACCCAGGCCAGCGCCGCCTCCCAGCCCGCGGACCGTAACAGCAGCGCGATGACGACGAGGTGCATGGCAAGTCCCCGGAGGACCGGGCCCAGACTCCCACCCGGTTTCGCCAGCGGCGCAGCAACCGGCCCGGCCTGGTCCCGGGCCAGCAGCACACGCACGGCGTGGAACCCCGTGAGCATGGCAAGGAGAAAGCCGGGCGTTAGTGCGGTGAAGTAGGAGCGCTCCGTGTCCCGCGTGGTGCCGAGATACCGGTGGTGAGCGAAATGCACGGCCCGGTAGCCGTCGATGGAGGAGGCCACCTGCCAGCTGATCAGCGCATCGCACAGCCAGTCGTTCCACCGGCGGTCAGCCGCCAGGTTGTAGTGGGCGGCCTCGTGCAGAAACAGCTGGAGAAAGGCCAGAGCCGCGCCAACGGCTACTGCGCCCGGCAGGATCGCCGCAACTCGCAGGCCTGCCGCCTCCGGCAGTTGCACAAGCCAGGCGACTGCCAGCAGCGCGC
>CAMBYH010000058.1 GCA_945872065.1 Arsukibacterium tuosuense
AGCATGGGCGCACTGCTGCTGGCCGGCGGCGCCAAGGGCAAGCGGTTCTGCCTGCCGCACTCCCGCATCATGATTCACCAGCCGCTGGGAGGTTTTCAGGGCCAGGCATCGGACATCGATATTCACGCGAAAGAGATACTTCTGACCCGTGATCGTCTGAACCAGATTCTGGCCAAGCACACGGGCCAGTCTCTTGAGCGGGTGGAGCAGGATACCGATCGGGACCGCTTTATGAGTGGGACCGATTCCGTAGCCTACGGCTTGATTGATGGCGTCCTGGAGCGCCGCGGTGAGACCCGTAAGGTCAGCTGAGGCACTTCGTGACGGACTGCGCGATAATGACCGCCTGATGTGAACTGATCGCGGTAAACGATGAGGGGTTTTGCACGCCCCGTTGAACGCGTGCTATATGGTAGAGGAAGCTCCCGTGACGGGCTTCACGGCAGGAGAAAGCGGCAGCCATGGTTGACGAAACTCGCGGACGAGGAGACGACGGCAAGCTGCTCTATTGCTCGTTTTGCGGCAAGAGTCAGCACGAGGTTCGCAAGCTGATTGCCGGTCCCTCCGTCTTCATTTGCGACGAGTGCGTCGAACTCTGTAACGACATCATCCGCGAAGAGTTGGAGGATCGGCAGGATCACCCCAGCGCCAAGCTGCCGAAGCCCCAGGAAATCAAGGCGGTCCTCGACGAATACGTCATTGGCCAGGAGCGGGCCAAGAAGATCCTCTCTGTGGCGGTTTATAATCACTACAAGCGCCTGGAAAATCGCTCGGCAGATGGGGGCAAGAGCGACATCGAACTCTCCAAGAGTAATATCCTCCTCATCGGGCCCACGGGCTGCGGCAAGACGCTGCTGGCAGAGACTCTCGCGCGGTTGTTGAACGTCCCGTTTGCGATTGCTGACGCAACCACGCTCACTGAGGCGGGTTATGTCGGTGAAGACGTTGAGAACATCATTCAGAAGCTGTTGCAGAAGTGCGACTATGACGTCGAGAAGGCGCAGACCGGTATCGTCTACATCGATGAGATCGACAAGATTTCCCGCAAGTCTGACAACCCTTCTATTACCCGCGACGTGTCCGGTGAGGGTGTCCAGCAGGCCTTGCTGAAGCTCATCGAAGGAACGGTGGCATCCGTTCCTCCGCAGGGGGGGCGAAAGCATCCCCAGCAGGAATTCCTTCAGGTCGATACCCGCCATATTCTCTTTATCGTTGGCGGCGCCTTCGCGGGTCTGGAAAAGATTATTCAGAAGCGCTCACAGAAGAGCGGTATTGGCTTTGTCGCCGACGTACGCAGCAATGAGGCATCTCCGATCGGCGAGCTCCTCACTGACGTGGAGCCGGAAGATCTGATTCGCTACGGGCTTATTCCCGAGTTTGTCGGTCGCCTGCCTGTGGTAGCCACGCTCGACGAGCTCGACGAGGCTGCACTCATCAGTATTCTGGTTGAGCCGAAGAACGCCTTGACCAAGCAGTACCGGCGCCTCTTTGAGATGGAAGGTGCTGAACTGGAGTTCCGGGAGGACGCCTTGCGGGCAATCGCCCTGCGGGCCATGCAGCGGAAGACCGGTGCCCGCGGACTCCGCACCATTCTCGAGAATATTCTCCTCGATACCATGTACGACCTGCCTTCCCTGCGAAACGCTCGCAAGGTCGTCGTGGATGAGGCGGTTGTCACCGGTGAGACGAAGCCTTACATAATTTTTGAATCGGAAGAGACCACGCCCTTGCGGGCAGTGCAGGAAGAGCGGAGGGCAGCCGGGTCTGGTGGTACCTAGCCCGAACTGGCCCGTCGGCGCCCCGGGCGCGGACGTCAATTCCACCCTGTACGAGTCTGCTGCATCGCCGGTCCTCACCTCTGGAGAGTTCGGCGGGACTCTGAGTCCTAGGAGATTTATGGATGTCTGATACCGATCTGCAGCACCGCCTGAACATACCCATCCTGCCGTTGCGGGATGTGGTCGTTTACCCGCACATGGTCATACCCCTGTTTGTGGGCCGAGCGCGCTCAATTCAGGCGCTGGACGAAGCAATGCAGGCTGGCAAGCAGATCCTGCTGGTGGCCCAGAAGCAGGCCGACGTCGATGAGCCTGCCCTGGAGGACATCTACGGCATCGGGACTCTCGCGACGATTCTCCAGTTGCTGAAGCTGCCTGATGGCACCGTCAAGGTGCTTGTTGAGGGTGGTACCAGGGCCAATCTGACCAAGACCCGCGGCGCTGAGTTCTTCTCTGCGGATATCACGCTGGTAGAGGATCAGTTGGACGTTACGACACGGGAAGCTGAAGTCCTGAAGCGCTCACTGATTTCCCAGTTCGAAAACTACGTCAAACTGAACCGGAAGGTGCCCCCCGAGATACTGACCTCGCTTGCCGGTATCGATCAGCCGGGACGTCTCGCCGATACCGTTGCAGCCCACATGGCCCTGAAGCTTGACCAGAAGCAGAAGGTCCTTGAGATACTGGCTGTGCGTGAGCGTATCGAGCACGTGATGACGCTCATCGAGACCGAAGTCGACATGCTTCAGATCGAGAAGCGGATCCGCGGGCGCGTCAAGCAGCAGATGGAGAAGAGTCAGCGCGAGTACTACCTGAATGAGCAGATGAAGGCCATTCAGAAGGAACTCGGGGACATGGACGATGCCCCGAACGAGATCGCCGAACTGGAGCAGCGCGTCGCTCGCGCGGGTATGCCCCAGGAGGCCCGGGAAAAGGCAACGGCCGAACTGAACAAGCTCAAGCTGATGTCGCCGATGTCAGCTGAGGCCACCGTAGTGCGCAACTATGTGGACTGGCTTCTGAAGGCGCCGTGGAAGAAGCGGACCCGCGTTAACCAGGCGTTGGCTGAGGCGGAACAGGTCCTTGAGAAGGACCACTTCGGCCTGGACAAGGTCAAGGAACGCATCCTGGAGTACCTGGCGGTCCAGCAGCGTGTAAAGAAGCTCAAGGGTCCGATACTTTGCCTGGTAGGGCCGCCGGGTGTGGGCAAGACATCCCTCGGGCAGAGCATTGCCCGGGCGACCAATCGCACGTTTGTCCGGATGTCCCTGGGTGGGGTGCGTGACGAGGCTGAGATTCGCGGTCATCGCCGCACCTACATTGGCTCGATGCCCGGCAAGATCATCCAGAATCTGTCGAAGACAGGCGTGCGTAATCCCCTGTTTCTCCTGGACGAGGTGGACAAGATGTCCACTGATTTTCGTGGCGATCCTTCCTCCGCGCTGCTGGAGGTTCTGGACCCGGAGCAGAACGCGAGCTTCAGCGATCACTACCTTGAGGTCGACTTCGATCTCTCTGAGGTGATGTTCGTCTGCACCGCCAATACGCTGAACATTCCGGCACCTCTGCTGGATCGCATGGAAGTCATTCGCATTCCCGGCTATACCGAGGATGAGAAGCTCAACATCGCGCGGAATTATCTGAAGCCGAAGCAGGTTAAGGCGAACGGTCTGGGGAGCGGCGAGATATCCATATCCGACTCTGTGATTCGGGACATCATCCGTTACTACACCCGGGAATCCGGCGTTCGTAATCTGGAGCGGGAAATTGCGAAGATTTGCAGGAAGGTTGTGAAGCAGCACCTGCTAAAGCCGGAGACGAAAGCTACGCACGTGATTCCCAAGGGGCTCGACAAGTACCTGGGGGTTCGCCGCTATCGCTACGGTCGTGCTGAGGAAGCCAATCAGGTTGGTCAGGTAACTGGTCTGGCGTGGACCGAAGTAGGCGGTGAACTGCTCACGATCGAAGCGGCTGTGGTACCGGGCAAGGGCAAGCTGATCAATACCGGCCAGCTCGGTGAGGTTATGCGGGAGTCCATTCTGGCAGCCACCACTGTGGTCCGCAGCCGGGCGGCCCTGCTGGGTATCGATGAGGACTTCCACCAGAAGCTCGATATCCACATCCATATGCCCGAGGGGGCCACTCCAAAGGATGGACCGAGTGCGGGTATCGGCATGTGCACTGCCCTGGTTTCGGCGCTGACCGGTATTCCCGTCCGGTGCGATGTGGCGATGACGGGAGAGATTACGCTCCGGGGCGAGGTCTTGCCGATCGGGGGGCTCAAGGAGAAACTGCTTGCCGCCCATCGTGGCGGCATCGCGACAGTCCTTATTCCCCGGGACAACGAAAAGGACCTGGTCGATATTCCGAAGAACATCAAGGACAAGATCAGTATTGTTCCTGTCCGGTGGATCGATGAGGTCTTGCAGCTGACGCTGCAGAACATGCCGGTTCCCAAGCCTGTAGATCGGCCGCTGGCTGGCGACGACGCGCAAAAGACCCCTGCAGAAACGTCTGACACCGGCGTAAGAGCGCACTAGAATAGCGGCGCATTGGGGGGCATTGCTGCGAGAATGGCGCTGGTGGGCAAGGGTGGCCCGGTTGACAGCCGTTTTTCCCCCTTGGTATAAGGTTTTCGACTAGCATCTGGCTGCGGCTTTTCTAGCAGCGACCGTCACCGGATTTAGGGGACGTCACTGAAAACACCAGACCGAACCAGACCGATAGAGCCCCGTTACGTGTCAAGCAGGAACTCTATCGGTGCCTGATCGGGATATTGGTGAAACCAGTGACGAGTGAGTAATTCGATTTAATTCTGAAGGTATGTTGATGAACAAGGGTGACTTGATTGAAGTGGTTGCTGATGATGCGGGCCTGTCAAAGGCTGATGCCACGCGAGCGGTGGACGCAGTAATCGGTGCGGTTACCAAGGCCTTGAAGTCTGGCAGCGACGTCTCGCTGGTGGGTTTCGGGACCTTTACCGTAAAGAGCCGGGCCGCTCGCCAGGGCCGGAATCCCCGTACCGGGGAGACGATCCAGATTGCGGCCAGTAAGGTTCCTGGCTTTAAGGCTGGGAAGGCTCTGAAGGATGCCGTAAACTAGGGCTCTGCTCTGGAGCGCTGACTGAAGGCGGATGAGTACAAGGCGCCCCGTTCTGGCACACGGTTGCTGGCACGGGGCGCTAACGTTTAATCCCTTAGGGCGGCGACACGCGTATCGGGGTGCTTAGCTCAGCTGGAAGAGCGTCGCCCTTACAAGGCGAAGGTCGGGGGTTCGAGCCCCTCAGCACCCACCAGTGCCGCACCTGGTTGGTTCCAGAACCTTATGAACTTTGACAACGTGACCGCGAAAGAGAACGTGTTTCAAGAGTGGAGTGGTAGTTCAGTTGGTTAGAATACCGGCCTGTCACGCCGGGGGTCGCGGGTTCGAGTCCCGTCCACTCCGCCAGCAATCGCAGCGCTAGAATCCATGAGCGCCAAAAGCTATGTTTGAGAAGATCCGGGAGAAGCTTAAGGGCTGGGTTGCCGTCGGGGTGCTGGTGCTCATTGGAGTGCCCCTTGCCCTGACCTTCGTCAGCAGTGATTTTTCGGTCACCGGATCCAGCTTCGCCGCGCGGGTCAACGGTGAGGACATTCCCAATGTCGATTTCCAGCGGGTCTACCAGAATCGTCTCGTAGCCGAACAGCAGGCCCTCAAGAGTGACCTGCCCCCCGAAGCTGAGGAGCAGTTGAAGCGCCAGGCCCTCGATGGGCTGGTTCTCAATCGGGTAATTACGCAGTATGTCCGGGACGCAGGCTTCCGCGTCAGCGGTGCGCAGGTGATTGAACATCTGCGGAGCATCCCGGTCTTCCAGGTCGGCGGCGAGTTCTCCAAGGCTGCCTATGACGCCACGCTGGCTACCCAGGGCATCAGTCCTGCAGCATTCGAGCAAGAGCAGCAGGCCCTTCTGGCGGTGCGTCAACTGCAGGATGGCCTCGTGGAGAGTTCATTTTTTACCCCGGCAGAGTTCAGACGACTCATCGCCCTGGATCAGGAGCGTCGCGACGTTGCCTACGTGATCTTTGACCCCCGGGAACTCGGCGCAGGAATCGAAGTCGCGGACGCGGATGTGCAGTCTTACTATTCCGCTAACGCCAGTCAGTTTCAGTCGGTCGAGAGCGCTACCATCGAGTACATCGAGGTGGCTCTGGCGGACCTGGCAAAGAGTTACGTGCCGGATGAGGTGGCTCTTCGGGAGGCCTATGAGGCTGATCCCACCCGGTTCCGTTCGGCTGAGGAGCGTCGGGCGAGGCATATTCTGATTGCCGTTGATGCCAGCCGTTCCGATGCCGAAGCCAAGGCGCTGGCCGAAGAAGTCTCTGCCAAGCTGGCCAACGGCGGCGATTTCGCCGCCCTGGCGAGTCAGTACTCAACTGATTCCGGCTCTGCAAGTCGTGGTGGCGACCTGGGCTTTGCGGGTCAGGGAAGTTACGTGGAGCCCTTTGAGAAGGCACTGTTCGCGCTCAAGCCGGGTGAGACTTCCGCACCCGTGAAGACCGAGTTCGGTTACCACATCATCCGCTTTGACGAGCTCCGGCCCGGCACGGAGCGCACTTTTGAAGAGGTGCGTGGACAGCTGGTAGATGAATTGCGCAAACAGAAGGCACAGGATGAGTTCTACGCGCTTGCCGAGCGTCTGGATGATCTGGCGCTGGAGAATCCCACGTCCCTCGAACTTGCCGCCAAGGACACAGGGCTGAAGATTGCACGTTATGAGGGGTTTACCCGTACGAACGGTGGCCCGTTCGGCAGCGACGCCAACCTCAGCAACGCGGTGTTTGCTCCCGGGGTGCTTGATGGCAGTGAAAACACACCACTGATCGAACTGGATGACACCCGGGCCGTAGTAGCCCGTGTGGTTGATTACAAGAAGCCCGGACCAAGGCCCCTGAGTGAGGTTCGTGGGGAGATTGTTGAGCGCTTGCGTGCCCTGCGGGCGACAGCGGAGGCCAAGAGCCGCGGCGAGGCTATCTTGTTCAGGGTTCAGGCAGGCGAAGGCCTTTCGTCTGTGCTCGCTACTACCGGCGGCAGGCTGACCGAGGCGGGACCGCTGACTCGTCGCACGCCGACTGTGCCGCCAGAACTGCTCGCGGCTGTGTTTCGGGCTCCCAAGCCGGCAGCCCCGGCTGACGGCGGGGCCAGCGGCCCTGGAGTCGCGCGGCCCGTTACTCAGGGTGTCAGTCTCGGTAACGGCGGTTACGCGGTGTTCGAGCTGAGGTCCGTTGTTCCCGGCGAGCCCCAGCGCATTCCCCAGGAGCAGCGCGATCAGCGCCAGGCTGCCCTGGCCCAGCGGGTTGCCGTTGGAGAAACCGAGGCCCTGGCTGCCCAGTTGCGGGAAAGCGCCGACGTAGTCGTGGCCCCCGACCTCTTCAAGGCCAACGACGCGGAAGCCCTCTAGAGGCTCATACCGACCCTGCTGTAGCCGCCATCCACGTAGAGGATCTCGCCGGTAATACCGGCCGCCAGATCCGAACAAAGAAATGCTGCTGCGTTACCGACGTCTTCGATCGTAACGTTGCGACGAATCGGCGTCGTCGTGGCGACCTGCTGGAGCATGGCGCGGAAGCCGCCGATACCCGCTGCTGCCAGCGTCTTGATTGGGCCCGCGGAGATGGCATTCACGCGCGTTCCCGTCGCTCCCAGCTCTGCAGCCATGAAGCGCACATTGGCCTCCAGGCTGGCTTTCGCCGGTCCCATAACGTTGTAGTTCGGAATTGACCGCACGGCGCCCAGATAGCTCAGGGTCAGGAGCGCGGAGGAGGGAGAGAGCAGCTGTCTGCCGTACTTGGCGAGGGCCGCAAAGCTGTAGCTGCTGATGTCGTGGGCGATCTGGAAGCCCTCCCGCGTAACGGAATCCAGGTAGCTGCCAGCCAGTTGCTCTCGCGGGGCGAAGGCGACGGAATGGACGATGATGTCCACGGTGTTCCAGTTGCCAGCCAGAGTGGAGTACATCCCCTGGATGTCTTCGTCCCGGGCGACGTCCAGCGGCAGGCAGATCGATGAGCCTGTCTGTGCCGCCATGTCCCTTACCCGTTCACCGAGCCGTTCTGTCTGGTAGGTGAAAGCGAGACTGGCACCTTCCCGGGCCATGGCCTGCGCTATCCCCCAGGCGATGGATCGTTCGCTGGCTACGCCAACGATCAACGCGCGTTTACCCGCAAGAAAACCCATAAGCGCCTCACCATCTGCGAAATGCGACGGGCGGTATTGTAAGGTCCCGCACCTGCCTGGGCTAATATAGAGCCATGGTTTCTGAATGGCTCGAGACAGGGACTGGGAACGCCCTGCTTAGTGAGGAGTCTCGCCAGGTTGCTGGCGCGTTCGAGAACATTTTTGGCGATCAGTTTCTGCAGATCGGCTCCTGGGGTGATCCCGCCCTGTTTCGCCGCTACGCCAGGACGCGACGCTACGCGGTCGTGGCAGGGCGACGGGGTCCCGGAGTTGACTTCGTGAGCGCCCCCGAGGACCTCGCAGTCGCCACAGACTCTATTGACGCTGTCTTTCTTCCGCACCTGCTTGAGACCACCGAGGATCCCCACGCTGTCCTGCGGGAGGTGGACCGGGTGCTCAGGCCGGACGGCCAGGTGGTACTCGCGGGCTTCAATCCCTGGGGGTGGTGGGGTGTCCGGCACTACCTGTCCCGACGTCGTTTCCCCATCGGTGGCAAGCGGATGGTGCCTGAGTCCCGCTTGCGGGACTGGCTGCACCTCCTTGACTACCAGGTGCGGCCCGCACGCTTCTTCCACTTTGTCGCGCCCGTCTATCGCGTGCCCCAGGTGAATCAGCACCCGGAACCGGGTGGAGAAATGCCCCCCGGGGCGCCGTCCGCTTCTGCCGGGGATGCGGATGGCCAGTGGCCCCCGCCGACCGTCCGTCACCGCAGCTGGCATCCCCTGGCCAGCAGTTATCTGCTGGTGGCCCGCAAGGAAGTCTTCACGGTCACGCGACTGCGGCCCAGTTTTCGCCGGCGGCGCGGGCAACTGGTAGGCGGTCTGGTAAACCCCACGACGCGGAACGCCGCATGAGCGATGTCGAGCTGTATACCGACGGGGCCTGTCGGGGTAACCCCGGTCCCGGGGGGTGGGGGGTCCTTCTGCGGGCCGTTGGTTCGGGAGGGCAGGGCAGGGAGCGGGAGCTCTGCGGTGGCGCCATTGCGACCACCAACAACCGCATGGAGCTAATGGCCGCCATCGAAGGTCTGGAGGCTCTGACCCGCGGCTGCAGTGCCACTGTCTACACGGATTCGGAGTACCTCAGAAAGGGGATCCTGGAGTGGCTGCCCAAGTGGAAGGCATCAGGCTGGCGTACAGCCGCACGGAAGCCGGTGAAGAACGAGGATCTCTGGCGCCGTCTTGAGGCTGCCGCCGCCCGTCACCAGGTTGAGTGGCGCTGGGTCAAGGGTCATTCGGGGCACCCAGAGAATGAGCGTGCGGATGCGCTGGCTAATCGTGGCCTGGACGAACTCCTCGCCAGCGCAGAGCCATCCGGGCCTGCTTCCAGCTGGCCGACATCAAGGTAGGGATATGCGCCAGATCGTGCTGGACACGGAGACCACAGGCCTTGAAGTGGAGAAGGGCCACCGTGTTATTGAGCTTGGTTGCGTGGAGCTGGTCAATCGGCGTCGCACTAACCGCACTCTTCACCACTACCTCCAGCCTGACCGGGATATCGATCCAGGCGCACAGGAGGTGCACGGCATCTCTGCGGAGATGCTCGTTGGCAAGCCCAGGTTCACGGAGGTTGCCCAGGAGTTCCTCGACTTCGTAGCCGGCGCTGAGCTGATCATCCACAACGCAGGATTCGACCTGCGTTTTCTGGAGGCCGAGCTGGCCCAGGTCGATCCCCGATCAGCAGGGGCGGAACCGCGCCGGATCGCTGACCTCTGCACGGTACTGGATACGCTGGCCCTGGCGCGGCGGATGCATCCCGGTCAGCGCAATAGCCTGGACGCCCTGTGCAAGCGCTATGCGGTGGACAACACCGGCCGTGAGTTTCATGGAGCGCTGCTTGACGCCCAGCTGCTGGCCGATGTGTATCTGAGCATGACCGGGGGGCAAGCCACGCTGCTCCTCGACCCGAACGCGGGCGAGACTGCCGTGTTCAAGGCGACGACCCGGCCTGTGGCACGGGATGGCCTGCGCCTCTCTGTTATCCGCGCCTCAGCCGAAGATCTCGACGAGCATGAACGTCACCTGCTTCTTCTTGATAAGCAAAGTGGCGGCAAAACGCTCTGGCGGCGATTTGGCAGCGTCCCTCGATGAATACGGCGATTCCCCGGGCCCTTGGCGCCAATTTTCTGGGCCATGCGCCCGATTGGTACAAGCTGACGATTGTCGGGTTTCTCATACTAAACCCGATTGTGGCTCTCACGGCCGGCCCGTTCGTGGCCGGCTGGCTTCTGGTCATCGAGTTTATCTTCACGCTGGCGATGGCCCTCAAGTGCTACCCGCTGCAGCCCGGTGGTTTGCTGGCTATCGAAGCTGTAGTCATTGGCCTCACTTCTGCCGACGCGGTTTACCGGGAGACCGAGCACAACTTCCCGGTGATTCTCCTGCTGATCTTTATTGTCGCCGGCATCTGGTTTCTGCGCGACATGCTGCTCTATGTATTCTGCCGGATTCTGCTTGGCGTCCGCTCGAAACGCCTGCTGGCCCTGCTGTTCTGTGGCGCGGCGGCCTTCCTCTCTGCTTTTCTCGACGCCCTCACCGTGACGGCCATGGTGATTGCCGTCGCCGAGGGCTTTTACCGGATCTACCAGCGCGTGGCGTCGGGTCAGCGGGATGCTGTCAGTAGCGGCTGGATCGATGACGGTTCAGTACCTGAACTGCATCGTCAGGACCTGGACCAGTTCCGGGCCTTCCTGCGAAGTCTGGTTATGCATGCGGCCGTAGGCACGGCGCTGGGTGGCGTGTGTACGCTGGTTGGTGAGCCCCAGAACCTGCTGATCGGCAAGGAGGCGGGGTGGCAGTTCACCGAGTTCTTCTTGAGGGTCGCTCCCGTTTCCCTCCCGGTCCTGATGGTCGGCCTGACCACCTGTTTCCTGCTCGAGAGTACCCGCTGGTTCGGTTATGGAACTGAGTTGAGTCCGGCTGTACGGGAGGTACTCCAGGAGCACCAGCACCAGACCGACAAGGCCCGGACTCTCGGTGCTCGCTGCGCCCTCGTGGTTCAGGCTCTTGCCGCCTGCCTGCTTATCGTCGCACTGGGCTTTCATCTGGCAGAGGTCGGGCTGATAGGGTTGCTGATCATCGTCCTGGCGACAGCCCTGAACGGCGTCGTGGAAGAACAGCGGCTAGGGCAGGCCTTCGAGGCCGCCCTGCCGTTCACCGCACTGCTCGTGGTCTTCTTTGTCATCGTCGCGGTGATTCAGGACCAGGCCCTGTTTTCGCCCTTCACGGACTGGGTCCTCACGCTCGAGGGCCGCGTGCAGGTGCTGATGTACTTCGTGGCGGCGGGGGTGTTGTCAGCCATCAGCGACAACGTGTTTGTCGGCACGGTCTACATCACCCAGGCCAAGAACGCCCTGCTGGCGGGGGCCATCTCCCGGGAGCAGTTCAACCTGTTGGCCGTGGCCATCAACACCGGTACCAACATAACCAGCGTCGCCACCCCGAATGGTCAGGCAGCTTTCCTGTTTCTGCTCACATCGGCGCTGGCCCCCCTGATCCGTCTCTCCTATGGGGGGATGGTCTGGATGGCCTTGCCCTACACCGTTACCATGACAACCACGGCCCTGCTGGCTGTCATGTTTCTGCTGTAGTGTGACGAGTGTGATGGCCTTTGGTCCCGCAGATCAGGGACAATCCAGAGGCTGAAAAACAACGGTGGTCTCTATAAGAATATGATGGAATTCAAGAGCATAGATGATGCCAAGGTTGCCATCGTGGGTCTTGGTTACGTGGGTCTGCCCCTGGCCGTGGAGTTTGGCCGGCACCTGGACACGGTCGGCTTCGACATCGACCCCAAGCGGATCGCCGATCTCCGGACGGGCAATGACTTCACCCTGGAGACCGACGCGCAGGAGCTGGCCGCGGCGAAGCATCTGGTCTTTACAACCGACCTCGAGGGCCTGCGGGGACGGGATGTCTACATTGTCACCGTGCCCACGCCCATCGATGCCGCCAAACGCCCGGACATCAGCGCTCTCCGCTCCGCCAGTCGAACAGTCGGCCAGGTGCTCGGCAAGGGGGCCATTGTGGTCTATGAGTCCACGGTCTATCCGGGCTGCACGGAGGAAGACTGCGCACCGATCCTTGAGCAGGTGTCAGGCCTCAAGCTGAACCAGGACTTCTTCGTGGGCTACAGCCCCGAGCGCATCAATCCGGGTGACAAGGAGCACCGGCTCACAACCATACGCAAGATTACGGCGGGGTCGACGCCCGCCGCCGCGGCGTTTGTCGACGCTCTTTATGGCCGCATTATCACGGCGGGGACCTATCCGGCGTCGAGCATCCGGGTGGCCGAGGCCGCCAAGGTGATTGAGAATACCCAGCGTGACGTCAACATTGCCCTGATCAACGAGCTCGCTCTCATATTCAATCGTATGGGGCTCGATACCCTGGAAGTTCTCCAGGCAGCGGGCACCAAGTGGAACTTCCTGCCGTTCCGGCCGGGCCTGGTTGGCGGCCACTGTATCGGTGTCGATCCCTACTACCTCACCCATAAGTCCCAGGAGATGGGTTATCACCCGGAGATGATTCTCGCGGGACGCCGCATCAACGACAACATGGGGCTCTATGTGGCCACCGAGGTGATCCGCCTCATGGTGAAGCGCGGCATGAGCCTGCCGAAATCAAGGATTCTGGTGCTCGGCGTGACCTTCAAGGAAAACTGCCCCGACGTGCGCAACACGCGGGTCGTGGACGTGGTGCAGGAGTTGAAGTCCTACGGCGCCGCTGTGGATATCTATGACCCCTGGGCCGATGCCCACGTGGTGAAGCATGAGTACGGGCTCGACATCCTCACCAAGGCCCCCGCAGCAGGCCAGTACGACGGCATCGTGCTTGCGGTGGCCCACAACCAGTTCCGCGACATGCCGCCTGAGGCCATCCATGCCTGGGGCCGCCCGGACCATGTGCTCTACGACATCAAGAGCCTGCTTCCTGCCGACCAGGTCGACGCGCGGCTCTAGGGAGTATCGGGCTGATGAAGATCCTCGTTACCGGAGCTGCTGGCTTCATTGGTTCCACCACGGCGCGCCGGCTCCTCGCGCGGGGTGATGAGGTGGTAGGCCTCGATAATCTCAACGACTATTACGACGTAAACCTCAAGAAGGCCCGTCTTGCCATCCTCGACAAGGAGCCCCGCTTTCGTTTCGTGCTCCTCGATCTGGCTCATCGGGAGGGCATGGAGGCTCTGTTCAGGGCCGAGCGCTTCGACCGCGTCGTTCATCTAGGTGCCCAGGCCGGCGTGCGCTACTCGATCCAGAACCCGCACATCTATGTGGACAGCAACGTAGTCGGCACATTGAACGTACTCGAGGGCTGCCGGCATTTCGGCGTCCAGCACCTGGTGTACGCCTCCACCAGCTCTGTCTACGGTGCCAACACGAAGATGCCGTTCTCTGTCCACCAGAACGTGGACCACCCGCTGTCCCTCTACGCAGCGACCAAGAAGGCCAACGAGCTCATGGCTCACACCTATGCGAGCCTCTACGGGTTACCGGTAACCGGGCTGCGTTTCTTTACGGTTTACGGGCCCTGGGGCCGGCCCGATATGGCCCTGTTCCTGTTCACCAAGGCCATCCTCGACGGCAAGCCGATCGACGTTTTCAACTACGGCAAGCACCGGCGGGATTTCACTTACGTGGACGATATCGTTGGCGGTATTGTTGCCGCCGTCGACCACACTGCGACCGTTAACGCCGCCTGGGATTCCGACCGTCCGGATCCCGGCACCAGCAAGGTGCCCTACCGTCTGTACAACATCGGCAACGCCCAGCCGGTCGACCTCATGCACTACATCAGCGTGCTGGAGCAGCGCCTTGGGCGGAAGGCCACCATGAACCTGTTGCCCCTCCAGGCCGGTGATGTGCCCGACACCTGGGCGGACGTGGAGGATCTGGTCAATGACGTGGGGTACCGGCCCGCCACGCCAGTAGAAGTCGGTGTCGGTCGCTTCGTGGACTGGTATCTGGACTACCATCAGATCACCCTCTAGGACGGAGTGATCTGATGGCTGACGATCTGCTCCAGGCCCCGGCCTGGAAGGCCCTGCAGGGGCATGCAAAGACCCTGCATGGAACTCACCTTCGCGACCTGCTCGATCAACCTGGCCGCTTTGCGGCCTTCTCGCGGCAGCAGGGCGAATGCCTGCTGGATTTCTCCCGCAACCGGATCACTGGCGACACACTCAACCTGCTCATCGCCCTCGCCAACGAGCGGGAGGTGCCGCGGCGGATTCAGGCGCTCTTCGCGGGTGAGGTGGTGAACGCCACCGAGAACCGGCCCGCCCAGCATATGGCGTTGCGCGGGGCCTCCAGCCCGCCCCTCCTGGTGAAGGGCGCAGACATCCGTCCGGAGATCGAGACGGAGCGTGAACGCATGCTGGAGCTCGCTGAGGCGATCCGGTCCGGGGACTACCGGGGAGCAACCGGCGCCCGCATCCGTCACGTCGTCAATATTGGCATTGGCGGATCGGACCTCGGTCTCGTGATGGCGATCGAG
>CAMBYH010000059.1 GCA_945872065.1 Arsukibacterium tuosuense
GCGATCCCCCCGGTCATGACGTTAGGGGATCGCGCCTCAAGGCGCTCCTACCGGAAGTATTTCTGGAACTCGGCTGGCAGTATCGTCTGATCCACCTCGGTGAGTTCTGCCGGGTAGGGCCGGGAGTTCCAGGTTTGCCAGAAGACCGGAGTGTGCCCCTCCAGCCGGCCGGTCCGGGCATCGCTGATGAGACAGGCCAGGGCCTTGCCTGAATAGGTGGTGTCCAGCCTGAAGCCCGCCAGATCCCGGGCGAGGGCCAGAGCTTCCCGGGCTTCCGGCGTTGGCAGGGCATAGCCCTCGCCGGCGAATTCCGGCCGAAACTCCAGAGTTGCACGTTGCTGTTTGCCGGCGGTCACCGCTGGCAGCAGGCGCTCTGTCTCCCGGGTCAGTTGCAGCACAGCCGACGCATCCACGACGTTCTGGGGCACCACCTTCACGCTCACCACTGTCGCCGCCACGCCCGCCCGACCCAGTCCCACCAGCAGGCCTGCGACGCTGCCCATCGTCCCGCAGGCCAGGTACACGCGCACCGGGGCCGTCAGTCCTGCGGCGGCAAGCTGCGTGGCCAGTTCCGTGGCGGCGTCCACGAAGCCGAGAGAGCCCAGCGGTGACGACCCGCCCCAGGCTATTTCGTAAAGGCGCTGGGGACCGGAGGGGTGACTCGCCCGGAGACGCTCGGCCGCGAGGCGCGTCTCGGCGAATCCCGTCCCGTACAGGAGGCGCGTGCCGAGCAGGCCATGCCAGCGCAGCGTGTTCGCCACCCAGGGCGTCTGGACCTGGTCGGTCAGCACCGCGAAGCAGGTGAGACCCACCTGCCTGGCATAGATGGCGGTGGCGAGGGCGTGATTCGACCCGGCTGCTCCGAAGGTGACGACTGCATCGCAGCCCCGTTCCAGGGCGTCGCCGAGCAGATACTCAAGTTTACGGACCTTGTTGCCGCCGTACTCCGCGCCTGCCAGGTCGTCCCGCTTGGTCAGCAGCCCCGGAGCGCCGATGGCTGCGCCAAGGGCGGGGCAGGCTTCGAGGGCCGTCGGCAGCGTCGACAGCTTGAGCCTACTCGCCAATCGGGATGACCTGATGGTCGATGCCGTTCTGGCGGAGCCGGGCCCGCAGGCGATTGAGCTCTTCCAGGTTTTCGATGGGGCCGATGCGCACCCGGTGGAACACGGTACCGTTGGCGTCAGCGGTCTGGATTTCGGAGACCACGCCAAGGGAGGCCAGCTGGACCTTCACCTTGTCGGCCGCAGCGAGACTGGGAAAGGCACCGGCCTGGACGACGTAGGCACCGGGCACGGAAACGGGTGGCGGCGCTGCCGGGCGCACCGTCGCGGGCTGCTCTGGCACGTCGACCTCCGCGTCGGGCAGCAGGTCGTAGAACTCGAAACGGCCGGCGGCCTCCGGGGACCTGGACGCCGTCGCGGGCTGGCGGGCAGGCTTGCTGGTCTTCTTCGCCGTCGTGGCCGCCGCTGGCACCGCATCGTGCGTGCCGGTGTTCAGCAGCCGGGCCAGGTCCGCCCGGAAAGACCAGACCAGCAAACCAGCGCACACCACCAGCACCAAACCCACCAGGGCTCCCCGGGACACGCTGGCCGAGTCACGGCGCCGATTGCGCCGGCGCTTCTGCCGGCTGGTGGCCTTCGCCACTACATGTACTCCAGCGGGCGAATCCCCAGCAGTCCCAGCCCGGTTGCGAGCACCGTCCGCGCACTCCCGACCAGCTCCAGTCGCGCCCTGCTGCGCCCGGGGTCAGCCTCGTCCAGGACGACGTGCCGGTTGTAGAACGCGTTGAAGACACTGGCCAGATCGTGCAGGTAATGAGCCACCTCGAAGGGCTCCCGTTGTTCGGCCCCGCGCTGGACTGCTGGGCCGAAGCCGCGCAGCTTCTGCACCAGGGCCCATTCCTCGTCGGCGACCAGCAGTGCGAGGTCGCCCGCTGCGGCTGTCGTGGCCACTCCGGCGTCCACGGCTTTGCGGAACAGGCCATGCATACGTGCATGGGTGTACTGGAGGTAAGGACCAGTATTGCCTTCGAACTGCAGGACGGTATCCCAGTCGAAGGTCACGTCCGTCAGCCGCCGCGACGAGACGTCGAAGTACAGCAGCGCCGCCTGGCCCACAGCCTCGCTGATGGTGGCCAGCTCGGCGGGCGGTACCGCTGGCAGTCCTCGGGTGTTGCCGGCCGAGCGCTCCTCCCGGTACCGGGCCGCCCTGTCCCGGGCTTCGTCAAGCACGGCCTCCAGCCACACTGCTTCGCCCTTGCGGGTGGACATGCCGCGGACATAGCCGAAGCTCACGTTCTCGCAGAGTGCCGGCCAGTTCACTGGCCACTGCTCCGCTACGGCCAGCTTGCCCAGAGCGGCGAACACCTGCGCAAAGTGGTCCTCCTGGCGGGAGACGACGTAGACATTGGCGCCAAACTCGTAACGCTCCCAGCGGTCAATAGCCTCCGCGCAGTCCCGCGCCGCGTAAGTCGACGCGCCGTCGGACTTCTGCAGCATGCAGGGCGCGATCTCCCGGCCGATGACGTCCGACACGTCCACGACGATGGCGCCCAGAGACTCCCGGGCCACACCTGCCTTGAGGAAGCGGGCGATCACCGGCTGGACCTTCGTGTTCAAGGACGACTCCCCGTCGTAGGAGTCGAATTCGATGCCGAGCCGGTCGTAGGTGCGGTGGAAGCCCTCCAGGGAGAGCGACCGGAAACGCTCCCACAAACGGACGATCTCCGGGTCGCCCTGCTCCAGTCGCAGGAACAGTCTGCGCGCCTGCTCGCGCACGCCCGGGTCCTGCTCACTGTCCCGGTTGGCCCGAATGTACAGTTCCACCAGGTAGTCGATCGCCCGGGCTTCCAGGGCGGCCTCGTCACCCCACTGCTGCCAGGCCCAGATCACAAAGCCGAACTGGGTCCCCCAGTCGCCGATGTAGTTCTTGCGGATCACCCGCCAGCCTTCGAAGGTGAAGATCCGCGCGAGATCTGCCCCGAGGTTGGTAGAGCGCAGGTGCCCAAAGTGGAAGGGCTTCGCGATGTTCGGCGCGGAAAAATCCAGCACCAGCGTGCGACCGCCGCCGAGGTCACGGCGGCCGAAGGCCTCCGGATGGTCCCGAATCTCTCCGAGTACCTGCTCCGTGGCATTGGCCCGGTCCAGAAAGAGGTTGAGGTAAGGGCCTTCCGCCCTGGCGCTTAAGATGATCGGGTCCCGGGCAATCCTGGCCGCCACGTTTTTCGCGATCACGCCGGGCGCCGAGCGCAGCTCCTTCGCCAGCTGGAAGCAGGGAAAGGCCACGTCGCCCAGAGCTGGATTCGGGGGCACGGTGAGCGCTGCTTCGATCTGGGCGGTCCGCTCGACAGGCCAGTCGAGTGCCTTGCGCACAACCTGCGCGATGTGAGAGGTGATCTGCATCTTGGTGCGTAGCGGGTCCCGGGAACCCGCGGGATTCTAGAACAATTCAGACGGGTCCACGTCCACGCTCCAGCGCACGCGACGCTGGGTCGGTAGCGCGGACAGCGCCGCGCGAAAGTCCGGCAGGAAGCGCTGCAGAACCCGCCGGGCGTCTGCCTGCAGGAGCAGCTGTCCCCGGTAGCGCCCGGAGCGGCGTTCCATGGGTGCGGGTGCGGGGCCGAGCACGCGGAGTCCGGGCGGGAGTGCGGTGCGTGCCAGCGTCGCCGCCGCCTCCAGAAACGAGAAGACCAGCGGCCGCTCGGTGGCCTCAGCACGCAGTAGTGCCAGGGAGGACCAGGGTGGCCAGCCAGCCTGCTGTCGCTCAGCCAGCGCCAGGTCAGCGAATGCGCCGTAGCCCTTCGCCAGTAGCACCCGGAGCAGGGGGTGATCAGGAAACAGGGTCTGCAGGTAAACCTCCCCGGGACGGTCGGCGCGACCGGCACGACCGGCCACCTGGATGAACGTCTGGGCCAGGCGTTCAGCGCTGCGAAAGTCCGTGCCGAAGAGTCCCTGGTCCACATCGACGATGCCTACGAGGGTGACGCCGGGAAAATCATGGCCCTTGGTAAGCATCTGGGTCCCCAGCAGGAGTCGTGCCTCCAGGCTATGGACCCGCTCCAGGCGGCGCTCAATTTCGCCGCGCCGGCGTGTGGTGTCCCGGTCGATGCGCTCCATGGCCTGGTCCGGAAACTCGCGGGCGAGTGCCTGTTCCAGGCGTTCGGTGCCCTGGCCCACGGCCCGGATTTCGGCATGGCAGGCCGGGCAGTCCTCCAGCAACGCCCGGTCACTCCCGCAGTGGTGACAGGTCACCCGGCCCCGCTGCTGGTGGAGGACCATCCGCGCATCGCACCGGTCGCAGCTGATCACCGTGCCACACCCGACGCACACGAGGGTCGGTGCGTAGCCGCGCCGGTTGAGGAAGATGAGCACCTGGCCATCCGCAGCGAGGTGCCGGCGGATTGCGGCGAGCAGCGGCTGGGTCAGCCCGTCGCGCGGCTGGTGGGTGCGCATATCAATGAGGTGGGCCGTCGGCTGGCCTGCAGCGCCGGCCCGCTCCGCCAGCACCAGGCGCTCGTAGCGGCCACTCTGCGCGTTCTCCACCGATTCGAGTGCGGGCGTGGCGGAGCCCAGCACCAGCGGGACGCCCAGCTCCCGCGCCCGCCACACGGCCAGGTCGCGGGCCGAGTAGCGAAAGCCGTCCTGTTGCTTGTAGCTGGCGTCATGCTCCTCGTCGACCACCAGCAAACCGGGGTGCTTCAGTGGGGTGAAGATGGCCGAGCGGGTCCCGATGACGATCCGGGCGGTGCCGTCCCGCGCCGCGGTCCAGGCCCGCAGACGCTCGCCATCCGCCAGCCCGGAATGCAGCACCGCCATGGGCACGGGGAAGCGCCTCCGGAAGCGTTCCAGCAGTTGCGGTGTAAGGCCGATTTCCGGCACGAGCACGAGGGACTGCTGGCCAGCGTTCAGCCGCTCCTGGATACAGCGCAGGTAGACCTCGGTCTTACCGCTGCCGGTCACCCCGTCCAGCAGGAAACAGCGAAAACCGGTCGCCGCATTGACGGCGGCCACGGCTCGTCCCTGTTCGATGGTGAGCACCGGCGGAACGTCGCCGCTCGCTGGCTCTGCAGCTGCGGCCGGTGGCGTCTTCACCTTGCGTTGTCGCGTTGGCTCCCGGCCCTCCCGCAGGGCTTTCGGCACGGCGGCCGCAAACACTTCCCCGGGTGGGTGCTGGTAGTAGGCCGAGGCCCAACTCATCAGGCGCCGCAGGTCATCGGGCAACAGGGGTTCGGCATCCAGCACTGCCAGCGCCTGGCGCAGTTTCGCCTCGGGCACTGTGCTCGTGGCCTTAAGCCCCATCAGCAGGCCGACTCGGGCCCCCTTGCCGAAAGGCACGCGGACGCGCATGCCGGGCCGGAGTTGGAACGCCGGATCGGGTGGCGGGAGGTAGTCGAAGAGCCCCATTAGCGGCGCAGCAACGGCCACTTCCAGGATCTGGGTGCCCTCCACGAACTTATCCACAGATCCTGTGGATAAGTCTGTGGACAAGAGGGGGAAAATGGGTCTTTCGCCCAAGCTCGTCAACCATTATGACAATCTGATCATTTTGTGCTCTAAGTGTATTATTCTTATATTTCATATAGTTAAATGTATTTGCTCAAGTGCCAACGGCAAAGTAGTCGCTAAATGGCCCCTTTTCGTAGGGATTGTGCATAAGTATGGCGGCAGAGGGAGTTTCACGGCACGTCCCCGAGGGATTTGTCAACCCCTTTAGCAACCAGGCGTTGTCCTTCGTCGAGACGCAGGACAATGCGCCAGTATGCTAAATCCAGGCGCTTTCTGGGTTCTGTCCCGACTCCGCCCCTGCCAGCAGCCCGGTATGAGGAAGTGATGCACGCAGCGACCGGCCTGTGGCTCTGCCTCTTGGGCCTCGTGCCCGGTCCCGGCATTGCCCCGGGGGCGGCGGCACCCGTCGAGGCTCGCGACGAGCTCGTCGAGTTTCTGGAGTTTTTGGGGGACGAAAACACCGCCGGCGAGACCTGGAACGGCTTTTTCGACAACCTGACGGAAGGTGGGATCGACAGCGATATCGCGCCTAAAGGCGCTCCTACAACGCCTTGACGGCCTGTATCAGGGCCGCAGCGACGGCCTGCCCGTCTCCGTAGAGCATGTGGGTGTTGTCGAGAAAGAACAGGCCGTTCTCGATGCCCGAGAAGCCAGCGCCCTTGCCGCGCTTGATCACGATGACGTTCCTGGACTTGTCTGCGTTCAGGATCGGCATGCCGTAGATGGGGCTGGACTTGTCGGTGCGGGCCGCCGGATTGACCACGTCGTTGGCGCCGATGATGAGCGCCACGTCGGTGTTGTCGAACTCGGCGTTGATCTCGGACTCGTCGTAGATGACGTCGTAGGGGACCCCTGCTTCCGCGAGCAGCACGTTCATGTGGCCCGGCATCCGGCCCGCCACCGGGTGAATGGCGAATTTCACCGTCACGCCGCGCTCCTGGAGCAGCTTGGCCAGCTCCCACACCTTGTGCTGGGCCTGGGCGACTGCCATGCCGTAGCCCGGCACGATGATCACCTTCTGCGCGAAAGCCATCATCACGCCCACGTCGGCAGCGTCGATGGGCTTCATCGAACCACTGACTTCGCCCTGGGGACCCGCCGTCTCGCCGAAGCCGGAGAACAGTACGTTGGCCAGGGACCGGTTCATCGCCTTGGCCATCAGCTGGGTGAGCAGGGTGCCCGCGGAGCCGACCACCATCCCGGCAATGATCATGGCCGCGTTGTTGAGCACAAAGCCCTCGAAAGCGACTGCCAGGCCGGTGAGCGCGTTGTAAAGGGAAATCACCACCGGCATGTCCGCGCCGCCGATTGGCAGCGTCATCGTCACGCCAAGCACCAGGGCCAAACCGAAAAACAGCGTCACCATGCCCGGCACGGGGCCTGCGGCCGCCAGCACCAGGGAAGCGCCCACCAGCACCGAGGCCAGGAGCAACGCCAGATTGACGAAGTTCTGCCCCCGGAACCGGAACGACCGCTTGATAAGGTCCTGCAGTTTGCCGAAGGCGATCAGGCTGCCCGAGAAGGAGACCGCGCCAATAAGCCCGCCCAGCACGGCCAGCGCCAGCACCACGGTGGAATGTGCTTCACCCTTGAACAGCTCGACGGCCGCGATCGCTGCTGCCGCACCACCGCCCATGCCGTTGTAGAGGGCGATCATCTGGGGCATGTCGGTCATGGCCACGCGCTTGCCGGTGATCCAGGCCACGCCACCGCCAAGGGCGATGGCGACCAGGATCAGCACGATGTTGCCCATGTCCGGGGTAAAGAACGTCGCGATGGTCGCTACCACCATCCCCGCGCCCGCCCAGACGATGCCACCCCGGGCAGTGACGGGGGAACTCATGCGCTTCAGGCCCGTGATGAACAGGAACGCGGCGAGCAGGTAGCTCGCCGAAACCAGCACTGATGCTATCCCGCTGCCCATCAGTGCTTCTTCCCGGCCGCTGGGCCGCCCGCGGGCTTGCTGGACTTGAACATCTCCAGCATCCGCTCGGTGACCACGTAGCCGCCCACCGCATTGCCCGCGCCGAGGGCGACTCCAAGGAAGCCAATGACGAGTTCGAGCGTGGTATCCGCCCGGCCCAGCGCAACCATCGCGCCGACCAGCACGATGCCATGCACGAAGTTGGAACCCGACATCAGCGGCGTGTGCAGGATGGTGGGAACCCTGCCGATCACCTCGTAGCCGGTGAAGGCGGCGAGCATGAAAATGTACAGTGCGATAAAGCCGTCGATCATGGTCTGACTCGCCTCAGGTGAAGGCCTTGCGGGTGGCCTCGTGGCGGATGGTTCCGTCGTGGGTCAGGACGGCCCCGGCGAAGACCTCATCGTTCCAGTCGATAGCCAGTTCGCCCTCCTTGCTAAGTGCCGGAGAGAGGAAATTGAAGAGGTTGCGCGCGTACATCTCGCTGGCGTGGCGGGGCACCGTGGCAGCCAAGTTCACTGGCCCGATGATGGTGACTCCACGGTGCACGACAGTCTCACCAGCCCGGGTCAGCTCGCAATTACCGCCACTTTCAGCACCCAGGTCCACGATCACAGCCCCGGGCCGCATGCGCTCCACGGTCGCCCGGTCGATAAGCCGGGGTGCCGGCCGGCCGGGCACGGCCGCGGTGGTAATCACCAGGTCTGCTTTGGCGACCCGGTCATTCACTACAGACTGCTGCTTCTGCCGCTCTTCGGCGCTAAGTTCCCGGGCATAGCCTCCGGCGCCATCGGCGGTCACGCCGGTGTCGACAAACTTCGCCCCGAGGGATTCCACCTGCTCCTTCGTCGCCGCGCGCACGTCGAAGGCCTCGACCACCGCGCCGAGCCGGCGCGCTGTGGCGATGGCCTGCAGGCCCGCCACGCCGGCGCCCATGATGAGTGCCTGGGAGGGCCGGATCGTGCCAGCAGCGGTGGTAAGCATGGGCAGAAACTTGTCCAGGGCCCCGGCGCCCATCAGGACGGCCTTGTAGCCCGCCACGGCCGCCTGGGAGGAGAGGGCATCCATGGACTGAGCCCGGGAGATCCGTGGCACCAGTTCCATGGCAAAGCTGGTGATATTGCGCTCACAGAAAACCCTGATCAGGTCTTTCTGCAGGTGGGGCTGGAGGTAGCCGATCACGACCGAGCCGGGCTTCAGTGCCCCGGCTTCTGCCAGGGTTGGCGGCTGCACCCGGAGCAACACCTGGGCCTCGGCCAGCACAGTCCCCGCATCGGCGACGATGGCAGCGTGGCCCTCGAAGTCCGTGTCGGCGAAGCGGGCCTGCGCAGCGGCACCGGCTTCAATGACCAGGCGTGCCTTGGCCGCGGCGAGCTTTTTCGCCACTTCGGGCACGATGGCAACCCGGGCCTCACCCGGCGCAGTTTCCGTGATCACGCCAATGGTGACTGGCATGAGCGTCGTCACTCCTCATATATAGAGCGGGCCGCCGGTCAGCGTTCCGCATAACGCGCCGGATCATGACAGAAGGAGTGTGACCGGGGAAATTTGATTTTTGGGGCGGAACACGCAATATTCGGCCACAGGGACAGATTCCTAGCATGTTGTACCTTCACGACGAAGTCAGCGATTTCTCCCAGCAGGTCCTCCGGACCGACGTGGCTGGCATGCCCCTTGAGTGGATCGACTACCGGGACGCCGTCCGCCTTTACTACCTCGGCCAGGTGGCCTACACCTGCGGGTCGCCGCTCTTTCGCATCCACGGCGGCTTCAGTGCCCTGAGCCGGCAGCAGAGCTTCATCGAGGTGAACTCCATCGTCGCCACGGTCGGCCGTTCGCCGGAGGTGGCCGAACTGATGGACTGCTACGTTCCGCCCCTCAACAACAAGACCCTCTTCCGGCGGGATTCCAACCTCTGTCTCTATTGCGGTCTCCACTTTCCGGTCCGGGACCTCACCCGGGACCACGTCCGGCCCCTGTCCAGGGGTGGCGGTGACGCCTGGAACAATGTGGTTACCGCCTGCCGGCGCTGCAACAACCACAAGGGTGGCCACACGCCGGAGCAGGCGGGCATGCAGCTGATCGCCGTGCCCTTCACGCCCACCTATGCCGAATACATCTACCTGAAGGGTCGCCGCGTACTGGCGGACCAGATGGAGTTCCTGATGGCGCATATTCCGCGCACCAGTCCGTTGCACCAGCGGCTGGCGTCCAGCCTGGCAAGACCCGGCCCGGCAAGGCCCAGCCCAGCAAATCGAGCGGCCCCTTAACCCCGTTCCGGCCTGCCCGGCGTTTACAGACTCCAGAGACCGCCCTGTCGGGCGGCGGAGTCGAGACCTGTGAACACCCAAGTCCTGCCACTCACCCTGGTGATCCTGCTGCTCTCTGCCTGCAGCCTCAATGAAGACCCGCCAGCCCCGCCGCCCCAGGCCACCGGGATCGGCGCGACCACTACGTCCAGCGACGCGGCACGGAGTGAGCGAAAGGTTGCCCAGGGCGCCCCGCCCGCTGCGGAGATGGACCAGTCTATGCTCGCCCTGGCCTCGGTCCAGAGCAGGGAGATGCTGGCCGCTCCACCCCCGTGCTGCTTCCCCGTCTACGGCCCGCAGGACCGGGAAAACTACGCGAGCCTGTCCGCCAACCCGGTGCAGCTGGCCAGCGAGCAGCCGGTGTCGACTTTCAGCATCGACGTGGATACCGGCTCCTACGCCAATGTGCGGCGCTTCCTCAACGCGGGCTCCCTGCCGCCGGCGGATGCCGTGCGGGTGGAGGAGCTGATCAACTATTTCGGTTACGACTACCCGCTGCCCACCCAGCGCCACCAGCCCTTCTCCGCGACTACCCGCCTCGCCCCGGCACCCTGGAACAAGGACAGGCTGCTCCTGCAGGTGGGGCTGAAGGGCTACGCCATCCCGGTCGACCGGCGGGCCCCGGCGAACCTCGTGTTCCTGATCGATGTCTCCGGCTCCATGCAGGACCCGGACAAGCTGCCGCTGCTGAAGAGCGCTTTCCGGCTGCTCGCCCGGCAAATGACGGCCACCGACCGCATTGCCCTGGTGGTCTACGCGGGTGGGGCAGGCGCCGTCCTTGCTCCCACGCCTGGTAATCAGCAGGCCACCATCAACGCTGTCCTGGACCAGCTTGAAGCCGGTGGCAGCACGAATGGCGCTGGCGGCATCCGGCTGGCCTACGACCTCGCCCGGCAGAGTTTCATCAAGGGTGGGATCAACCGCATCGTGCTGGCCACGGATGGGGACTTCAACGTGGGTCTCACGGATTTCGACGCGCTCATCGACCTGGTTGAGCGGGAGCGGGAGGGCGGCGTGTCCCTGACCACCCTCGGCGTCGGCACGGGCAACTACAACGATGCCCTGTTGGAGCGCCTGGCTGACGCCGGCAATGGCAACTATGCCTACCTCGACACGCTGAGCGAAGCCCGCAAGGTGCTCGTCGAGCAGCTGTCCGGCACGCTGCAGACCATCGCGAAGGACGTGAAGATCCAGGTGGAGTTCAATCCGGCCGCTGTGGCCGAGTACCGCCTTATCGGCTACGAAAACCGGCTGCTGCGTCGGGAAGACTTCAATAACGACCGTATCGATGCAGGAGAGATTGGCGCTGGCCACACCGTGACGGCGCTCTACGAACTCACTCTCAATGACAGCCCCGCGCGCCTTGTGGATCCCCTGCGCTATGCGCTCCCCGCTGGCAGGGTGCCAGCCACCCCGGCGGGTAGCACTGAACTGGCCACCGTCAGTCTGCGCTTCAAGGCGCCCGATGGCGGGAGTAGCCGCCGGCTGGACCACCCCGTGCGCCGCACCGCCGGGGAGCCCGCGTCCAGGGACCTGGAATTCGCCGCCGCCGTGGCTGCCTTCGGCCAGAAGCTGCGGGGCGGTGAGTACCTCGACGGTTTCAGCTACCGGCAGATTGCCCAGCTGGCAGCGGCTGCCCGGGGCGACGACGCCGACGGCTATCGGAGCGAGTTTGTGTCCCTCGTGAAGCTGGCCGACAGCCTTGCTGCAGTAGCCAGCCCTCCCGGTGAGGCGCCGGAGGTCCCGAGCGACCCCGCCTACAGGCCCCAGGTGCGACGTTAGTCACAGCCGACCCGTTTTCCTGCCGCCATGGCTGGCATATGCTGCCGGCGATGGCGGCAGGAAACGACGACGCAGAGCTGATGACCCGGTACGCGGCAGGCGATGTCGCGGCATTCGCGGCGCTCTATGCCCGCCACAAGGGGCCCCTGTATCGCTATTTTTTCCGCCAGTGTGGCAATCCGGACACCGCGGACGAATTGTTTCAGGACGTGTGGCTGCGCATCATCAAGGCCCGGGATCGCTATACACCGACTGCCCGCTTCACCACTTATATGTATCAGATCGCCCATAACTGTCTGGTAGACCACTTCCGCAAGGCTGGTCGCGCTTTCACTAATGGCAGCGGGGAGCCCACCGCAGCGGCGATCCCCGAGCCCGTAGCCGAGGAGATCGACCCGGCTTTCGCTTCTGCCCGCTGGTCCCTCGTGGACTGGGAGAACGATCCAGCGGACAGCGCGCCGGGTCCGGAAGCGGTTAGTTCTGGCGAGCAGCGCGCCGGGCGCCTGCGGTCGGCCCTGGATACCTTGCCCATTGAGCAGCGGGAGGCCTTCCTGCTGCACGAAGAAGCGGAGATGGGGCTGGCGGATATCGCCGAGGTCACCGGCTCAAACCCGGAAACCGTCAAGAGCCGGCTGCGTTACGCCGTGAAGAAGCTGCGCACGGCGCTTGGTGATCTGGCGCCGGCTGCTGCCCGGTCAACGTCCCGAACCCCCGGGGGAGCGCTCTCATGAGCACCGGCAATACACCCCGGGATGACGCGGAGTTCGAGGCCTTTCTGGGCCGCCAGTCCCCCCTGTCGGCGGACTACGCCGGTCTCGAAAAGGCGGCGCCAACCGCCTCCCTGGACGAAAAGATCCTGGCGGTAGCCAAGGTGGCCGCCAGGCCCGCACCGAAGCCCGCCGCCAAGCCCGTCGAGACGCCCATGCCCGGAAAGGCCGCGCCACCCCAGCCTCTCGCGGCTGCCGGCGCCCGCGCAGAAGTTTCCGCCGCTACCCCGACAGCCGCTGGGCGCCGCAAGCGGGCTCGTCCCGAGGCAACGGCGCCGGATGACGATGACGAGGTCTTGCCCGCCCGCCGCCCACCCTGGCTGCTGCCTGCCGCCCTGGCGGCAAGCGTTCTGGTGGCTGTTGGCGTAGGACTTGGCGTTTACCTGAATGCGCCGTCCGACTCGGCGGATGCCACTCTCGACGGCTCCCTGTTCGCCAAGCGGGCCCGGGAGCGGAGCGAGGAGAGCAAGGCCGCGGCCTCTGCTGCGCAGGATGCCGAAGTAATCGAACTGGAGGTGGCGCCCCTGCCACCGCCCCCGGTCTTCGACCCGGAGGGTCCGCAGGTCCAGGACCTGGACGCCGCGATTGCGCTGATTCGCAAGGAACTGGTGCTGGCCAATCAGGTCGCCGCTGCCCAGGAAGACCAGGCGCTGGAGCTGCGGTCGCTCTCGAGTGCCCGGACCCCGGGCCAGCAGGCCGCGGCGCCCGCCCCCACCCCTGCCACGGAGGCCTCGCCGGCATCGGGCAGCGTGGTTCAGCCCCGGGAGCGCCGGCTGACCAAGATCCTCGAACTCTACGATGGCGGCAATCCCGATCTGGCCGGCGACTCACTCGAGATTTTCCTGCGGGATTTTGAGGACGACCCGATCAGCAAGCGAATCGTCACCCTCACGAAAGAATAACTCATGTCCAACATCGAATCCGTCCTCCAAGAGAACCGGAAGTTTCCGCCATCGGCTGCCTTCACAGCAGCAGCGCGGGTCAAGCCTGCCGATTTCGCAGCGCTCAACGCCGAGGCCGCCCGGGACTCCGTAGCCTTCTGGGGCCGGCTCGCGCGGGAAGAACTGCGCTGGCACCGGCCCTTCACCCAGATCCTCGATGAGACCCGGGCACCAAACTACCGCTGGTTCACGGATGGCGTGCTCAACGCGTCGTTCAACTGCCTCGATGTGCACCTTGCTGCCCACGGGGGTGCGCGGGATGGCAAGCCCGCGATCATCTTCGAGGGCGAGGCCGGCGATTCCCGGACGCTGACCTACGGGCAGCTCACCGCCGAGGTCTGCCAGTTCGCCAACGCGCTCAAGGCCCAGGGCATCCAGCCCGGGGATCGGGTGGTCATCTACCTGCCGATGGTGCCGGAGGCGGTAATCGCGATGCAGGCCTGTGCCCGCATCGGCGCGACCCACTCGGTCGTCTTTGGCGGCTTCTCTGCCAACTCGCTCCGGGACCGGATCGAGGACGCGGGCACCCGAATGGTGATCACCGCCGACGGTGGCTGGCGCGCAGGCAAGGCGCTTGAACTCAAGCAGGCAGTGGACGAGGCGCTCGCCACCGGCTGCAAGACCGTCGAGAAAGTCATCGTGCTCAAGCGCACCGGTGGCGCCGTGCCGATGCAGGCAGGCCGGGACGTCTGGTGGTCTGACGCCGTGCGGGGCCAGGCGACCGCGTGCGAGCCCACCTGGGTAAATGCGGAACACCCGCTCTACCTGCTCTACACCTCCGGCTCCACGGGCAAGCCCAAGGGCGTGCAGCATTCGACGGCGGGCTATCTGCTCAACGCCAAGCTCACCTCCCAGTGGATCTTCGACTTCCGGGAAGACGATGTGTTCTGGTGCACGGCCGA
>CAMBYH010000060.1 GCA_945872065.1 Arsukibacterium tuosuense
GCGGGAGAGCAGGACCACGTTCGGCATCAGGCCCGCCAGGATCAGGCCCACGGCCAGGGCGGCATGCAGCAGATAGAGATCCTGCAGCGACCGGGCCGCCGGGTAGGCGATAAAGGTGATGCCGAGCACGAGCAGGCCCAGCCGTATGACGCGCACCACGCCAAAGCGGTCGATGGCGGCGCCCACGAAGGGCGCCAGCAGGCCGGAGATGCCAAAGGTGATCGCGGTGGTCTGGCTGACTTCGGCCGGCGTGGCGCCAAAGGTCTCCATGAACCGGGGAAACAGGTTCTGGGGGACGAACAGGGCCATGCCATTCGTGAAGAAGTAGACCAGCACGCAGACCCCTGCGATCCAGAGGGGCCGACTGTTCATGGCCTGCATGCCGGCCTCGTCACGCGTTACAGCAGCTCGCCGTCGGCGTTCACGAGCTGGATGGTGTCAAAGCCCAGGGCCTTTAGCCCGGGCTCGATGACTTTGCGGTCGCCCACCACGACGAGGATCAGATCGTCCGGCCGCAGGTAGTCCCGGGCAGCCTTGTTGACCTGTTCCGGTGTCAGCGCCCGGATCGTGCCGGCGTAGCTCTGCCAGTAGCTGTCCGGGAGGCCGAACTCCACGATTTCACTGACCGAGCCCAGCACGGCGCCGCCGGTTTCCCACTGCCCAGGCAGGGACAAGGTGTTGGTGCGCTTCACCAGGGCGACTTCCTCCGGCGTGGCGGGACGCTGGGCCACGATGCCGGCGATCTCGTTCCGGATCTCGGTGACGGCCTCGGCGGTCTTGTCGGACTGCACCGGCGCGTACGCCAGGAATGGCCGCTGGCCCCGGGCGTCATAGGTAAAGGAGTAGGCGCCGTAGGACCAGTGTTTCGCTTCCCGCAGATTCATGTTCAGGCGGGCCGTGAACTTCCCGCCGAGTACATCGTTCATCGTGGCGATCGCCAGATCGTCGGGGGTGGCACGGGACGGGAGCAGCTGCCCGGCAAAGATCACCGACTGGTCAGCGCCGGGCTTGTCGACAAGGTACAGCGTGTTGCTCGAGCGGGGAGTAACGTCCGCGATTGCCTTCGCCGGGATGCTGCCGGGCTGCCAGGAGCGCAGCAGAGGCTCAAGCTGGGCGCTGAGAGAAGCCACCGTGACCGGGCCAACGGCGATCAGCGTGGCGTGATTCGGACGAAACCACTCGCTGTGGAACCGGACCAGGTCCTCCCGGGTGAGGGCGGCGAGCGTGGCCTCGGTCCCGGTGCCGGTCAGCGGCTGGGCGTAGGCGTGCCCGGTCCCGTAGAGGAGCTTCGGCACCACCCGGAGGGCCATCGACGTGGGCTGGGTTTTTTCCTGGCTCAGGGCGGCCAGGTAGACCTTCCGCAACCGGTCGAGCTCGTTCTGGGGGAACGAGGGATTCAGCACCACATCGGCAAAAATCCTGAGGGAAGGTTCCAGCTTGTCCGCCAGGGCGGAAAGATTGACGGAGGACGTGTCGAGGCTCGAGCCGGCGCTCAAGGAGGCGCCCAGCAGGGCCAGCTCTTCGCTGATCTCCAGGGCATCCCGCGACTTCGTGCCTTCATCCAGCATGGCCATGGTGAGGCTCGCCGTGCCCGGCCGGGCGGACTGATCTGCGGCGTAACCGGCGTCCAGCACCAGGCGCAACCCGACGACAGGCAGGCCGGGACGCTCGACCACGACCAGCTGCAGGCCGTTGCTCAGCGTTGCGCGCTGAAAGGCCGGGAAGGTCACGGGCACGTCCCCGACGGGCAATGGGACCTGGCTACGGTCGGCCCCCGTCTCGGCGGCCGCGAACTTTTCGGCCGGCTCCACGGTGAGCACGAAGGGCGCCTTGGTCACCCACTGCCGGACGACGGCCTGCAACTCAGCGCCAGTGGCTGCTTCCACCGCCGCATAACCCGGTTTCCAGGCATCTGGCGACCCGCCATAGACCGTGCTCTCCGCCAGGACGCCTGACTTTCCGGAGAAGCCGCCAACCTTCTCCAGGCCCCGGACGAAGGCCGCGCGTCGCTGGGTCTTCACCCGCTCCAGTTCCCGGGCGGTTGGTCCTGACCGGAGAAAGCGCGCGAACTCCTCGTTCACGACCGTCTCGAGCCGTTCCAGGGACACCCCCGGCTGGGCCGATACCTGCAGATAAGTGATACCGGCAATCTCCAGGGCCAGAGTGCCGAACTCGACGTCCGAGGCAATCTGGTCCTCGTAGACCAGGCGCTGATAAAGGCGGGAGTTCTTGTCCCCCGCCAGAATTGAGGAGGCCAGTTCGAGCAGCGCTGCGTCCTTCGTGCCCCAGCGGGGTCCCGTCCAGGCGAGGTAGAGGCGGGGCTGGGCGACCTGGTCCCGAAGGCTCCACCGCCGGACCTCGTCATGGGACGGAATCCACTCCTCGAAGCGCCCAAGGGCGGGTCCCGGCGGAATGTCGCCGAAGTACTTCTCCGCCTTCGCGAAGGCCTCCTCGGTACCCACATCGCCCGCGATGACCACCACGGCGTTGCTCGGGCCGTAGTAAGTCTCGAACCACTTCTTCACGTCGGCGAGGCTCGCCGCATTCAGGTCGTCCATCGAGCCGATGGTTTCCCAGGAGTAGGGGTGCTCGGGGGGGAAGAGGTTCTTGAGAATCTCCTCGAAGACCTTGCCGTAGGGCTGGTTGTCGCCCTGCCGCTTTTCGTTCTGCACCACGCCCCGCTGTTCGTCCAGCTTCGCCTGGGTGATGGATTCCTTGAAATGCCCCATCCGGTCCGACTCCAGCCAGAGGGCCGTATCGAGGGCGTTACTGGGCACCGTCTGAAAGTAATTGGTGCGATCGAAGAAGGTGGTGCCGTTGAGATCCGTGGCGCCCAGTTCCTGCAGGGTATTCAGGTACTCGCCCTTCAGGTTCTCCGAGCCCTGGAACATGAGGTGCTCGAAAAGGTGAGCAAAGCCCGTGCGGCCCCGCACCTCGTTCTTCGAGCCCACGTGGTACCAGACGTTGACGGCCACGATGGGGGCCTTGCGGTCTTCGTGGACCACGACGGTCAGACCATTGTCCAGCCGCCTCAGCGTGTAGGGAATGTCGATGGGGGTTGCGGCACTGGTTGCGGCATTGGTTGCGGCATTGGCCAGTTGCGGCATGAGCAGGGCAGTGGCAAGCAGGGCGGCGAAATGCAGCTTGAGGGGCATGGCAGGTTCCCAAAGGTGGTGGCGGATTCTAGCTGGCGCGCGGGACCGGGCGAACAGACGGCGTGGAAAATGCCAAAATGTCGCCATGTCCCGCAGAACCCTCTACCCCGGCCTGGAGCCTTTCGACTCAGGCTACCTGGCCGTTTCCGGCCTCCATGAGATCTATTACGAGCAATGCGGCAATCCCCGGGGCAAGCCAGCGGTCTTTCTCCATGGCGGCCCCGGTGGCGGTGGCGACGTCACCCCGCGCCGGTTCTTCGACCCCGCCCGCTACCGGATCGTGCTGCTGGACCAGCGGGGCTGCGGCCGCAGCCGGCCCCATGCGGAGCTGCGGGAGAACTCCACCTGGGACCTGATTGCCGACATCGAGGCCCTGCGGCTGAAACTGAACATAGACCGCTGGCTCGTGTTCGGCGGTTCCTGGGGCAGCACTCTGGCTCTGCTGTACGCGGAGACCCATCCCGAGCAGGTGACCGAGCTCGTCCTGCGGGGGATCTTCCTGCTCCGGGCCGCCGAGATCGCCTGGTTCTACCAGCAGGGCGCCAGCGAGCTGTACCCGGACGCCTGGGAGCCCTATTGGCAGTTCATTCCTGCGGCCGAACGGGACGACATGGTGGGGGCTTACTACCGGCGGCTTACGGGCCCCGACCCGCAGGTGGCGCTGGAGGCGGCCCGGCGCTGGTCCATCTGGGAGGGGAGTACGAGCCATCTGCTGGCGTCCGCCTCGACAGTGGAGCGCTTCGGTGCCGACCGCTTTGCCCTGGCCTTTGCCCGGATCGAGGCCCACTACTTCGTCAACCAGGCCTTCATGGCCGAGCCCAACCAGATTCTTCGGGACGTGGGCCGCCTGCGGAACATTCCCGCGGTCATCGTGCAGGGTCGCTATGATGTGGTTTGCCCGCTCAGGAGTGCCTGGGATCTGCACCAGGCCTGGCCCGAGGCCGAGTTGCGCATCGTGCCGGATGCCGGTCATTCCGCCTTCGAGCCCGGCATCGTCCACGAGCTGATCTCCGTAACCGACCAATTCGCTGCCAACCGAACTGACCGATGACCGACCAGGGTCTGCTCATCACCAACGCGCTTATCTGCAACGACGGTCGCGTCACGCCCGGCGACGTGCTGGTGCGCCGCGGACGCATCGAGAAGATCGCCCGGGAAATTCCCGCCGGCCGGGTGGACCGGATCATCGACGCCGGTGGCAAGTACCTTCTGCCAGGGTTCATCGACGATCAGGTGCATTTTCGCGAACCGGGCCTGACCCACAAGGGCGACCTCGCTACGGAATCTGCTGCCGCCGTAGCCGGCGGCATCACCAGCTTCATGGACATGCCGAACACGATTCCGAATGCGACCAGCCGCGCCGTACTCATGGACAAGTACCGGCTGGCCCGCGGCCGTGCGAAAGCCAACTTTTCCTTCTACTTCGGGGCCGCCAACGACAACCTGGACGAGATCCGCGCGCTGCAGCCCGGGGACTGCTGCGGAGTCAAGGTGTTCATGGGAGCCTCTACCGGCAACATGCTGGTGGATGATCCCGGGACCCTGGAGCTGATCTTCGCTGAATGTCCCACGCTCATCGCCACTCACTGCGAGGACACGCCGACCATCAGGGTGAACGAGGAACGGTACCGTCAGCAATATGGTGAAGACGTGCCGTTTTCGGCGCATCCCCTGATCCGTTCGGAGGAGGCCTGCTACAAGTCCACAGTCCTCGCCACCACGCTGGCGAAGCGCCACAACACCCGCCTGCACGTCCTCCATCTCACCACCGCCAAAGAGCTGGACCTCTTCGAGCCGGGGCCGCTGAACGGCCCGCGGGGCAGCAAGCGGATCACGGCGGAAGTGTGCGTGCACATGCTCCATTTTGATGAGCGGGACTACGCGGCCAGGGGAGCCCTGATCAAGTGCAACCCGGCGATCAAGACGGCGGCGGACCGTAAGGCCCTGCTGGCCGGTCTGGTGGACGGGCGGCTCGCCGTCATCGCCACGGATCACGCGCCGCACACGCTGGCTGAAAAGGACGAGAAGTACTTCCAGGCGCCGTCCGGAATGCCACTGGTCCAGCACGCTCTGCTGATGCTGCTGGAGCATGTGCATGACGGCACCCTGCCGCTGGAGCTGATCGTGGAGAAGACCAGTCACCGGGTGGCCGACCTCTTTGCCATCAAGGATCGCGGCTACATCCGGGAAGGCTACTTTGCCGACCTGGTGCTGATCGATCACCGCTCGCCCACCACCGTGCGTCGCGAGGACGTGCTGTCCAAATGCGGCTGGTCGCCCGTCGAGGGCACCACGTTCCGCTCCTCGATTCACACGACGGTCGTGAACGGCCTCGTGGCCTACGAGAATGGCAGGGTTACCGAAGCAGTCGCTGGCCAGCGCCTGGATTGTGGCGGGCGCTAGTTCATCCCGAGACTGCTGCGCACATCCCTGAGCAGCACGTCTGCGACATGGGGTCCTGTAAAGAGCGCCGCCAGCTGCCCGTCGGGATCCACCAGCATGATCGCCGTGCTGTGATCCATCATGTAGTCCCCGTCCATCGGGATCTTCCGGTAGGGCACGCCGAGCGCGGTGGCAAAGGCCCCCACGGCCGGAGGATCACCGGTCAAGCCGGTGAAGCTCGGGTCGAAGCCCGCCAGATAGGCCTTCAGCACGGCGGGCGTGTCGCGCTCCGGGTCGACGCTGATCAGAAGTACCGCAGGAACTTGCGCCGCAGGTAGCGTCGTGGCGAGCTCCCGGCGCACGGTGCCTAGCAGGGCAAGCGTCGTCGGGCAGGCCTCCGGGCAATGGCTAAAGCCGAAGAAGACCAGCGTCCAGCGCCCCTGGAGACGTTCCGGCCCGGCGGCCTTCCCGTCCTGATCAACCAGCGCAAAGGTGGGTAGTGCGCGCGGCGGTGACAGCCAGGTGCCAGACTCCAGAACGGGTGGGTTCACCGGTACCGGCGCAAAGAACAGGCGGCCGAAAACGATGCCGCCGAGACCGGCGGCGAGCAGCAACAGCGTCATCCACACTCGCCGGGACAAGTTCTCTCTCCTTTAGGCCTCCATACTATCGCGCTGTATGCTTGTATCCGGGAGCGAGCTCACCCGCAGAAAGTACCGCATGAAATTTCCGAAACTGACGATCTTCCTTGGCCTGCTCCTGGTGTTGGTTGCCTGGGTGGGGATTTCCGGCATGGAGGGGGACAGGCCGAAGGCCGAACTGAACCCGGTGTCAGCCACCCCCGGAGTGGGCTCGGTACTCGTGATTGGCGGCAACCGGGCTGCGGGCCTGGAGATCGTCCGGGTGCTGCGTGCGCGGGGCGAGGACGTGGTTGTCCTGGTCCGGCCCGCCTCGGACGCCAGCGCTGCCGAGGCCCTGGGGGCCCGGATCGTCCGCGGTGACGCGATGAACCCTGCAGACCTGACGGCTGCCCTGGCGGCTGCCCCCGCCGGGGGCGGCTTCCGCGCCATCATCTCCACACTCGGCGGAACCAGTCTGGAGGGGCCGCGGCCCGACTTTGACGGGAACCGCAATGCCGTCGATGCAGCGCGGTTTGCCGGCGTCCCCCGCTTTATTCTGGTGACGGTAATCGGCGCCGGGGAGTCCATTGACGCCACACCGGCGATCGCGCGCTATTTCCTGCGGAACGTGATCCCGGACAAGACCAAGGCCGAGGATTACCTGAAAACCAGTGGCCTTGAGTACACGATCATTCGTCCGGGCGGACTGCTGGACAAGGAAGCCCAGGGCAGGGCCTACCTGACGGAAGACACGCAGTCCATGAGCTGGATCCGCCGCGCCGACCTGGCTGCGTTGACGGTGCAGGCACTGGATGATCCCCGGTCCATCGGCAAGGTTTACCACGCGTTTGATCCGGACCGGACGCGGTTCTGGTCGATTCCCGCCAACTGAACCGGGGCCCGCCCGCTAGAATCTCCGCCTGATGCGGAGTCCCGAAGAATCGCGCCCCAACCGCTCCCTGCCAGGGTACTGGCTCCTGCTGCGTGGCTGGGAGTGGGGTTGTCGACTGGCCCTGGCGCGTTTTCGCCGCCGGCTGGCCCACGGCCCCGAGGTCAATGCCGCTACGCTGCGCCTGATCCTGAAGCGTAGCGCCGCCAGCGAATTCGGGCAGCGCCACGACTTTGCCGGGCTGGCCCGTGCAGCTGATGTTGATGCGGCTTACGCCAGTGCCTTGCCTGTCGCCACCTACGACGATTTTCGCGAATCCTTCGAGCGCATGGCGAACGGGGCAGACAACGTCATGTTTCCCGGCCGGCCGCGCATGTTCGTCAGCACTTCGGGCACCACCGGCGATCCCAAGCTGTTTCCGGTCACGCTGCGCCAGCAGAACGCGGCGCTCCTGTTCATCGCGCTGCTGACCCCCGCAGCCCGGGCAGCCTGCACGCCCGGCCTTGGCTTTCGCCAGCCAACGGCAACTCTGATGGTGGCGAGCCGCCCCGGGCGCCAGACCGCCGCCGGGATTCCGGTGGGCAATCCGAGCGGCGCCGGTATCCGCCGCATCCTCAAGCTGGCGCCACCGTTCTGGGTGTTTCCCGCCGACGTACTGACTGTGCAGGACTATCCGACGGCGCTCTATCTGCATGCCCTGTTTGCACTGCGGGCCCAGGATCTCGGCTGCATCGAAGCTATCTACTGCAGTCACATCGTGAGCTGGATGGGGCTGATCGAGCGGCGGGGCGCAGGCCTGGTGCGGGACCTCGCCAGTGGTGGTCTCGCCAGCGACCTCGTGCTCACTGCTGAAGAGCGCGCGACGCTGACCGGGCTGCTGCCCCCGGCCCCCGAACGGGCCCGAGTCGTCGAGCAGGAACTGGCCGGGGATTCCGCGGGGCGCATGACCCGCCTCTGGCCGCAACTCAAGGTGCTGAGCTCGGTGGTGAGTGGCGCCTTTGCCGTCAGCGTGCCTCGGCTCCGCGCGCTGGCGGGTCCGGGTCCCGCGTTGTACACGACCTGCTTCGGCGCGACCGAAGGCATGGTGGGCATCAACCTGTGGGGCGACGCGCCGGAGCGCTACGCGCTCGCATTGGGCGCCGTATATTTTGAGTTTCTGCCCGTGAGCGAGCTGGATGCGACGCGACCCCGGGCGGTTGGCATGGGGGACCTGGTGGCCGGCGAGTGCTACGAAGTCGTCATTACCAACCACGCTGGACTGTATCGCTACCGTCTCGGTGACGTCGTGCGGATTGTCGACTTCACCGGCACCACGCCCGTTTTTGAGTTTGATCATCGCCGCGGCAACGTGGTCGATCTGGTTGGCGAGAAGACAACCGAGCAGCATTTCCGCAACGCCTTCAACCAGCTGGCGAGGGAACAGCTGGGCGGTGAGGCGGGACTCACCGATTTCACCGTCTGGCCGGAGATCGGCACGCTGCCCTATCGCTATGTGGCTTATGCGGAGTTGTCACCCATGACTACGATAGCGGACGCTACGCGGCTGGGGGGTCGTCTCGACGCACTCCTCGCTTTGGAGAATCCCTCCTACGCAACGCTGGGCCGGGCCAACGGCCGGCTCGACCCGGTGGAGCTGCGCCTCGTTCGCCCCGGCACTTTCGAGCAGCTGACCACGCTCCAGCGGGCGCAAGCCGCCGGCATCAACGCCAACCAGGTCAAGGTGCCCAGGTTGTTGCGCAATCCGGAGCAGCGCGCTCTATTGCAGCGCGGAGTGCTGGCCGGCTCCCCATTGGCCGCTGACCTCGGAGGTGCGCCGTGGCCGGGCGCTGGGAACCGGATGGGCTGCTGAGAAGTTGGATGGCAGTACCCAAGGTTGATGGGCATTTGCGACGGCAGGCCGACGTTATGACAAATAGTATTGGCGGGTCAACGACTTAGACGCGTCAGGCGGCATCTAGCTGTTGACCGTTCACGCTGCGGGGGCGTAGATTAACGCCTCAAGGTGAAGACAATTAAGACTCCAAAGGCAGGGCTAAACAAAGCCGTATTTAGGCTTCGGGTCCAACAGCCAACAGCTTGCGCGAATAATCAGATGTGAGCAACAAAACCATGGCAATCCTAAAAACAAAAACAAGGGCCTTTTTGCCGGCGGCGGCTCTGGCAGGTGTTTTGCTTGCCGCATCACCATTGACTAACGCGGCAAGTATTGGTCTGACACCAGCCTTCCCGGACCTCACCACCACGGGCGGTGCCCTGGCATACACCTACACGGCGGTTTGCAACTCGAAATCGAGTAACGGCACTTTCGGGCTCTGTGGCACGGGGGGTACTGGCAAAAGTGGCTTCAGCGGCCCCCAGGATTGGGCGAAGAGCTATGGAAAGCTGACGATCACCTTCGACGGTAGCCAGTCTCTTAATCCCTACGGCAACGGCGCGCTGGCGGTGAGTAATTCGTCCGGGACCAATTACAGCCTGACTGTCATTCTCGGGTTCGGCGCTGGCGGCAGCACGTTGTCGGGAATCCTGCTCAACGATCCGTGGACCGGGGACACCGCGTATACCAGCGCCCTGTTAGGCAAAGGTACGACCAGCAATTCCTTGTTCCAGAGCGGGACCCTTATAACAGGGACGCCCACCAGCGCGATTCCCCGGGGCTATGCGACTTTTTTCGGCTACAGCGGCTTGGATGCCGCGGGTACCTTTGAGTTTGCGTTCACTTCCACCGGCGGCGATATGGCCCCCACCAACAACACCCCTGGCTACATCATTGCCTCGACCTTCAATCTGGTCCACCCCCTGCTGCCCGTGGGCACCCCGGTCGAAACCTGGGATTCGAAAGGCATCAATTTCTGGAAGGACAATTTCTCTGCCAGTTCAACGGTAGTGGACTCGTACGTGCCGGTGCCAACGGCAGTCTGGTTGTTCGGTTCGGCACTGGCCAGCTTCGGGTGGCTGCGGCGGCGCGGATCCTGATAGAACTAAAACTGGAATAAAAATAGAGCTAAAAAAAAGTGGAAAATAAAATAGAAACGGAGTAAATAAAAATGGGGCAATTGTAGAACAGAGGGACAGAGCGATGACACCCACATTGCGATTACGACACACAGTCCTTGCCGGCGCCGCGATGCTCGCGTGAGGCTGTGCGTGGGCAGGTAATGGCGTCCTGCTGGGCGTCCAGGTTGACTATCCCCGCATCAGTTTCACCGAGGGCTTGGCGAGTCAGGGTGCCACCTATAGCGGGTCCACGCTGACCATCACCTCTACTCCGGTGTTTATGACGTTCACCGGCGCGGGCACTGACGAATTCATTGTGGGTGGCGGCTTGACGATCACGGCCACCATCGATGGCGGCGGCGTTCTCTCCGGAGGCACGTTTAGCATTTCCGGGAACGTGACCGATACGGACGCCAGTACGTCCTATAGCGGCGTCCTGGTTTCGGGCACGATTGCTGACTATGGCATCATTGATATCGGCATCCTGGGTGGCACGGACCTGGCCGATTTCCAGATGGAGGCCACGGCTGGGAGCATGCTGAGCCGCTTTGGGGGCGTCGGTGGCGACGTTAGTGTGCTCATGGCGCTCGAGGGGTCTAGCTTCTCCGGCAGCTTTGCCGGGGCCTGGACGGCCGATCGCGCCAAGGGCGACATTGCGCCGCCGCCCAGCGCGCCGACGCTGCCTCCGCACACGATCGGCTTCTGGATGAACCATCCAGAAGTCTGGCCGGTGAGCAGCATGGCGATCTGCGGCAACACCCTTAACCAGGCGGAGCTCATCAGCGTACTCGGGGCGTCCCCCCGGGGTGATGTCACGATCATCATGGCGCGACAGCTCATTGCGGCCAAGTTAGGTGTGGCGTCCGGCAACACCTGTGCGTTGACGTCGGATGCGGAGGCGTGGCTCTGCAGCCACGGCGGCATTGGTGCCAGTCGCAAGAAGTGGGACGGCGGCGAGCCCCTCAAGAACGCCCTCGACCAGTTCAACAATGGCGGAGCCTGCGCTATACCCTGAGCGTGACGGCGCCCGGTGTGGCTCCATGACCGCGCCGCCTCCCTTCTGAGGCGGCGCGGTTTTTTTGAGAGCTGTCCTGCGGACGGCTCGTGCATTGCGGCGGCGCTTTACAGGACGCGGCGTTTAACCAGACGCTCGATATCCGCCAGCTGCCACTCCGTGAACTCTCGCCGTTCGGGCGCGCGCGCCTTGCCGCCATCCAGCAGCAGGTTCGCGGGTCGAATCACTGTCTGCCGGTAGCTCTCCGCGTAAGCCTGCAGGGGCTGTCGTGACAGCACATTCGACAGCCCGGTTTTCCTCCGGCAGGCGCGCAGTGCTCCCAGGTCGAGCGTGGCGTAGGCCACCATGGATTCGCCGCCCGGGGCCGCTTCGGCCAGGATCTGGCCGTAGTAATCGACCACCTTGGACATACCCGTGGTGGACTCGGCCGGGAGCGCGGTTCCCGTGAGCGCTGCCGAATTGGCTGACACCACATAGGCGATGTTCTCCGCAGCCCGGGCCCGGCGACCGAGTTCCTTGGGCGCGACTGACGGGCTACCGACTTCGCTGGAGGGGTGGACGAAGATTTCCGCACCGCGCAGGGCGCCCATGCGGGCAATCTCCGGGTACTGGATTTCTTCCGAGGCAATCGCGGCGAGGCGGCCAATCGGCGTGTCAGCCACCGGGAAGACGCCTTCCAGGCCATAGATTTCCAGGTACCGGTCCCAGACGTCATAGGGGGTGGGCCCGGAGAGGGAAATCATCCGGCGGTAGCGCAGCACCGTCTCCCGGTTCGGGGCGATGATGAAGCAGGTCTGAAAATAGAGTTCCGGGAAGTGGGGGTCCACTTCGTAGGCATTGCCCGCCAGATAGACGTCTGACCGGGCGGCGATATCCGCCAGCGCCTGGTATTCAGGGCCGTCGATCTGGAGCGCGGCCTTGTCCCGCCAGACCGGGACCGACTCGCCCAGCGGGAAACCCGTGAGGAAATACTCGGGCAGCACCACCAGTTTCACGTCAATGCCGCTGAACTGCCGGATGAAGGCCTTGCTGGCGGCCACCGAGGCCCCGACCCGGGCCAGGTTCCCGGCCATGCGCGCCCTGGCCGCTGCCCGGTCGGCACAGTCGTTAATACAGGCTGTCGTCAGCTGCAGGGCGAGGGCGGCGTAGCGCGCGGGCGGAGGGCCTTCAGGGACTGCTGTGCTCATCGCGCCGCATTGTTTCACTTAAGGCAGGGGCGGCGTCAACAGACGATTTGCCGCGGGGAACGGCTATGTATAATCCCTGCGACTTTTGGTGGGGCCGTCGCCCCGATCCCTTCTGACCCGTTGCCGAGCAGTTCCAGAGCCCCATGCAGCCGACCGATACCAGGAATCCTGACTACTTTCACAAGGTTGTCGACTGCCAGTGGGCCTGCCCTGCGCACACCGATGTGCCGGGCTACATCCGGCTGATCGCCCAGGGCCAGTACACCGAAGCCTTCCTGCTGAACCGGCAGTCCAACGTCTTCCCCGGCATTCTCGGGCGGGTCTGTGACCGGCCCTGCGAGCCAGCCTGCCGCCGGGGGCGTGTCGAGGACAAGCCGGTGGCTATCTGCCGCCTGAAGCGGGTGGCGGCGGATCTGGCCGATGATTACACCGACCGGCTGCCCAAGGCGCCGGCGCAGAAGAACGGCAAGCGGGTGGCCTGCGTGGGTGCGGGCCCTGCGTCACTGACGGTGGCCAACGACCTGCTGCCTCTCGGCTATGAGGTGGTCATCTTCGAGGGCCTGCAGGTGCCGGGGGGGCTGATGCGCTCCAACATTCCCTCCTTCCGCCTGCCGGCGGAAGTGCTCGACCGGGAAATCGACGACATCGTCGGCATGGGTGCCGAACTCAAGACAGGCCATCGCATCCAGAGCATGAAGCTCCTGCTTGCTGAAGGCTTCGACGCGATTTTTGTCGGCACCGGCGCCCCGAAGGGCAAGGAGCTGAAGCTTCCCGGCCGCTACGACGACGCAGCCCGCGTGCATATCGGCATCGACTGGCTCGAAGCCGTGGCCTTCGAACACATCAAGGCCATCGGCGAGAAGGTGCTGATCATCGGCGTGGGCAACACGGCGATGGATTGCTGCCGCACTTCACTGCGCCTGGGCGCCAAAAGCGTCAAGGTGATGGCGAGAAAGCCCCGGCAGTTTTTCAAGGCTTCCGCCTGGGAGCTGGATGATGCGGAAGAAGAGCAGGTGGAGATCGTCATCAACCGCTCCCCGAAGGCCTTTGTCACCGAGGGCGGCAAGCTCCGGGGCATGCTCTTCGATGTCATGGAATACGACGTCGACGCCAGCGGCCGGATCACGGCAGAACGCATCCTCGGCGAAGAGATGCTCCCTGCCGACGACATCATCGTCGCCGTCGGCCAGGAGAACGCTTTTCCCTGGGTCGAGCGCGACCTGGGTATCGAGTTCGACAAGTGGGACGTGCCGAAGATCGGCGAGAAAACCTTCGAGTCCACCCGGCCCGGTGTTTTCTTTGGCGGCGATTCTGCCTTCGGTCCCAAGAACATCATCTGGGCTGTCGAGCACGGTCACCAGGCCGCCATTTCGATCCACAAGCACTGCCAGGGCGAGGCCGTGGCAGACCGGCTGCCTGACGGCATGAATCTGCAGACCTCGAAGATGGGCATGCACGAGTGGGCCTACAGCAACAACTACAACAGCGCCGAGCGCCGGTTGATGCCGCATGTGGGGCTCAAGGAGCGCTTTCAGAAACTGAATATCGAGGTGGAGCTGGGCTTTACCGCGGAACAGTTTGCCGAGGAGGTCGAGCGTTGCCTGAACTGCGACGTCCAGACCGTCTTTACCGACAAGCTGTGCATCGAGTGCGACGCGTGCATCGATATCTGTCCGGTGGACTGTCTGACGATGACGCCGTCCGGCACCGAGGCAGAGCTGCGGGGCAGGCTGACGGCGCCGGCGCCCAACGTTACCCAGGACCTCTTCGTCTCCGGCCCCCTGCCCCAGACCGGGCGGGTCATGGTCAAGGACGAAGACCTCTGCGT
>CAMBYH010000061.1 GCA_945872065.1 Arsukibacterium tuosuense
GTGATCGCCGAGAAGGGCTGGACACTGGTGGAAGCCAGCGAGACGGACGGCCGCATTGAGGCCACTGCTGAAACCGGGTGGGTGCGCTTCAAGGACGACGTGGTCATCCGCATTCAGCCGGGGCGGGACCAGACCCGGGTGGACGTGCGCTCCAAGTCCCGCGTCGGCCGGGGTGATATGGGTGCCAACGCCCGGCGTGTGCGGGACTTCCTCAGCGCCCTGCAGAGCCAGCTCGCGCGCTGACGGCCCGCCTTGGGTCCCGTGACGACCGAACGGGTTCCGCCGGCCATCCTGGAGATGGTCGAGTTCTATCTTCCTCTGCTGGTCACTGCCGGGGACTACGCCCGGGGCATCCAGCCACTGGTCTCCGGTCCGCCGGAGAAAGCCGGCCAGAACGCCTGGGTCCAGGCCATCACCGATGCCGACCTGAGTGTGCAGACGTTTCTGGAGGTGGCGAGCCTCGCCCGGTTCCCTGCGGCAGGCTTCTACGGCGAGGAACAGGAGCAGTCCCGGAATGCCCGCTACTTTCCCCTGGATGCAGCTACCAGGCTGTGGCTGGATCCGATCAACGGTACCTATCTGTACAAGAACCAGCGCAAGGGCTGGGACATCATCCTGTCCATCACGCGCAACGACCAGCTGCTGGCGGCCATCAGCTACATGCCGGTTCAGGAACGCTTCAACCTGGCCATTCGCGGCTTTGGTGCGTTTACCGGCAACCGGGACTCCCGTCAGGTTAGCCGGATGGCACCACTGGCTACCGTGCCCGGTAGCCGCGTGTGCGTCACTTACCAGGCGCAGGACGCGTTAAAGCGCCTGCGTCGGGACTGGGACGCGTTCGATATCGTCGAAGACGATGACCCGCAGCGCGACTTCGACAACCTCAGTGATCTCTTTACCGGCCGCCTGGGGGCCTACGCCTCCGAGAGCGCCGACCTGCTGGACTGGGGCGCGATGGCGTTCATAGTGACCCAGGCAGGCGGCAGGGCCTCCGGCCTGGACGGCCGCCCGTTCGACGTGTTCGACAGCTTTGCACTGAGAAGAACCGACCTGCTGGTGGCGGCAACGCCGGCAGTCCACGCGGAGTTGCTGGCAACGCTGCGACGGTAGGAGCGCGCTCACGCGCGATCAGGACAGATCGCGCGTGAACGCGCTCCTACAGGTTAGTCCTCGAAGAAGTACAGCACCAGGGTTTCGAGGTGGCAGGCCGGCTTGGTCTCCCCCTCGATCTCAATGGTGTTTTCCAGAATGACCTGCAGGCCTCCAGCGCGCTGGCGAGCGGACTTCAGCCGACCCCGCAACCGCACGCGCTTGCCTGCGGGCACCATATTCTTGAAGCGCACGTCATTGAGACCGTAGTTGATCACGCGCTTGAGATTCGTGAATTCAACAAAGGTATCGAGCAGCTTCGGCACCAGTGAAACCAGCAGATAGCCGTGCGCGATGGTGGTGCCAATGGGCAGTTCTCGCCTGGCACGCTCGACGTCGACGTGAATCCACTGGTGATCGTCCGTGGCATCAGCAAAGCGGTTGATGCGCTCCTGGTCCACGAGTATCCAGTCGGACACGCCGACCTCGAGACCCTCGTAGGCCTTGACGTCGGCAGCACAGGAGAACACGAGCTTCACCATGACGGCAGTCAGCCTCCGGTGCGACCGATGGCGGCGAAGAACTCGCCGCGAATACGGTCGTCGTCTTTGAAGGCGCCCAGCATTTCGTTCGTCGTCATGCGCACGTTATCCCGGTGCACACCGCGGGTGGTCAGGCAATGGTGCTGGGCTTCGAGCACGACAGCGACTCCCCGGGGTTCAAGCACCTGCTGGATGCAGCGGGCGATTTCTGCCGTCACTTTCTCCTGGACGATCAGCCGCTTCGTAAACGCCTCAACAACCTTGACCAGCTTGCTGATCCCCGCGAGGCGCCGGTCCGGCAGGTAGGCCACATGGGCGCGCCCGATGACCGGGGCGACATGGTGCTCGCAGTGGGACTCGAAATTCACGTTGGCCAGCACCACGATCCGGTCGTAGTGCTCGACCTGATGAAAGGATGTCCCCAGCAGTGCGTAGGGGTCGACCCGATAGCCGGCAAACCAGTCCTCGTAGGCGCCGAGAAAACGGGCCGGTGTGCGTTTCAGGCCCTGACGTTCCGGGTCTTCGCCGATGAATGCCAGAAGCGTACGAACAGCAGACTCGGCCTCCTGCTTTGAGGGCTTGCGGACGGTCTTCTTACGGCTTGTTGCCATTGCTGGGTTCCAGATATCTGTGCAGATCGGCGGGCGTGTTGAGACTGGTTAGCGCCGCCGGCCTCGCCGGATTCAGCAGCAGCGGGTCGGCAGCAGTGAGTATCACCCGGGGGCTGACAAGGCCGCTACCCGCCTGGCCGACTGCGGCCGCAAGGCGAGCGAGGGTAGCGGGTTCCCAGATGGCGCACAACGGTTCGGGGAGGCCAGTGTCCAGGCTGCGCCAGGCGGTACCGCCGCGGTCCGGATCGCGGTCCGTCACGAGGGCCTGCAACATCCCGCTGCCCAGAGCCGGCATGTCGCAGGCAAGGACCAGCCACGCCGCCTCGGGATCGTGGCGCCACGCAGCCAGCAGCGCTGCAGCAGGGCCCCGGGTGGGAGCAACGTCGAACAGCAGGGCAAACTGCCGGCGCAGGGCATCGTCGGCCTGCTCGGGCCGGATCGCCACATGGACGCTCGCTGTGAGGGACTCTACCGCCTCCACACTCCGGGCAAGGAGCGTGCGGCCGTCGACCAGCAACGCTGCCTTGTCTGTCCCCATGCGGGAACTCTCCCCACCGGCGAGGACGAGGCCCCGCAGCCTGGGTACCGCCATGGGCTTCAGCGGCTGGTGCCTTGTTCCTGCGCGGTGACCGTGGCCCCGAAGTCACTCTTGCCACCCGTCTTGCTGATGAGGCGCAGGTCGGTGATCAGGATGTCGTGGGACAGTGCCTTGCACATATCGTAGATGGTGAGCGCCGCGACGGATGCGCCCGTAAGGGCCTCCATTTCCACCCCGGTGCGATGCTCCACCCGGGTCGTGCAGTCGATCACGACATCACCGTCGGCAGCAAGGACGATCTCCAGGCGACAGGCATCAAGCCCGATGGGGTGGCAGAAGGGAATCAGCTCGTGGGTGCGTTTGGCGGCCATCGTTCCGGCGATGATCGCCGTCTGGAAGACGGGTCCTTTTGGGGTGCGTAGTTCGCCATCGACAAACGCTGCCCGGATGACGGGCGGCAGGATCACCCGGACGCGGGCGTGGGCGGTCCGCTGCGTTACCGCCTTGCCGCTGACGTCCACCATGGTGGGCTGATTGCCGGCATCAACATGGGAAAGCATGGGCAGATTATAGCCCCGTCGTCTCGGGAATCCGGCCAGGTACTCGGTCAGCCACCTCGGCCGGCACGATCTCCCGGCGCTCCCGGAAGGTGGTCCAGGTCGCTGCCAGCAGTGACGTCGTTCCCCAGATCATGCCCACCAGCACCCCGGCGTCCAGAATGCCCCGCCAGGGCTGGGGCAGCTGATTGAAGAGCAGGACCGCGAGGACGATGAGGCCCGTGCCGAGCCAGATCGTGCGCAGGAGGCGCGGCGTGCCGCCGAAGAACCCCGCACAGAACAGCGGGGCAAGCACCAGACGGGGGAGCGTCGGATGGTCGTAGAGATGCAGGGCCCGGGCTGCCACCCGTGGGGAAAAACGCTGCTGGAACCCCCGGTAGCCTTCTGCCCAGGCCATGAACGCGGTGTTCGCCACCAGCAAGAACCACTCGACAGGTCCCAGACCGGCAACCAGCGCTTCCAGTGCATAGCGGCCGAGGGTGGCGGCGGCGTAGACCAGCACGGCGGCAATGCCGCCGATGCCCCAGACTATCCCGAGCACACGCATGACCGACCGGCCGGGACCCGGGCCCGCCCCGCGACTCTCGTCCTGTTCCTGAACTGCTATCATCGCGCCCGCATTTTCAGCTTACTGCGCCCCCGAAGCCAGCCTCTTCCCGGAGTGACGCCACACAGCACCATGGGCCGCACGATTCTTGACAAGCTCTGGGCAGAGCACACCGTTGCCGAACTGGGGGACGCCACCAGTCTGCTGTACATCGACCGCATCTTCCTCCACGAACGCACCGGCAGCGTTGCCCTGAAGGGCCTGGAAGCGGCCGGGCGGCGGGTCAGACACCCGGAGCAGGTGTTCTGCACCATGGATCACATCGTGGATACGACAGCCGGTCGCACCGACGATACCCGGATGCCCGGCGGCCGGGACTTCATCACCAGCACGCGGGCCTCGGCCCGAGCTGCGGGAATCACCCTCTTCGACCTGGGCGACGACCGGCAGGGCATCGTCCACGTGGTCTCCCCGGAGCAGGGCATCGCGCTGCCCGGCGTCACGCTGGTTTGTCCGGACAGCCACACCTGCACGCTGGGAGGCCTCGGGGCTCTGGCCTGGGGTATCGGCTCGACGGAAGGCGAACACGCCCTGGCCACCAAAACCCTGGCGGTCCGCAAGCCAAAGAGTATGCGCATCCGGTTCGAAGGTGCACTGCCCCCGCGGGTGTATGCCAAGGACCTGATCCTCCACCTCATCAGTCGCTTCGGCGCGTCCGGCGGTGCCGGCTACGCCATCGAGTTCGCCGGCAGCGCTGTCAGGGCCCTGCCCGTAGAGGCCCGCCTGACCCTGTGCAACATGGCGGTTGAATTTGGCGCCTGGACAGGCATCGTGGCGCCCGACGAGCTCACCTTCGACTATGTCCGGGGTCGGCCGTTTGCCCCAGGGCCGGACCAGTGGGAGCAGGCGGTCGCCCACTGGCGCACCCTGCCCTCAGACCCGGACGCCGTCTTCGATTGGGAACTCGAGGTGGACTGCAGCCAGCTCGCTCCCCAGATCACGTGGGGTACGAGTCCCCAGCAGGGCACCGGGATCGATGCCCGGGTACCGGACCCTGCAACGGAGACGGACGCTAACCGGCGCCAGTCCGCCGAGCGGGCCCTCCAGTACATGGGCCTCCGCCCTGGCATACCGCTGGCCGGGTTGCCCATCAGCGCCGCCTTCATCGGCTCCTGCACCAACAGCCGGCTCAGTGATCTGCGGGAAGCGGCTGGGGTGCTGCGGGGCCGTCACGTGGCCAGTGGCGTCCGCGCGATCTGCGTGCCGGGCTCCAGCCTGGTCAAGAAGGCCGCAGAGGCCGAAGGCCTGGATCAGGTTTTCCGGGACGCAGGCTTCGAGTGGCGGGAGTCTGGCTGCTCCATGTGCTTTTACGCCGGAGGCGAGAGTTTCGGCCTCGAGGAGCGGGTGGTCACCAGCACCAACCGGAACTTCGAGAATCGCCAGGGGCCCCGCACCCGGTCCCACCTGGCGAGTCCGGCAACCGTTGCCGCCTCGGCTATCGCCGGCGCGCTGGCGGACGTGCGTGAACTGCCGCCGCGAGTGTAAGGACATACCCATGGAGAAGTTCACCACCCTTACCGCCATCGCAGCCCCTCTCCTGCGCATCAACATCGATACGGATGCCATCATCCCCAGCAGGGAAATGAAGCGCGTGTCCAAGGAGGGCCTCTCGGAAGGACTCTTCGCCGGCTGGCGTTACCAGGCCCCGGGGAGCCGGGAAGAAAATCCCGACTTCATCCTTAACCGGGAGCCCTATCGGCGCGCCCGCATCCTCTTGTCCGGCATCAACTTTGGTTGCGGATCATCGCGGGAGCACGCGGTGTGGGCCCTGCACGAGTGGGGCGTCAGAGCAGTCATTGCGCCCAGCTTCGGGGCGATTTTCCAGGGCAACTGCGTGCGCAACGGCATCGTGCCCGTGGTGCTCGATAACCTGACTGTGGAATCACTGGCCCGTCAGGTTGAAAGAGACCCGGAAGGAAATCAGGTAACGGTAGATCTGGTCCAGTGCCTGGTGATTGCCCCGGATGCGACCGGGCATGGCTTCCAGCTCCCCACCGCCGACCGGGAGATGCTTCTGGAAGGCCTGGACTCGATTGCCGTGACCCTGAAGCTGGATGACGAGATTCTCGCCTTCCGGGATCGTGACCGGACGCGACGCCCCTGGATCTACCTGCCCAGCAGCCCGTAGGAGCGCCTTTAGGCGCGATATCCCTGGCGTTCGCGCCTAAAGGCGCTCCTACAACGCAGCGATAACCTTGCGCGTCAGCAGGTCCTGCATTTCCACATCCCCGTAGCCCGCCTCCCTGAGAATCTCCCGAGTGTGCTCCCCGGCACGGGGCACATCCCGGTGCACCCCGAAGCGGGCGCCGTCCATTTCCAGCGGCAACGCCGGCAGGCGGGTCTTTTCTCCGGCGCGAGGGCCATCCGTCACCGTGAGCGGCAGCAGGCCGCCATTTGCAGCGAGGTGCGGGTCGTCGAACAGCTCTTCCGGCCGGGTGATGGGCGCAAAGGGCAAGCCGGTCTTCTCCAGCTTGTTCATCAGTTCCTGCTTGGTGTATTTCCGGAACGTGGCCTTGATGACCGGCAGCAAGCGCTCCTTGTGGGCCACCCGGTCGTTGTTGCCATCCAGGGATCGGTCGGCAGCCAGCTCGTGCAGCTCAAAGGCAGCGCAGAAGTCCTTCCACTGCTTGTCGCTCACCACGCCGACAAACACCTGCTGGGCATCAATGGTTTCGAAGACCTGATAAATGGCCCAGGCGGACACCCGCACCGGCATGGGTGCTGCGGGCTTGCCCGTCACCGCAAACTGCGCCATGTGCTGGCCGACGAGAAATACCGTGCTCTCGTAGAGGGACGCCACGATATTCTGGCCCCGGCCCGTGGCATGGCGCTGATGCAGGGCGGCGATGATGCCCACCGCGCCGAACATGCCACCCTGAACGTCGATGACCGAGGTGCCGGCCCGCAAGGGCTGCCCGGGGGGACCGGTCATGTAGGCGAGACCGCCCATCATCTGGGCCACCTCGTCGAGGGCCGTGCGGTTCTCGTAGGGACCGCTCAGAAAGCCCTTCTCGGAGCAGTAGATGAGCCGCGGATGAAGATCCTTGAGTGTCTCGTAGCCGAACCCGAGCCGGTCCATGGTCCCGGGCCGAAAATTCTCGATCAGCACGTCGGCGCCCTCGATGAGGCGCAACACGAGCTTGCGGCCCTCATCGGCCTTGAGATCCACGCACAGGCTGCGCTTGTTGCGGTTGTACATGGGGAAGTACCCGGCCCCGGAGCCGGGCAGGCGGCGCGTGCTGTCGCCATCCACCGGCTCGATCTTGATGACATCCGCACCGAGGTCCGCAAGGATGAGGCCAGCCGCGGGACCCATCACCATGTGGGTGAACTCGATGACCCGCACCCCGGCGAGGGGCAACCCCTGTCGACCTGTCATAGCGCTACCTTTGGTTAAGCCGTGGATTATCCCCCACCCCGCCCCCATATAGAATATGGGCCTTCGATACACAGGACGACCGCATGACAGGCACGCACGACATTGACGTTCTGGTGAGTGAAGTAGGTCCGAGAGACGGCCTGCAGAGCATCAAGTCCAGCATGCCGACGGCAGCCAAGAAGGCGTGGATTGCGGCGGAAGCCGCCGCCGGGGTCCGGGAAATCGAGGTGTGCTCGTTCGTCCCGGCGAAGATCCTGCCGCAAATGGCGGATGCGGCCGAAGTGGTGGCCTACGCCCGCACGATTCCGGGCCTCACGGTGCTGGCGCTGGTCCCCAATTTCCGGGGAGCCGCCGACGCCATCGCGGCGGGTGCCCACAAGATTGCGATCCCCCTGTCGGCAAGCGAGACCCACAGCAAGGCCAACCTCCGGAAGACTCACGCCGAGGTTCTGGAAGACGTCCGGCGCATCGTCGAGCTCCTGCGTTCCCTCCCGGCAGACCAGCGCCCCGGCTTCGAGGGGAACGTCTCAACAGCCTTCGGCTGCACCCTTGAGGGCGTGGTGCCGGAAGCCAAAGTAGTAGAACTTGCAGTCGCCCTGCTGGAAGCCGGCTGCGATGACATCGGGCTTTCAGATACCACGGGCTACGCCAATCCGGCTCAGGTCCGCCGGCTCATTCGTCTGGTACGGAAGGAAGTTGGCGAGGACAAGCTGAGCGGCGTCCACCTGCACAACACCCGGGGGCTGGGCCTGGCGAATGCCCTCGCCGCCCTGGAGGAAGGGATCACGACCCTGGACAGTTCCCTGGGAGGCCTTGGCGGCTGCCCCTACGCGCCCGGCGCGAGCGGCAACATCGTCACGGAGGATCTGGTGTTCATGCTGGACGCCATGGGCCTCCGCACCGGCATCGATATCGAGAAGCTGCTGAAGGTGCGGTCGATCCTGGCGGAAGCACTGCCTGCGGACGAGCTCTACGGCTTCACGCCGGATGCGGGGCTGCCGAAGGGCTATGGGGCGGGGGGCTGGGGCGCCGGCCCACCGGCGCGCTGACTCCCGTCCACTGAAGACAAAAAAGGGGGCGGCATCCACGGATGCCGCCCCCTTTCCCTTGTCCGTCGCTCAATAAGTGAAATTCAGGTCCAGCTGCAGGCGGTCGTAGTCCTGCTCGGTGCCGACGTCCTGGTCGATGGTGTTGATGAAGTAGCCGAAGGCCACATTCACCCTGTCACTGAGCGCATAGGCGCCACGCAACACGACACCCTCATTGTCCGTACCGCCGCCGCCGAAGTCTGAGTCCGTGAGCGCGCCGAAGACCGCATCAGGATCCAGAACCTGATAGCCGGCGCTGGCCTGCCAGGTGCCCCTGGCCTTTGCGGCCCCGACCGAGACGCCGGCAGCCCAGCCCGTGTCGTACTTATCGGCGTCGGTGTTTTTCACGTAGTCGCCGTAAACCGCAACTGGGAAGCCGGCCAGCTTGAAGCCCAGCTGAGCAAACACTTCCAGTTCGTTGTAGTCGAACAGGTAGGTGTCTGTCAGGGCATCAAAGCTGTTGCCAAAGAACGCCGTGTCGCTCCCGTAGAACACGCCCTTGCCCTTGGTATCGAAGTGGAAGTAGCCAACGCCGCCAGTCAGCTTCACGCCATCACCAACGTCCACGGTTGCACCCAACTGGGCGCCATAGGTGAACTCCTTGGTATCCGCACTGTCGCTCTCCAGCCAGGTGCCAATCGCGTTGGCAAAAAATGGACCTTTGGTGTAGGTCGCGCCGAGGCCCTGCGGATTCCAGTCACCATCCCAGAGCAGGCCCTGATTGCCCGGTCGATAGAGAAAGTTCTTGAACTGGCCACCCGTGACGTTAAGTCCGGGAAGCGCGGTCCAGTTGAAGTACGCGAGGTTCACATAGATGTCGCTCGGGGCACCGTTGTTGCCAATCGTCTGGTTCTGCGAGATGGGGTCATCGCCCTGACTGGTAGACAGGCCAAAACCGACCTGAAGGTCGGCCTGGGGCTTGGCGATGATCACGGTGCGGGCCCTCAACCGCTGCCGGTTCCGGTCCGCGGAGATCTCCTGGTTAATCTGTTCGAAGCGGTAACGCAGGTCGCCCTGGATGGAAATCTTGTCAGCCCAGGCGGCTGGGGATGGCACGGACGGAGACGGAGCCGGAGCTGGCGCGGCCGCGGCAACGACCGGGGCTGGAGCCGGAATTCGAGCTGCCGCCTGCTGCTCCACGGACTTCTCCAGCTCGGCGATGCGCTTGTCCTGGGCGTCGATCCTGTCCAGCAGCTGCTGGACCTGGGCCTCTGTTACCGCGCCGAAGGCCAAGGGCGCGTTCAGCGCCAGCCCCCCGGACACGGCGAGTGCCAATGCGTATAGCGCACGATTCACGGTGTATACCTTTTCAATCAATAGGTTGTCATTGGAAGCTGCGGGGCGCCTCAACCAGCGCAGCGCTCGGCGAACAGTCTGCTACGAGACTGTTACGGAGTTATGACTTTTCTGCCATTCCGAAACGAAATGGTAATGCGCCGGGCCCACACCCACGGCACGGAACCGGCGCCTGATCTAGCCAAAGCGGCCGGTCACATAGTCTTCCGTGAGCTTGTGAGAAGGATTCGTAAAGATCTTGTCGGTCGGGCCTACTTCTACCAGCCTTCCCAGGTGGAAGTAGGCCGTGCGGTTCGACACCCGCGCCGCCTGCTGCATTGAGTGGGTCACAATCGCAATGGCGTACTTCTGCGCCAGCTCATCGATCAGGTCCTCAATGCGGGCCGTCGCTATAGGATCCAGGGCGGAACAGGGCTCATCCATCAGGATCACTTCGGGATTTACGGCGATAGTCCGGGCAATGCACAGACGCTGCTGCTGACCGCCCGACAGTCCGGTGCCCGGCTCATCCAGCCGGTCCTTCACCTCGTTGACCAGCCCCGCCCGCTCGAGACTGCCGTAGACGATGTCATCCAGCTCCGCACGATTGCTCGCCAAGCCGTGAATCCGCGGGCCGTAGGCCACGTTCTCGTAGATGGACTTGGGGAACGGATTGGGCTTCTGAAAGACCATGCCGACGCGGGCCCTCAGGAGCACTACGTCGGTATCCCGCGCGTAGATATCGGTTCCGTCCAGCCGGAAATCGCCGGTCACCCGGGCAGACTCGATGGTGTCGTTCATCCGGTTGAGGCAGCGGATAAACGTGGACTTGCCGCAACCCGACGGCCCGATCAGCGCCACCACTTCGTTACGGCCGACATCCAGGCTGATGTTGCGCAGGGCGTGCGTGTCACCGTAGTGCACATTCCCGCCCCGAACCTTGATCACTGCATTCTTTGAGGTGATATCACCAACGGTCTCCGGAGAAATGCGATCGGTCTCCGCAGCATCAGCTATTGCTAGAGCCTTCCCCGCCGGTTCCCCAGCTCCACCTTTGGGCTCACCGCGCTCGCGCATGGGGACGAATCCTGGTTCCTTGTCCATCAGTAGCATTATCGTCAATCTCCCCGGCTAACCGCTACCAGCGGCGCTCGAAACGACTCCGTAACCAGACGGCAGCCGCGTTCATAACCAACAAGAACGCCAGCAGCACCATGATGGCCGCCGACGTCCGCTCAACAAAGGCCCGCTCCGGACTATCCGCCCAGAGGTAGATCTGCACAGGCAGCGCCGTGGACGGGCTCATGGGGCCGCCTGGCGGCTCCACGACAAAGGCCACCATGCCGATCATCAGCAGCGGCGCGGACTCGCCCAGCGCCCGGGCCATGCCAATGATGGCGCCAGTCATCATGCCCGGCAGAGCGAGCGGCAGGACGTGGTGAAAGACCATCTGCATTGGCGACGCCCCGACCCCCAGGGCGGCCTCGCGCACGGACGGCGGGACCGACTTGATGGCCGCCCGGGAGGCAATGATGATCACGGGGAGGGTCATGAGCGTCAGCACAAGGCCACCCACCAATGGGGCAGAACGAGGCATCCCGAAGAAGTTGATGAAGACGGCGAGACCCAGCAGGCCAAAAACGATAGAAGGGACGGCAGCCAGGTTATTGATGTTCACCTCGATGACATCGACGAGCCAGTTGCGGGGCGCGAATTCCTCAAGGTAGATCGCGGCAGCAACGCCCAGCGGAAACGCGAGGAACAGCGTGACGAACAACATGAAGAACGACCCCTTGGTCGCCCCCCAGATACCGGCGAGTTCCGGCTCACGGGAATCACCCGCCGTGAAGAATATCGTGTTGAAGCGCTGCTCAAGCTTGCCGGATGACTCCAGGGTCTGGATCCAGGCGATCTGCCGGTCACTCAGCCTCCGGCCTTCGTCCCCGCTCCCGGCGCTGACGGCAGGTGCCCTGCCCTTCACGAAAACGTTCACCTCGTCATCGGCAGGTAACCAGACGTTCCTGGTCTGCCCGAGCAACGTGGGGTCTGCCAGGAGCATCTTCTGCAGCTTGAACGCGCCTCCGGAGCTGACCAGCGCATTCAGCTCACGACGGGAGGTCCGGTCTTCCGCGTCCGGAAACAGCGTGCGCAATGAGGTCTTTACCAGCTGCGAGTAGTCCGCCGAAGCCAGGGTGTCCTGCTGCCGGGTGCCTTCCGGATCCAGGACCGCCGGGTCAAACTGAACCTCCAGCTGGATAAAGACCTGGCGAAATGCCCCGTAGCCGTTGCCGATAATCGTGGCGAACAAGACCAGGAGGAACCCAACCCCCATGAGCACAGAAACAAGGCCATAGAGTCGAAACAGCCACTCGCTGCGGTAGCGGCGACGCAGGCTGGCATCCACGCGACGGCGGGTTTCGGCAGGAGTGAGCATGGCCATCAGTCGTACTGCTCCCGGTAACGGCGCACCACCTGCAGGGCGATGATGTTCAGAATCAGGGTCACGACGAAAAGCACCAGACCCAGAGCGAATGCTGCCAGCGTTTTGGGGCTGTCGAATTCCTGGTCGCCGACCAGCAGTGTCACGATCTGGACCGTGACGGTGGTGACGGACTCCAGAGGATTCGCCGTCAGGTTGGCCGACAGGCCAGCGGCCATCACCACGATCATGGTCTCGCCGATCGCCCGGGACGCGGCGAGCAGCACGCCGCCCACGATGCCCGGCAGTGCGGCCCGCAGGATGACCCGCTTGATGGTCTCGGACTTGGTGGCCCCCAGCGCGTAGGACCCGTCCCGCATGGACTGGGGTACCGCATTGATCACGTCATCCGAGAGTGACGACACAAACGGAATGATCATGATGCCCATGACAAGGCCCGCCCCAAGGGCGCTTTCAGAGGCAACATCCAGGCCCAGACTGTCGCCCCACTGGCGAATGACAGGCGCCACCGTCAGGGCAGCAAAGTATCCATACACGACCGTGGGAATACCGGCCAGCACCTCCAGCACCGGCTTTACCACCCGGCGCAGGGCCGGCCGGGCGTACTCGGAGAGATAGATCGCGATCATGAGGCCGATCGGCACCGCCACGATGAGCGCTATCCCTGAGATGAGAAGCGTACCCACAAACAACGGGACGGCCCCGAAAGCTCCCGAAGAGCCGACCTGATCGGCCCGGATCGCCATCTGGGGGCTCCAGGTCAACCCAAACAGGAAGTCGTCGAAGGGTACCTGCCGGAAAAATCGAATCGCCTCAAAGGTCACTGACAGCAGGATGCCCAGTGTCGTCAGGATCGCGACGAGAGACGCGGCAATCAGCGCCACCTTGAGGGCCAGCTCCACGTGATTCCGGGCCCGGAACTTTGGCTGCAGGCGCCACCAGGCCAGCGCAAAGCCCAGAAAAGACACTGCAATGATGAGCCCCGAGAGCAGCTTCTGGGATGCAGCGCGCAGGTTGTTGTAGAGCTCCGCGGCCACGGCGAACTCCGGCCGCCGGGCCTCGTCCACCATCTGGCCAACTGCCAGGTTGCGGATATCGTTCAGGGTCAGGCCCAGCTGCGCTTCCGGCTGATTGCGCAGGCTGTCGGGCAGGGCCTCGATGACGCGACCAGTGATGACGGAATCACTCAACGCCGTCCACGCCAGCAGAAGAACCAGCCCCGGCAGCACACACCACATCGCCGTGTAGTAACCGTAGTACTTGGGGAGAGAATGCAGGAGCCGCGCCTTGCCGGGCCCGCCACCGATAGCCACTGCACGGCTACGCCCCAGGTAAAAGGCAGCCAGTGCCATCGCTATCAGTATCAGGGCCAGCGTAGTCAGGCGCATGGGCGGAGCGTCGCTCTGATTTCTTCAGCAGAAAAGCGGCGGCCAGCACCTGCTGGCCGCCGCTGACTTGTGGTCAATCCCCCGGCTCGGTCGCCGGTTACCCGGTGTTACTTGGCGGGAGGCATGACTTCCATCGCCGTCACCTTCTTCACCACCGCCTGATACTCGGCAGCAGGCAACGGCACGAGACCGCGATCAGCCAGATAACCCTCTTCACCCATGGCCTTCTGGCTGGTGAACTCAGTAACGAACTGCTTGATGCCCGGGATGGAGCCGACGTGGGCCTTCTTCACATAGAAGTACAGAGGCCGGGACACGGGGTACTTCCCGCTGGCAATGTTCTCAAAGGTGGGAGAGACGCCATCAATCAGGGAGCCCTTCACCGTATCCTCGTTCTGCTCAAGGAAGCTGTAACCAAAGATGCCGACGGCATCCTTGTTCGACTTGAGCTTCTGGACGATGAGGTTGTCATTCTCGCCAGCCTCGATGAAGAAGCCGTCCTCGCGGATCGTGTAGCAGACTTGCTTGAACCGGTTCTCGTCCTTGTCCTT
>CAMBYH010000062.1 GCA_945872065.1 Arsukibacterium tuosuense
GGGGCTCAGCGGAACTCCCGCGGGCCGGACGACCGGCTTCTGGTCCCGCCCTGCGCTAATCTGCCGACCTATGCTCCTTCTCTACGGCATCAACCTCTCGACCTTCACCCGCAAGGTGCGCCTGGCCCTGCTGGAGAAGGAGCTGCCGCACCGGGTGGAGATCGCCCCCATGGGCTCGGCCAGGGTGAAGGCCCTCCACCCGCTGGGGAAGATTCCGGTGCTCGCAGATCAGGGTGTCGCCATTCCGGATTCCTCCGTGATCATTGCCTACCTGGAGCGGGCCTATCCGACCCGGCCCCTCTATCCGGCCGGCGCCGCGGATCTTGCCCGAGCGCTCTGGCTGGAGGAGTACGCCGACACCCGCCTCCGGGAAGCCACCCTCACGTTCTTCTCCGAGTACGTGGTGAAGCCGGTATTTCAGGGCAAGCCCACCGACGCAGCGGTCCTGGCTGCTGCCATCGGCCCCCGGGATGAGGCCTTCGATTATCTGGAGAAGGAGTTGCCGGCCAGCGGTCTGGCGGTCGGCGACAGCCTGTCGGTCGCCGACGTGGCCGTGGGCGCCCAGCTGATCACCTATAGCCAGGGCGCAGGGGCCATTGACGCCGGACGCTGGCCCCGGCTCGCCGGCTACCTGGCAGAACTGCGGGCCCGGCCCCACTGGGCCACTGTCCATCGCGAGGAGGAGACCGCCCTGCAGGCAGCCCGGGAGCGCCGCCAGCGCTAGACTGCACCCACCTCATCACCACCATCAGGAGTAGTACCCGTGAGCATTGCGCACAAGTGGCTCGAGCAGGAGCCCTGGCCCACCCAGGTGATGCCGAAGAAACTGCTAGAAAGCCGGATCGAACGGGTGATGACCCTCACCAATATTGGTTACCTGGGTACTGTGCGCAAGGACGGCTCCCCGATTGTCAGCCCCGTTGAGTTCTACAACGACGGTTTTGCCCTCTACATCTTTCCCCAGCCCAACAGCCCCAAGGTCCATGCGCTGCGCCGGGACCCGCGGCTGAGCTTTGCCATCGCCAATCCCATGGCCGGCTGGGCGTGCGTCATGGGTGCGCAGTTCTTCGGCAAGGGCACGCTGCTGGACGTGGACACCCCCGCCTGGGAGCACGGCATGCAGGTCTTCAAGTGGGTCTCGTCCAGCTTTGAACTGGGCAAGATCAACGCGCAGCCGCCCCGGGGCCAGCTGCTCCGTATCGATCCGGACCGGATCGTCTACACCGAGCACTTCATGCGCAGCGAGGGTTACGCCCCCCGACAGATCTGGACGCCCGGTGGTGACGCGCCGAAGGTTGTGCCGGGCCGCAACGCGCCGATTTAGGGAAATGGGGACATGCCTAATTTCCCGAGACCAAATAGCCTAGCGATTACGCCGATGGGAAATTAGGCATGTCCCCATTTCCCTGCAGCGGCAGCTTGCGGACGGGCTTGCCCGTCAGCGCAAAGAGCGCGTTGGCCACCGCCGGTGCGATCGGTGGTACGCCCGGCTCCCCCACACCGGTCGGCGGGTTCGTCGACGGCACGATGTGGACATCGATCCGCTGCGGCATGTCGGGCATGCGCAGGGGCGGGTAGCTGTCGAAGTTGCGCTGGTCCACGCGGCCATCAGTAAGCGTGATCTCGTTGCGGAGCGCGGCACCCAGCCCAAAGCCGATGCTGCCCTCCATCTGGGCGCGAATCACGTCGGGATTCACGGCGACGCCACAGTCCAGGGCGCAGGTGACCCGGTCCACCCGGAGCGCGCCGTCGACCAGCCGGACCTCAGCCACCTGGGCGACCACCGTGCCAGAGCTCTCCTGCAGCGCCAGCCCCCGGCCGACACCCGCGGGCAGGGGCATGCCCCAGCCCGATTTGGCCGCCACCAGCGTCAGCACGGCGGTGGCGCGGGGATTGTCCTTCAGCAGGGCCAGCCGGAACGCCAGGGGATCCTGACCCGTGCTCTTGGCCAGCTCGTCCATCAGCACTTCCTTCGAAAAGGCCATGTGGGTGTGCTCGATGGAGCGCCACCAGAGGACTGGAACGCCGACCTGGGGGTTAGTCCAGGTCACGTGGCAGTTCGGGATCGCGTACTGCTCGGCGGCCGAACCGCCGGTGGCCATCACGTCTACGCCGTTCTTCACCGTGAGGGCCGCAAAGGGCGTGCCGAGAGTGATGGCCTGGCCCACGATGCGCTGGCGCAGGGCGGTGAGCTGTCCGCGGTCGTCGAGACCCGCTTCGATGCGGTGCAGGTTCATGGGCCGGTACATGCCGCCCTGGAGATCGTCCTCCCGGGTCCAGATGAGTTTCACCGGGTAGCGACCACCCGTGGCTTTCGCGGTGGCCACGGTCTCCCGGATGAAGTCCGAAGCGGGATTGGCGCGGCGCCCAAAGCTGCCACCGGAAGCCAGGGTGTGCAGCAGGATCTGATCCGGCCGGAGTCCCGTCACCGCAGCAGCGTTGAGCACATCGCCCGATTGCAGCTGGGAACCGGCCCAGATTTCGCAGCGGTCTGCACTGAGTACGCAGGTGGCGCTGAGCGGCTCCAGAGGCGCGTGAGCCAGGTAGGGAAACTCGAATTCCGCTTCCACACGCGTGGTTGCGGCAGCCAGCGCCGCATCCACCGCGCCACGCTGCACCACGTCCAAAGCCTCGTCAGACCGGGCCAGGCGCCGGAACTCCGCCAGCAGCGCGCCAGAGCCGCGGGTTTCGGCAGCCGTTTCGTCCCACTCGATGCGCAGAGCGTCCCGGCCCCGGAGTGCGGCCCAGGTATTGTCCGCCAGCACAGCCACTCCCCGGTCGATGGCGACCACATCGACCACACCCTTGATGGCCTTCGCGGCACTGGCATCGACGCTTTTCAGGGTGCTGCCGAAGCGCGGCGGCCGGGCGAGCACGGCGATCTTCAGGCCAGGCAGGCGCTGGTCGATGCCATAGGGCTCCCGACCGCGAGTCTTGGCCGGGCCATCGAGACGGGGCAGCCCCTCGCGACCGATCAGGGTGAAGGCGTGCGCAGCTTTCAGGGTGACGACGGCATCGGGCACGGGCAGCCTGCCCGCAGCACCCGCCAGCTCGCCGAAAGTGGCCCTGCGTCCCGAGGCAGCGTGGGCTACCACCCCGGCAGTCACCGTGATCTCTGCAGGCGGCACCACCCAGCGCGCCGCGGCTGCGCTGACCAGCATGGCCCGCGCCGTGGCCCCCGCTGCCCGCAGCTGCAGCCAGGAGTTGAAGATGGAAGTGGACCCGCCCGTGGCCTGGAGGCGGCCGCTCGGATCCCAGGCCAGATTGCCGTAGGCGAGGGGTCCGGTGGGGGAAGACTCAGCGCGAATCTGGCTCCAGTCCGCATCGAGTTCGTCTGCGACCAGGGTGGACAGGCCCGTCCAGACGCCCTGGCCCATCTCCGCGTGCTTGGAAAAAACCGTGACGGTGTTGTCCGGATCGATCCGCAGGAAAGGCATGGTGAAGATCGCTCCGCCCTCCGCCGCGCCAAACGCCACTCCGCCGAGGGCAAGGCCCGCGCCGCCCAGTGTCGTGAGGCGCAGGAATTCCCGGCGACTGGTGGTTGACCGCTTCATGCGCTCGCCTCCGGCAGGGTCCTGGCGGCCGCGTGAAGCGCCGCCCGGATGCGGTAGTAGGTGGCGCACCGGCACACGTTGCCACCCATCGCCGCGTCAATATCTGCGTCGGTGGGCCGGGGGTTCGCGGTCAGCAGGGTGACTGCGGCCAGCACCTGACCGCCCTGACAGTATCCGCACTGCACCACATTCCCCTGGATCCAGGCGTTCTGCACAGCGAGGGCTACCGGGCCGGTCAGGCCCTCGATGGTGGTGATGCGCTGGCCCGCCACGGCACTTACCGGGAGCACGCAGGAGCGCGTTGCCTGGCCGTTGAGCTGCACGGTGCAGGCGCCGCAGAGCGCCGCACCGCAGCCATACTTCGTGCCCGTGAGGCCCAGCACGTCCCGGAGCACCCAGAGCAGCGGCATGGCGGGATCCACGTCCACATCGACCGGTCGGTCATTGATATTGAGCGTAAGCACACGGAAACTCCTGCCCGAGCCTGCCGGACTTATAGCAGGAACTGCGTGATCTTCAGGCCGCCGGATCCTTCGCCATGCAGACGTTGCCAGTCATCTACCAGAATGCCGGACAGCGCTATTCCGCGCCCCGGTTCCGCCCCAAGCTCGCCCGGGCTGCCCTGGCGGCGGGACGGGAGGTCGTCGAGAAAGCCCTCTGGCTGTACTTTGCGGCCCAGCGCCCGGAGACGCCGCGCTGGGCAAAGGCCACTGTCTATGGCGCCCTCGCGTATTTCATCCTGCCGCTGGACGCGATCCCCGACCTGGCGCCCCTCGCCGGCTACACCGACGATCTTGGTGTGCTGGCCCTCGCCGTGGGCACGATTGCCCGCTACATCGATGGCCCCGTCAAGGCGCAGACGAGCCGCGTGCTGGCCCGATGGTTCTGATGCATTCGGGTCTGATTCAGGCTTCGAGCACCAGAAACGCCCAGAACGGAATCCCCAGAACGCTCCAGCTGGCTGATGCGTCGCTCAGGATCTCGATGAGTGTGTCGAAGTCGTCATCCCCCGCCGCCCGAAAATCTCCCAGCTGTTCGCAGATCAGGACGTAGCCCCCGGCTTCCCGCCAGCTGAAGTCGGTCAGACAGTCTGAGAGGGCATCCCAGTTCTGGCCGTACCAGTCGGGAAACTGCAGTTGTTGGCCAAGACGGGCCAGGACTTCGCTGCTGTCCGTGCACCTGGCGAGGCTGACCCGGAACACCGCGAACCCGCTTGCTGCCGCTACTTCGACGAGGTCGGGGATATCGTGGGCCGGCAGGCTGAACACGCCGGCCTGGTCAACCCGGGGCAGAGTCTCGGTCAGTTCCTCGCGCTGCATGGAGTCAGTTGTCCCCTGGACCTACGGGCCGGAAGCTGCGGTAGTGATCGTCCGTGTAGTACCAGACGGACGGTGGTGTACCGCCGGCGACGATCCGCCGAGCGCCACGGTCCGGGGAGCCCGGCGTCGGCACGGTGTATTCCCGGTAGTAACCCCGGGGTGCCGCCGGGAGATTCTGTTCCCGGTTGCGAAACTCGCTGCCGTCCTTCCGGTAGGGGAAGGGGCCGCCCCGTGCGATCAGCTCCAGAGTCTCGCGGGCTTCCGCCGGCAGGTCATCCCCGGCTTCAGGCTCATCCCGAGCATCAGTGGGAGCCACAGCGGCTGGCTGGGGTTCGGCCGCGACCGGCGGCACGGTCTCTGCCTGACGCTGCCACAGGGTGACGGCGCCGATCAGGATCACCAGCAGTGAAATCAGCAGGCGTCTCATACCCCGCATCCTACCCCGGCATGAGGCTCAGGCCAGACGCAGTCAGGCCAGACTCAGGCAAGCGACTTGATGGCGTGATAGATGCCGGGTTCGGCAGGGACCAACCGGTGAGGGTCCCACCAGATCGTCCGGCGGAGCGACTCGGGAAACTCCATGAGCTTGAGGCCCGCCTTGCGCGCGGCAGTGCCCAGGCGCAGCTCGCAGTAAACGTCGTTGGTCGTCACGTGATCCACGATGCTCTGCAGCCCATGATGGGAGAAGAGCATGCCCGCAACGGGGGCCAGGGCCGCGGCGTAGGGCCGATCCCCGGGCGGCAGCAGCCCGATATCCCGGAAGTGATACCACTCCCGGGCGATGTCCTGGCCGCCAACGGTGTCTCTGCCTTGCCCGGGCAGCCAGGCATTTCTCGCCGCTACGTCTTCATCCCAGACCTCCCGGTAGGCGTCGGCGGCATCCACCGTGCAGAGACAGTCGTACTCCAGCAGCAGGTAGCGCTTCGCCGTGACAGTCCGGTTCAGGAACCAGCGGTACAGCATGGTGTCGCAGCGGCGTCGCGGCCCACTAGCGGGCCACAGATCTGGAAACGACTTCACGTCCACCGTGCCTGGCAGGTGCTCCGGGACGTCATCCGTGATGGGAATGATAACGTGGGCCGCGTTCGACTTCCGGAGCGCTGCGTAGTGGCCCAGCGTGAGTTCATCGCACCGGTGATAGGCAAAGAGAATGCACAGTTCATTGATCATGGCAGGGATTGTAACGAGACAGCCCGGGTTCGCGGCTGCAATCCCCAGGCCTCGGCCACGCGCCCGGGCGGCGCCCGCCGGTCCAGCCACCAGACGAGATACAGGCAACCCAGCACCGCAGCCAGGGTGCCGATGATGAAGGTGGGCGCGTAGCCCAGTTGGTCCGCAATGAGTGCTGCCGTGAAACTGGCCAGCGTGCTCACCACCACGACAACACTGGCGAGCAACGTGTAGTCGGTGCCCGCGTGCTCCGGTTCCGCCGCATCCATCATTAGCGTGAAGAGCGCCACCGTGGCCATCGTGCCGATCACACCCTCCAGCACCGTGGCCGCCCAGAGCAGGCCCGTGCCACCGGCCCCGAAGGCCGCAGCTATGTAGAGAGAGAAGCAGGCCGCCTGGGCCAGGCCGCTGATGAGCAGGGCCCGCCGCCGGCCGGCCGTGAAGACGAACCAGCCGCCAACCAGTGCACCGATGAGGCTGGTCGTCGAGCCCACGGCGCCTTTCATCAAGGCAATGGTGCTGAGACTGAGGCCCTGGTCCACCAGGAACGGCCCGAGTAGCGACGTGACCATCTGGTCCCCAAAGCGATAGCAGAAGATGAGGCCAGCGATGGCGAGCATCCCGGGCTGCAGGGCGCGCCGGACCCAGGCGATGGCCAGTTGCGGGTTTGCGATCTGGGCTACGTCGGCGGCGGGGGTAGGCTCCCGCATCCGGATGACCGGGAGGATCGTGAGGGCGAGGAGCCCCGCCATAGAGAGGAACGTGGTGCTCCAGCTGGTGCGGGTGTAGAGCCACAGCAGCAGCCCCCCGCCCAGAATCATCCCGAGCCGATACGCTCCTACCTGCACCCCGTTGCCGAGGCCCCGCTCCCGGGCATCCAGCATACGGACCGCCAGGCCGTCGGTGACCACATCCTGGGACGCGGCGATGAGATTGAACAGAAACGCCGCGGCGAACAACAGGCCGAAGTGGCTGGCCAGGTCGACCTGCGTCAGGAGCAGGGCGGCGGCGAGTGACGAGAACTGCAGGCCCAGCAACCAGCCGCGGCGCGTGCCCCGGTGGTCGAGCACGGGGGCCCACAGAAACTTGAAGGCCCAGGGCAGGGACAGCAGACTCAGGGCACTGATGGCCGTGAGCGACAGGCCCGCATCCCGCAGGAGCACGGGGAGCGCGAGGGTAAAGAAGCCGAAGGGCAGGCCCTGCGCGAGGTAGAGCGCGGAGAGCAGGGTGGCTTTACGGGTGCGGCTAACAGGCAGGAGATCGGTCACCAGTCACCAGGTTTATCCGTTAACTGAGCGGCCCGGGGGCCCATGGCCACCCTGGGGTTTGCGAGTATGCCCGCGGCGCGCTACAACAGGCCCATGAAACGGAAAAAGCAGGCCGCCAGGAAGACTCCGGCCCCGGCCTCAACCCGGGTGGCGGGCCGCCCCCGGGTGGCCCGGCCGGGTTCCAGGGCCCCGGCGCCCATCTCCGAGCCGCGGTCTTTCGAGGGCGCCTGCCACTGTGGCGCCATCGAGTTCACCTACACCACGACCCTCCCGCCGCCCCGGTGGCCCGTCAGGCTTTGCCAGTGCTCATTCTGCCGCGGCCACGGCAGCCGCTCCACGTCGGACCCGTCCGGCGAACTGCAGTTCCGTTTCGAGCGCCCCGAGTTCCTGCGCCGCTATCGCTTTGCCCTGCGCACGGCGGACTTTCTCATCTGCAAGGAGTGCGGCACCTACGTGGCCGCCGTGCTCCTGTCGGGCCGGGGCGCTCAGGGGGTGATCAACCTCAACACGCTCCGTGCGCCACCCAAGGGCCTGCGCCCCGGGAAGCCGGTAAGCCACGATGGCGAGTCCGGCGAAGGTCGGCGGGCCCGCCGCGTGCTCACCTGGACGCCGGTGGTCGGGCCCGTCTGAGCCTGCCGTAGCCGGAGAGCCGTTGCGGGCTAGGCGCCCAGCAGCCGCATACCGTTGATCTGTGATGCCGCCCGGTCGAACGTCATGGCGTGGCTGCAGCCCGCGCGAGAACCGAGCCGCTGAATCAGACAGTCCACGTAGTCCGCCTTGCTCGCGCGGAAATCGCGAAGGGCCTGGTTGGCACTGTCAGGGTCCTGGAACTTCAGTTGCTGGGCGCGCAACAGCGTGTCCAGCAGGGTCGCCAGCTGTTCCCTGCCGAGCTGGTAGTTGCTCTCGAGCACCCAGACGAGCTCGGCCAGAACAACGGTGGAGACAAAGCCCGGTTCTTCCACACTGAGGACGCCTTCCAGGAACCTGGTTGCCAGTGGCGACTGGATACGATCGTCCTGTGCCAGGTAGCGAACGAGGACGTTGGTGTCCAGGCCGATCATTGGTTCATCACCGGCTGGTTGTCCGACGACCCGTCGCCCGCTGCCGGATGGTCTGGTTCATATCCTCAATGCTTACGGGCTTCCCGGGTTTGCCCACGAGGCCCCGCAGACTCTTGATATCCACGGTCGCGGCCACGAGCGCGTACTGGCCCCCGTCAATCTCGACAAAGTCGACCCGGTGCCCTGTCTCAAGGCCAAGCCGCTGCCTGATCTCGACCGGAATCGTGATCTGGCCCTTGCTGGTGACGACAGAGCCTGGCACTGGGAGGATTCCAGGAACGGTAGTCCTTACCCTAAAAGTAAGGAAAGGCGCAAATCAAGCGACGTCGTCCGGATTTGGCGCCTGATTGACACTCCGGCAGAGGCGCGCCAAGGTTTGACGATGAGCGTGCGCAATCTCCCGGCCGCCTACCAGCTCGAGGCCTCCATCACCAAGGAGATCGAGCGCAGCTTTGCCGCCGAACACCGGGACTACGTCACCACGAAGCTGGCAAATACCGGCCTCCCGATGGGCGCGGTCGCCCCACCGCCCCGGGTGCACGCCGCGATCCTGTGGCTGGCGAAGGGCGACCTGGCGAAGTTCGACGACGCGCTGGCCAGCGCCTGTGCCGACTGGCGCGACACCCTCGCCGCAGCGGGGCTGGCCACCCAGAGCTGGAAGCTGGTGCTCGAAAAGCGGGGCATCGACTGCAGCAAGTGGCCGATGGGTCCCGCCGGCCCAACGTAAGAGGGGCCTCTCAGAACGCCGGGATGCCGGTCTGGGCGCGGCCCAGGATCAGGCCATGAATATCGTGGGTGCCTTCGTAGGTGTTCACGGTCTCCAGATTCATCATGTGCCGGATCACCTGGTACTCGTCGGAGATGCCGTTGGCGCCGTGGATGTCCCGGGCCGCACGGGCGATGTCCAGAGCTTTGCCGCAGTTATTCCGCTTGAGCAGACTCACCACTTCGTGGGGCAGGCGCCCCGCATCCTTGAGCCGGCCTGCCCGCAGGCAGCCGGCGAGGCCCAGGGCGATCTCCGTCTGCATGTTCGCGAGTTTTAGCTGGACGAGCTGGGTGGCCGCCAGCGGCTTGCCGAACTGCTGCCGCTCCAGGGCGTAGTCCCTGGCCGCGTGCCAGCAGAACTCCGCGGCGCCGAGCACGCCCCAGGCGATGCCATAGCGCGCATTGTTCAGGCAGCCGAAAGGACCCTTGAGGCCACTCACGCCGGGCAGCAGCGCTTCGGTGGGGACGAAGAAGTCCTGCAGCACGATCTGGCCGGTGATGGAGGCGCGCAGCGACATCTTGTTCTTCAGCGCCGGCGTTTCCAGCCCCGGGCCGCCCCGCTCGAAGACAAACCCACGGATCGTGTCGGTGTCGTCCTTCGCCCACACCACGAAGACGTTGGCGATGGGGCTGTGGCTGATCCAGGTCTTGGTGCCGGTCAGGGTCCAGCCGCCCTTTGCCGGCTTCGCGCGGGCGCGCATCGCGCCGGGATCCGAGCCCGCGCCAGGCTCGGTCAGGCCGAAGCAGCCGATGTACTCGCCGGAGGCAAGCTTCGGCAGGTACCGATCCTTCTGGGCCTCGGTGCCGTAAGCGTGGATCGGGTGCATGACCAGCGACGACTGCACGCTGATGGCCGAACGGTAGGCGGAGTCCACCCGCTCCACCTCCCGGGCAATCAGGCCGTAGGCCACTGACGACACCCCGGCGCAGCCATACCCCTGGATCGTCGCGCCCAGGAGCCCTACTTCACCCATCTCCCGGAGAATGGCCGGGTCAAACTGCTCCTGCCGGTTCGCCTCGATGACCCGGGGCTGAAGCTGGCCCTGGGCATAGTCCCGGGCAGCGTCCCGGACCAGACGTTCGTCGGCCGTCAGCTCGTCGTTCAGCACCAGGGGGTCTTGCCAGTCGTAGGGGGAGTTACCCATCAGCTTTCCCATTCAGTACCCGTCTATGCTATCCACTGTATCCGTTCGCTTGACGGTCTGCCCATGACGTCGATCTCCCATGACACGCACCTCCCGCTGGATGCCACACCGAGGCAGAGCCGCGGCACGGACGGGCGGGTGTCCACGCTGCAGCCCTTCGTGCCGGGCGACGTCTTCGTGGGGGCCACGCAGCTGAACAGCCCGACGGACGACCACGCCGGCCTCGGCCGGATAATCCAGTTCGACGCGAAGCTGAACGAAAAGGGCGTGCTGTGGGTCGAGGGCACGACCCACCTCATCTACGGTCTGAACTTTGCCCCGGACGGGACGCTCTGGGCCCAGGACCCCTGGGCCTGGACGACAGTCCGGGTGGAGCCCTCGGGCCGCCAGTTGCCCAATCTCCAGTTCGACATGCGCGCCTTCTCCAAGGTGCACTTCATGGCGGATGGCACGCTGCTCTTTACCGAGTCCCTGGACGGAGATCACCAGCCCGAGCCGCTGACGACCCGTCACCGGCCGTTACCGGGTCACCGGACCCATCTGGGCGATGGGGATCTCTGGCGTTACACCCCGGATGGCGAGCTGGTGGAGGTCTGCGAGCCGGAGGTGCACGGCGGCATGAGCGGCAGCATGGGCGTGACGCACTCCGTGTTGTCGCCGGACGAGAGCCGGCTCTTGTATGTGTCCGAGACCGGGCCCCGCCTGATGCAGTTCGACCTCGCAAATGGCCGGCAGCTGACTGACCTGCGCCGGGGCACGGAGGGCGACCGGACGATGATGCACTTCGACCTGTCCCTCACGCCGGACGGCACGCTGATGGTGTGCATGGGCAACCGGGTGGACGCGCTCACGCAGGATGGCGTCTGGCTGCGCACCTACCGGTTGCCCGGCTTCGGCTGGTCAATCATCGACGCGCGCTGCGGGACCCATGCCTATGTGGGCAACTGGTTCAGCGGGGAGCTGCTAAAGCTGGATCTCCAGAGCGGCGAGGTGGTCGCTCAGACCATCGTGGCCGAGAAGTGTATGGCGGGGGTCGCCCAGTACCTGCCTTCAGGATCGACGACGGCGACCGAGGGCCAGCACCCCTAAGGCGGAGCCGAATAGCCAGGCTGCTGCCGGCACCGGCACCACGGTAATTCCCGGGCCGACCAGGAACTCCTGCAGGTCAATCGAGTTCTGGATGAGGGGGTTCGTCGTGACGACCCGCATGACGTTGCTCCAGTTGAAGCCGTCGTAGAAGCCGCTCGTGGCTGCCGTGAACCAGCTGCTCGCGCCGCTGCCGACCAGCGTGTAACCCGGCGCCATGATCTTCCAGATGGCCTCCTGGATATCTGCCTGCCCCGCATAGTCGGTGGGGGCCAGAGTGCCGATCTAGCCAGCCCGCCTGGCTGTACTTGGCCAGGGATGCCGGGGTTGAGGGACTGTTGAACTTGCCCACGGCGCCGGCCTGGATGTCGGCGTAGCTGCGGATATCGGCCGTCCAGGTGGAACCGACCTGACTGAAGCGGGCATCGCACAGGCCGAGAATCGTCTCGGCGTCGAGTTGCAGGCCATAGAAGCCGGTATAGACCCCACCCCGGTTGACGGAATTGGCGACCCCCGTGAACGTGACGGTGGCCGCGTGGGCGGCTGCGCTGCCGACGATCAGAAGGCCGGCGAGGAAAAGGTGCCGGACAGACCGGCAGGCAAGGGTCTTCATAGGGTTTTTGGCGGTCATGATCCTGAAACAATTGAATTTTCAGCCATCAAATTCGCCCGCTTGAAGAACTTTGCGTGACGTTTATGACTTAATCACGAATAAGGCGCGGGGGGCACGAGGCCCGCTGCGCTTTAGCGGCCCAGGGCGAGCAGCAGGCGCGTGCCGTCCGGAGCGGTCAGCAGGTGGTCGCGGCCGGCCGGCCGCCCTGGGATTCCCCGGCTGTCCAGGGCTTCCCGCCACTCACCCGCCGGTTCGAAGCGCAGCCCGATGTCGCCGCGCCGCGGCGCGGTGCGGAGCGTCAGCGAGAGTCCCGGTGCCGCGAGCAGCACGGCCTCCTCATCGTCGCCCTCCGTGGCAAGAAAGCCCGCCATCTCGAAAAAGTCCCGCGTGTCGTCGCTGGCCACCGTCCCCAGCGTCACTTCCGTGCAGCGCCCGATCAGTGGTGCGGGGTAGTCCTCATCCGCGACGGAAAAGGTTGGCGCCTCCAGCAGCAACAGCAGGTGCCCGTCCGGGCTGCGCAGCCCGACTTCATTGAACTGGTCGGCGTCGAGGCGCGTGAACTCCAGCTCGGTGCCCGCGCCCACCAGCGCGCGGGCATGCCGGGCCAGGTCCGGCCTGACGAAGGTGAGAGCAGGTTCGTCCAGGCCGCTGGCATGCAGACCGATCACGATCTGCCCGTCGGTAACGGCGGCGTAGCCCCGGGGCCGAATGTCGTTAACCCGAACCTCGCTGAACCCGAGGCGCAGATAGAAATCCAGCGACGCACCGAGGTCCGGCGCGGGGACGCTGAGTTCCAGGAACTGGCCCAGGCTGGACATGCCGTGTCTCGCTGCTTTAATGGGCAAGCATCGCGACTAATGGCTTGATCAGTCAAGAAGTGCCTGCCGGTCAGCTTGCGGACCTGCGACCAGGAACCCCGCGATTGCTGCAGGCCTCTTAGCCGCCCTGCCGCCGGAGGTCCGAGACAAATCCCGGTCATTTCATCAGTTTGTCCCCGTGCTGGATCGATTCCAGCCTCATATCGTGCCGTCAGTACAGACTAGCTGCGCCCTGGGGCGACCTGCTCTGGATTGTCCGGATGAGTCCCCGGTCGTTGACCGCCAATATAAAAATACATATAGTTATATACGCAGAGAACATCCTTGAAACCTCTGAAATGGGTCGGAGCGGCCCGTAGAGACCTGCGGGCGTTTCCCGCGGTCGTGAGGCGCCACATCGGCCAGGCGCTGTTCGCCGCTCAGCGTGGCGAAGAGTACTCGTCGGTTAAGGCCCTAAAGGGGTTTGGAAGCCGTTCGGTGCTGGAGGTGTTGGCCATGGACCAAAGCGGTACCTACCGTGCCGTCTATACAGTTCGATTACCGGATGCCATTTACGTGTTGCATGCGTTCCAGAAGAAGTCAAAGACGGGCATTACGACCCCCCCAGAAGGACATGGAACTCATCCGGCATCGGCTGTCAGCTGCTGAGCAGGACCATGCCACCAGGCAGAAGTGACATGAAGAAAAATGGGCGCAAGAGTGCAGTACGGGCGAGTAGCGGCAATGTCTTTGCCGATCTCGGCTTTGCCAATCCCGAGCGGGAAACACTCAAGGCCCAACTGATGCTGCAGATCTACCGCCTCATCAGAAGGCGCGGCATCACTCAGGCTCAGGCAGGGGAGATTCTCGGTATCCGCCAGCCCAATGTATCGGCGCTCATGCGTGGGCAGTCTGGGGTCTTTTCTGTTGAGCGACTGATGGAGTTCCTGACCCATCTAGGCCAGGACGTCCGGATCAGGGTCGTTCCAAGCCGTAGCAAGCAGGCGTCAGTCTCGGTGGTAATCGGTCAGTAGTCCGGCCAAGGCCTACAGCTTCAGCGGCTTCACATACCCGGTCATTTCCAGGTAGCCGTGTCCCACGGGCCGGCCCGCCTCGAGCAACGTGCTCGCGCCTTCCCAGTACACCGCGCCGGTTGTCAGCCGGGAATCGAGCTCCTGATCCGGCATCAGGGGTGCAGTGTCGAAGGTGCGCTCGCCCACCTGAAT
>CAMBYH010000063.1 GCA_945872065.1 Arsukibacterium tuosuense
CACGCCAATATTGCTCAATAGTCCAGAGCGGCACACCTGCTGGTAGGGCCGCGCGAATGGCCTGAATCACCTCGCCATATTGAGCCTCGGAAAACGTCGACCAGCCTAACTTGGCCATGGTCAACCAGAACCTACGCCGCCCACCAAGATCCGCGTCGCCAAGTCCTAGCAATAGAACCCGGTCAATAGGTGGATGCATAGCCACAAATTCGGCACCGTCTCTGGCAGTACGGGAAAGCACCCCGACTTTGAGATAGATGTTAATTAGCTTTGCAGCAACACCAAAAGAAAAAGCCCCGACTGCTTCCGGCGATGACAATTGCTTCCCCCTTAGGCGAATTGCCTCACGACACAGCTCGCGGTGTATACGGTCAAAGTCTTCGACGGACCCCACAAGCACCTGTGGATCCTCCACAAATGACCGAATACTGAGGCGATTGAGCACATCGACTGCTTCCCTCACGGAAAATCGGCACTTTGGGCTGCTTCTGGCGGCCGTCGCTGCCGCCCACGACGCCAAGCGATGCTGATGTTCGACAAAGCTGTAGCCTTTTGTCACTTTCCACCTCACCGCCGGCAGCCCATCATTCCGTTGCCGACCGATCTGTCTGCGCCCAGGAGCGGGCGTGCAGTCACACGAGCACTTTGTTTTCGTCAAGTTGCCCACAGGCGACAAAGGCACCGGGAAATCTACGCGCTATCTTGATTATTAGACGACTATCTATCCCGTATTCATAAGGAAGATAGTAAATGCCCTGAATAACTCTAACGTCTTCCCCTGGAACCATGAAAAACTGAGGGAGTACTATTTTGCTGTTTGCGTGATTAATAAGTGAGAGCACGTCCTCATCGGTAGCATCAGCCTTAACGGACCAATGAGTCTTGAACATAATAAAGTTTAGATCAGGCACAAGAATAACCCAGAAAGGGAAGTCGACCCCCTCCGTTACATACAAGTCACCGTCATCGTCAATTTTGCCTTCGATCGCGGCGCCGTCAAGAATGCTCTTGATCATCTCTAGTGATGCGTTTTCTTGGTTGAATGATTTCATCCGCAACTCCTGTTAGTAGCACATGTGGATCGCTCTGCTGAGTAGAGGCTCTAAATGCCTAACCGTTTGTGGAACTCGAGCCGGGAGATTCGCCGACGCGAGGCCCCATGAACAGACCTCGCCAGTGACGATGACCTGTCTAGCTAAAAGCAGAAAAGCCTTAGCGATGGGCCTGGATACGGATCTTTCGTGAATTGCGATCCAGAAATACCCCGCTCCCTACTCATCTTCGTTGTGAATCGCATTGAACAGAAACGAGAACCCTGCTGGCGCCATCTCGCCGGCGGCCTCGACCATATTCTCAATTAATGAGGGCCCTGCTCCCCCTACGTTTCTTAGGCATATGGAATTCGTGTAGCGAACTGTGAACGCACTGTCATTGTTACTGATAAGTTGCCAGTAACCGTAAGGCGTAGCGATGTTCACATTATTGACCAACTCGAGGAGCTGACCTCTATTATCAAAATGCAAGTTAGCCAAGCCGTCGTAATAAGTGAATATGGCGGCCCGTTGTTCTTCTTCGTAAGCCTCGATGTAGCTGGTTAGGCTCATACATCCATTTGGGAAGCCGTCACCTTCGGTGCTGTGGTCAATTTTTAGCGTGGACCGTGAACTGTCGTCCGAAATGTCGATCACATCCCTATTACCGAGGCCTTTCCACCAGGTCATGATCGCGTTTGTAACGACCCCTACGTTTTTAGTCTTCGCCTCCCCGGTGTCCGGATCACATTCAGCCTGATACAGCGGGACAATCTGCGAGTCATCGCCCTCGTTGTCATGCTCTGCGGAAGTGACCGGCGTGCGACCCTTTACCCTGCTGATTTTTTCATCTGCAGGAGTTCTATCCTTATTCTTACTGCCCGACGCTTCTGCATTCACTTGTTTAAGTATGCGCCGCCCCTCGTCAGTCAACGTTGCGCCCTCGACAGTGATTCCCGACGTAGGATTCACGCACCGTGTGGCTTCTAGTATGTGATCGTTGGCCTTCATGAATTGGTTTGTTGCCTGCATGGTATTTCTATACCTAGGGGGAACCAGGGACCGGCACAAGGCATCAAGGCCATGTCCGCGGCCACCTTCCAGCAGGGTCTCCAAGCTTGCTGCTTGAGCGAGACGTGGAACAGCTTCATCAGCATGACGTTTTCCAGTTGATCCTGGCCCCTTGAACCAGTTGGCCCACTGGATTACAAAATCCCTGTCTTTAATCTCACAATCATCAGCATGTGGGAATTTCATTGAATATCACTCGGTGACCGTCGTTGTCTCACCAGCAGATCTATTGCTGGTCGGCGCAAACTATCTTTCGTTCCAAATAAATAAGTCAAGCTTGGGTTTCAGCCCCGGCACGACATCGTGAAGGGGCACAAAACAACCACCCGGTCCACCGCTCGCCTTGTGACCTCCAGGCGCACACTCAACCCGCTAGGACCAACAGGCCGATAACGCGCAGCGCGGAAGTACTCCTCAGTTATCCCCGTCGTCGTTGGCTTCTCAAACCGCGTCGACCTGGCTGATTATTGTTAGTCGATCCTACGCCTACCCGGTTCTGAGGGAGTCAGTATTTGCCGCAACAGCTACCAGCGCATCTTCCAAACGGGCGACTGCGGGCCGTTACGTCAAAGCTAATCCCGAACACGAATCGAGCTGCCTAGACCAGTCGCATACCAATCGAATCGGTGCTGCTGAGTATGGTCCGTAACGAGTATTATTCTGCTAGACACATGTCTATGTTGATTTGGAGGGGGCGGCAATGGTTACTAAGGCTAAAAAGAGTAAAGGGAAAGAGAAGAGCACAAACACTAAATTTATGATGGTGCCAAGCGACGGTACATATCTGGCCCGTAAGCTAATTAGCAAAGACGGCAACCAGTTCTATCTGGAAGAACGAGTAGAAATAAAGGGTATTGTTCTTGATGAAAAACCGAATTTAAGAAAATACGATCCAGCTGTTGGATTTAAATTTGAAAGCTCTTCATTCAAAAATAACTTTAAGACCTTTAAGGGTGAATACGCCGTCTTCCCCGACGGATTTCCAGCCAAGGAAAGGAAGGCAATCGAAAAGCTGATAAATGTTGGGATCTATTCTTATGAATACGATGAGCATGGATGGCAGCTGATCGAAGAATGCTGCTTGGTTTTTGGCGACCTTAACATTCATGAGGTCTATGTCAATAATCTAGTTTTCTATACTGGGGAAATTAATGGCGTTAGCTCTCCTTTAACTAAGGCCGATTTCGAACAATACCGTGACAATGGAATGCCTCAAAATATCTTTGATGAATTGACGGATGACAACGACTTCGCCGGGCCGATTTTGAGCGATCATTCATCACTGACCGTAAATGATAAAGATGTTGAGGGTTTCTATAATAGATTGGAGTCCTTGCATAATCAGGCTGTAGTTGAATATGACAGAACCCATCCTTTCGAATCTAAAGCACAAAAAACGGGAAGGGGAAAAGCCAAGAAGGGCAAAAAGAAGACCAGTGGGGATTCGATGGATTTGTCTTCTTACATGTTTGTCTACAGCGCGTGGACGAAACGTTCATTCTACGAATTAGAAATCTACGAGGACTTTGATATTGATAGGCTGCGGGTCGAGGTAAGTCGAGACGAATTACACCTCGGTGACCATCCTATCTACACATTCAGTCTTTCTTATGAAACCCAGAATGGCGAAATAGTTGACTTTTCTTTTCGCGAAAATCATGGCACTAATTCGGACTCCTCTTGCTTGTACGATACAAAAGGCAAGGCGTTTAATTTTGAGATCATTGAGGGCGATGATGACGACGAGGAAGAGGAGTAGGCATGAATACGAAGTGGCGACGAAAGTTCATTTTGATTGAAGTCGAAAAGCAGAGGTAAGCTCACAAGCGTCCTCCGGCCAGCTTCTGAAGTTCGACGATCTGGCCGGAGGTCAAGTCAGCGAAGATGGCATTGCATGAAGGCGGCCGAACTCAAGAGCCCCACCGCAGGATGCCGAGATAAATCTTGGTTTGTTGCGTTTCCGGTTTTCGCAAAGTCCGCCTACGGAAACTTTGGTGCAGTGGCATCCATCGCGGTCCCGCGTAGCCTGGAAAACAGCAGCCTAGATCTCGACGCCCCTCGCTTGCACTGACGCCTCATGTCCATTATCTAGACGGACGTCCTCTCACGGTCCCGGAGACGTCCATGTCCCAGCAAAACGATTCCCTGCCCCAGCTCCGCTTCGACATTCCCGAAGCCACCCGCATTCTCCGCCTGAGCCGCGCCACGTTGTACGAGCGGATCCGCACCGGACAAATCAAGACCCAGAAGGACGGGCGGCGCAATTACATCACGGCCGAGGAACTGCAGCGCTACGTGGCCCAGAGCCGCTGACCCACCGAGGAAGTCCCGGCCATGCCGAAGCTCGTTCACGACTCGTGGGCCTGGTGGCGCACGTACCTGAGCCCCCGAGGCCCTGACGGGATCATGCGGCTCGTCCTGGGCTGGCTGGTGCTCGCTCCACCCGGAGAAGCCCGGCATCCCGGTGAGGTCTGGGCCAGCGTCCCGGACGATGTCCCGATTGATCCCCGCTATACGACGATGCCTGTCCTACCGGACCGTACACCGTGTCCTACGGCGCCGGACCTATCTCCTGATAACTTTTTAACTCTAACTCTTGAAGAAAAATATGTCTCCGGACAGAACTCAGAGCAGGCATCCGACGAGCTCTCAGCGCTCGCCAGAAACCGCGAGCCGTGCTTGCGGACCTGGTTGGCTACCGCAGAGATGGCCAAGCGCTATCGTGGCTACAGCGACTCCCTGGGCCGTTTGACGCCGGCTGGTCTGCGCTTCAAGGGGTACCAGCAAGTGATCAATGAGGTTGTCGCATCGACCCGTGGGGATCGGAGCGGAGACGACACGTCACGACTTGGAGGAACGCCCGGAGCCAACAACGCCAGGTTCGACGGGAATGCGGCAGACGAGCACCTTGCCGAGCAGCCTCCCGACAGCTCGGCATCACCGGGACGTACAGGCCGTGTGCTCCGCCGAGCAGAAGGGGACAACTACTGCGGTCGGCGGATGCCGTTTGCGCAAATCCCACTCCCGACATTTCTGACGCAGTGGCGTACATCGTCGCCTGTCGAAGACCGGGGTAGCGCAACGTAGATCCGCCTGTGCCTCACTTGCATGGACGAATCGACTGCATTATCTAGACGGACGTCCCCTAACTCCCGTTGCTTCACCCGGAGACGTCCATGTCACAGCAAACCGATTCCCTGCCCCAGCTCCGCTTCGATATTCCCGAAGTGGCACGCATTCTTCGCCTGAGCCGGGCCACGCTCTACGAGCGCATCCGCGCCGGGCAGCTCCTGACCCAGAAGGACGGTCGGCGGACTTACGTCACCGCCGAGGAGCTGCAGCGCTACGTGACCCAGAGCCGCTGACGACCAGCCGGAGTCAGTGTCATGCCGAAGCTTGTAATCAACTCGTGGGCCTGGTGGCGCGCCTATCTGAGCGCACAGGGGCCCTACCGGGAATTGCGCCTGACCCTAGACGGCCACATGCGATGCATGCACGCCAATGGCCGCGGCTGCTGGGCGGGCGCGAGGGTCATTGGACTGCACTCGGGGCAGAACAAGGATACGGTGCTCGAATACCGTGAACGGGCGTTCCTGGAGGGCTGGCTGATGCCTGCCCCACCGGATGAAGCGGAACACCTGGGGGAGGTGTGGGCCTGCGTGCCGGATCACGTTGCGATCAACCCGAAGTACCTGCTGGATCCTAGTGTCCGACCGCACCGGACGGCCCGTCCGACGCCGTCGGACCTACCTCCTGATATCTCTTTATTAACTCCTGAAGAGATCTCTGATCACAGAAGTGAGCCGGAATCGGACCGCGAAAGGAAGGAGCAACTCGCCAGGAGCCGCAGGGTTCAACTCCGTGCCTGGCTGGCGACCAGTGCGACGGTGAAGAACTACCTGCACGACGTCGACGCCGTGGCCACGCTGACGCCGGTGACCCTGCGCTTCGACGGGTTCCGGGAGGTCATCCAGGAGGCCATTGAAGCGTCATCCCGGACCTCACGGCGCGTCGATGACTAGCACTTGAGCGGTTCACGTTGGGGCCGAACCATGATCCGGAACGGGTACCCGTCCGACGGAACTCCACATTCCGCCTGAAGCTCTGCCAAACCGAACACGAGCAGCGACTCGACATGGAACTGAGCAGCCGACGAACAGTGCGGCGACAGAATCCCGGCAACGCCAGGCGGTTAGAGGCCAGAGCCCAGAGACGGCCAGCGAAGAAATCCGGAGTTACAGCAAGATAAAAGGCCGCAGCACGGCCCTCTCAATTCTGCACATCGGGCGCGCCCTGCGCGCAGCACGCGGCATCGACGACCGCGTGCCTGTGAATTTTCGAATTCGCTGGCCGTCATGAGATCGCGGCGTGCCGTCTGCGCCTGGCTGCGCTGGAGCGGGTTTCGCGAGCAACCCGGGCGGCGGAGAATTTCTCCCCGGAGAAACACATGGCCGCACCCACCTTCAGCGAAGCCCCATGACCCCGCGACTCCTCCGCCTTCGGGATGCGCCGAGGTACTTAGGGATGGATCGCAATCGCTTCAATGCCGAGGTGCGGCCTGGGCTCCGGGAGGTCCGGATTGGCAGGCAGGGCGTGGCGTTCGACCGGCTTGAGCTGGACGCTTGGGCGGATCAGTATGTGTCCCGCAACGGACGCCCCGGTCGACCGAAAGGAGCATCGACATGGGGCGTAAGAGAACGCCAGGTCTCGTCTGGCGGCAGGGTGTCTGGCATATCGACAAACGCATCCGCGGGCGGCGAATTTGCCAGAGCACTGGAACGGCTCAACTCCAGGAAGCGGAGCAGTTCCTCGCCCGGCTGACAGAGGAAACCCGGCAGGCGACGGTCTACGGCGTCAGGCCCTCGCGGACGTTCGAGCAGGCGGCAGCCAAGTTCGTGCTGGAGAACCAGCACAAGCGCAGCATCGGCAGCGATGTCGGCCGCCTGAAGCAGCTGGTGCCGATCATCGGCCAGCTACCCCTCGACCGCCTGCATATCGGCAGCCTGCAGTCGTGGATTAACAAGCGACGGAGGGAAGGCGTCAGTGTCGGAACTATCAACCACGGGCTCAAGGTCGTTCGCCGCATCCTAAACCTCGCGGCAACGGAGTGGATGGACGATTTCGGCCTGACCTGGTTGGTGGCGGCACCGAAGATCAAGCTCCTGCCTGACACCCACAAGCGGCAACCCTATCCGCTGAACTGGGACGAGCAGGGGCGGCTCTTCAGGGAACTGCCGGGGCACCTGGGAAGCATGGCGCTGTTCGCCGTGAACACCGGGTGCCGCGATGGCGAGATCTGCCGCCTGCAGTGGAACTGGGAGGTCAACGTGCCGGCACTCGAGACCAGCGTGTTCATGGTTCCGGGGGAGCTGGTGAAGAACGGCGAGGAGCGGTTGGTGGTGCTGAATCAGGTCGCGCAGTCGGTTGTTGAGGCGCAGCGTGGGCGGCACCCGACTCACGTGTTCGCTTACCAGGGCAAGCCCGTCCAGCGAATGCTGAACGGCGCCTGGCTTCGCGCACGCAAGCGGGTGGGACTTGAGCAGGTCCGGGTGCACGATTTGAAGCACACCTTCGGCCGCCGACTTCGGGCGGCCGGGGTTAGCTTCGAGGATCGCCAGGACCTGCTGGGGCATCGGTCCGGACGGATCACCACCCACTACTCGGGAGCTGAACTCTCCAAGCTGATCGACGCGGCGAACCAGGTCTGCGACCGCGGTAACGGGAGCCGGCCCGAAATCGTGGTGTTGCGCCGACTGAGCGTCAGTTGACCTCACGCAAAACTCACGCAAGCGAAAACGTGCCCACGAGTGAAAATCGATAAGTGCTTGATTAAATGGTGGCCAGGGGTGGAATTGAACCACCGACACGCGGATTTTCAGTCCGCTGCTCTACCAACTGAGCTACCTGGCCATTCTTCCAGAAGAAGAGGTCGCGGCTGAAGCCGCTCCTACGGGGGAAACCACCGCAGGGCGGACATTGTAAGCTGAGCCAGCAGGCCCAGGCCAGCAGGCCGAGGCGCCAGGCGCGCCCAGAGCGTTACGTGCCCTTGAAGTCCGGCGGCGGGGCGGAGCCGCCACCGAAGAAGAACTTTTCCATTTCGGTCTCGAGGTACTTGCGGGCCTTGGGCTCGATGGGGCTCAAGCGGTACTCATTAATGAGCATGGTCTGGTGAGCCAGCCACTGCTGCCAGGCCTGTTTCGAGACGTTGTCGTAGACGCGCTTGCCCAGGTCGCCCGGGTAGGGCTGGTAGTCCAGGCCATCGGCGGGGATGCGGAGCAGGGCGCAGGTGACGGTGCGGGTCATTTTGGTTTCGCGCCTTAAGGCGCTCCTACGGATGAGAGCAGCTTCGCGATGGGGGCGGGCAGGCCGATGCGGGCCGGAGCATCGGTTTTATACCAGAGCCAGCGGTCGTCCTCCATCACCCGGTCCGGGGCTAAGTCCACGCGCAACTCGACAGGCGTCATGTCCAGGTCGAAGTGACTGAAGCCGTGGGCCAGGACGGGCCGCACGGTCTGGCTTAAGGGGGCGGTCCCCAGGGCGACCGTGCACCAACCGGCCGCCGACTCGATGGAGGCCGTTTCGGGCAGGCCCCAGAGGCCGCCCCAGATCCCGGCGTTGGGCCGGCGTTCCAGCAGCACGGCGCCGTCCGGGCGGACGCAGATCAGCACTACTGCCGCTTTCCGGGGCCGGGCCTTCGGCGGCTTGCGAGCCGGCAGCTGGTCCGCCACGCCCTCCCGGTGGGCAAGGCAGCCCTCCGCCAGGGGGCATTGGAGGCAGGCGGGCTTGCGGCGCGCGCAGAGCGAAGCGCCGAGATCCATGATCGCCTGGGTGTAGTTCGCCACCCGCCCGGCGGGGGTGCACTGCTCCGCGAGGGACCAGAGCTGCTTCGCCACGGCCGTGTCACCCGGGTAGCCCGCCACGCGGAAGACCCGGGCGAGCACCCGCTTCACGTTGCCATCCAGAATCGGGTGCCGCTGGTGGTCGGCGAGGGAGAGGATCGCGCCGGCCGTGGAACGGCCAATGCCCGGCAGTTGGGCCAGCTGGTCGAAGTTCGCCGGGATCTCGCCGCCGTGTTCGTCCCGCACTACCTGCGCGGCCCGGTGCAGGTTCCGCGCCCGGGCGTAGTAGCCCAGCCCGGACCAGCGGTGGAGCACGGCGTCGGGCTCCGCAGTGGCCAGCGCCAGGACGTCGGGAAACACGGCGAGGAAGGCGGCGTAGTAGCGCAGCACCGTCGCCACCTGCGTCTGCTGCAGCATGATTTCAGAAACCCAGACCCGGTAGCGGCCCACGTTACCGGGCGGAATCTGTTGCCAGGGCAGGTCCTTGCGGCCGTGCTGGTCCCACCAGGTGAGGAGGGCCGGGGCGAGTTTTCGAGCGAAGCTGGGCTGCATTGCCAGAGGTACCGGGTGTGCAATCTGGCAATGTGGCGGCCACATTGCCAGATTGCAAACCCGGTACCTCTTTACCCTTGCAGGCGGGCAGGCGCAGAATGCGCGCGCCGCGGCTATGGATCGCGGCTATCTGTCGCGGCTCAAGCCGCTCCTGCGGCCAGAACTTTAACCACTCCAGCATGTCCAGTTCCAAACTCAAAGCGGCGACCATGATCGGCGCCATCGGTGTCGTCTATGGGGATATTGGCACCAGCCCCCTCTACGCCTTCGGCGCTGCCGTGAAGGCCGCCGATAGCGCCCCCCTGGCCCTCGGGATATTTGGCTCCCTTTCGCTGATCTTCTGGAGCCTGTTCTTCGTCGTCAGCCTCAAGTATCTGGTCATCATCCTGCGTGCAGACAACGAAGGTGAAGGCGGCATCCTCGCGTTGCTGGCGCGGCTCGAACAGCATTTCTACCGGATGGGCAACTGGTCGCGTCACCTGCTGCTGGCGGGCGCGCTGGGCGCCGCCCTCTTCTATTGTGATGCCGCCATGACGCCAGCGATTTCCGTCCTCAGCGCCGTCGAAGGCCTCGAGGTGCTCAACCAGCAATTCGAGCGCTTCGTGCTGCCGCTCACCTGCGGCATCCTGGTCGGACTGTTCCTGATCCAGCGCTCGGGGACCGCCAGCGTGAGCCGCTACTTCGGCCCGGTGATGCTGGTGTGGTTCGGCGTGCTGGGCGTGCTCGGCATCCTGTCGATCGCCCAGACGCCCGCGATCCTGCAGGCGGTGAGTCCGCTCTTCGCCCTGGGCCTGATCCAGCACGAACCGGGGCTCGCCCTGTTCATCGTCGGCGCCGTTTTTCTGGCCGTCACTGGCGGCGAAGCCCTGTATGCCGACATGGGCCACTTCGGCAAGCCCGCGATTCGGGCCGCCTGGTTTGGCTTCGTGTGGCCCGCGCTGGTGCTCAACTACTTCGGCCAGGGAGCCCTCGCACTGCGGGATCCGACGAGCCTCGACAGTCCCTTCTTCCGCCTGGTGCCCGAACCCTTCCTGGCCGCCCTGATCGTGCTCGCCACCGCGGCCACCATCATCGCATCACAGGCCACGATTTCCGGCGCCTTCTCGCTTACCCGGCAGGCCGTCCAACTCGACCTGATGCCCCGGGTCGAAATTGTCCAGACCTCGGCGCGGGAGCATGGACAGATCTACGTGCCGGTCACGAACTGGGTGATGCTGGTCCTGGTCATCCTCATGGCCGTTGGCTTCGGCTCATCCGAGGCACTCTCCACCGCGTACGGCTCGGCCGTCGCCGGCACGATGTGGATCGACACGCTGCTGGCGGCGGTGCTTGCCCGACTCGGTTGGCAATGGTCGTGGCCGGTGATCGTTGTGGTGTTCGGCACGTTCTTCGTCCTCGACACCGTCTTTATCCTGGGCAACCTGGCCAAGTTTTCGGGCGGTGCGTGGGTACCACTCGCCATGGCCGCCGCCATTTTCCTGATCTTCACTGTCTGGCGCGATGGCCGCGAGCGGCTTACCACCCAGCTGAGTGCCACCGCGGTCAGCATGAAGGAACTGCCAGGACTGCTGGCGGGGACCACGACGGTGAGTGGCACCGCCATCTTCCTCGCCAGCCGGCCGGACTCTGTGCCGAGCGCCTTCCTGCGCAATCTGGAGCACAACCGGGTGGTTCACGAGAACGTCGTGTTCCTGCACATCGGCTTCCGACGAGTTCCAACCGTGCAAAAGGACTCGCGAGTGGACATCGAGACACTTCAGCCCTCCGTCCATTCCGTGCGGGCGCACTACGGATTTATGGAGGAACCGAACGTGATGGAGATCATCCAGCAGTGCAACCTGCAGGGCCTGCGCATCATCTCCCGGGACTTCACCTTGTTCCTGGGCCAGCACGTGGTGGTGCCGCTGGAGCAGCGCCGCAGCCAGCGCTGGCAGAGGCAGCTCTTCGCGTGGCTCCAGCGCCGCTCCGTCGGGGCGGCCGAGTTCTTCGGCATGCCGCTGCGGCGGGTGGTCATCCTGAGCACGGTCGTCGAGATCTGAGCAGTACTGTAGGAGCGCCTTAAGGCGCGACCGGTCGCGACGGTCGCGGCTAAAGCCGCTCCTACCGGAAGAGCCTGTCGAGGGCTTTCTTTACCGGGTCTTCCTTCTTGGTCTCAGGCGACTGGGACTCCTGCCCTTCAGCCTCGCCAAGGCCCAGCTTTTTCCGCAGCTGGTCTTCCAGGGTTTCCCGCAGGGTCTCTTGCAGCGCGCCCTGCACCATCTTGCTGAGGTCAACACCCACCTTCGGGCTGGCCACGGGGCCGCGCACGGTCAGCGGGATCCGGACTCCCAGCAGGTCCGCCAGGCTGGCATCGTCGGCAAAGACGGGCTTCTCATAGACGAGCGCCGTGAGTCTGCTGTCCAGCGTGCTCTTTGGGAGGTTCACCGTGGCATCGCCTGACACGCGCAGGAAGGGAATCTCGGCATTGAAACGGTCCGTGCGCAACTCGCCATCGCTGAACTTGCCGGCCAGATCGAGACTTCTGATGGGTGTTTCCTCGGGACCGCTCCGGGCCGGGGGTGCCGTCCGCCGGAGCAGCGCTCGGGCCCGGCGGATCTCGTACCAGACGTCCAGGCCCTGGTAGACGCCGTTCGCCAGCGAGAAGGCCAGATTGCCGTCCAGATTCTCCAGTAGCTCGTCGTCTGTGGTGCCGACGGCCACGCCATCGAGCTTCAGGTTCATGGTGCCGGTGATGTTCCTGAGCTCAGCGAGATCCGTGAGCAGCGCACCAACGTTCACATTGCGGAAAGCCTGGTCGAGGGTCACGCGGGTCTTCGGCCCCGTCGCGTCCAGGCGGACGCCACCCCGGAGGGTTCCGCCGTAGAGGCTTGCAGCGAGGGGTTCCAGGCGCACCCGGCCCGCCCCGGCGCTGGTCGTGACGTCCACGTCAGCCAGTTGCAGCTTGTTGATCGTCAGGCGCCCGATGCGCGCCCGCCCTTCCAGGTTCAGGCCGCGCAGCGTGTCGGCAGGGATCGCCGTGGGGGCTGCCTGCGGGGACTCGCCGCTCTCGGGCTTCGGGCCCGGCGGGGCATCGGGGGCCAGATAGCGGTCGGTATTCAGTGCGTCCAGCGTCAGGTCGAAGCGTGTCCGGGGCGTGGCCTTGCTCCCCTCAGGCAGCAGTTCCCGGGAAAGCGAGCCCGTGATCTTCGAGTCGTCGAGAACCAGAGCGAGATTCTCCAGGCCTGCTTCCTTGTTCTGCAGAAACCAGCTGGCAGACCCGGAGAGTTTCTTCAGGACCTCGGGATCAGCAGTGTCAGGCACCTTCTGCTGCAGTTTTGGCAGTACCTCCCGGGGCGAGAACGCCGGAAAGCGCAGGGTGCCCCGGAGAGCGTTGTTCGCGCCGAAGTTGCCTGCCCCGTCCAGGTCCAGGGCAACGCCGGCGAGGGCTGTCTTGCCCGACAGGGCGGCCACGGTGCCGGCGCCCTCGTCCACCGCGTAGCGCAGGTTGGTCAGGGTGATGGCCAGTGGCCCGCTGCCGCCCGGGACGTCGGGGCCCGTCAACTGCAGGTCGGCCGTCAGTCCGGAGGCACTCACCAGCGTCTCGGCGGCCAGCCGGATTTCGATGGCCGGTGCCTGCACTCGGCCACTCAGGGTCTCGAGTCCGGCGAGGCCGTTGCTCTTCAGTTCGACGTCTAGGCTGGCCAGACTGATCGTGGTGACATCCTCCGCCATACCCACGGTCGTCGTGGCCTTCAGCTGCACCACTGCACCGGAATTGTCGGCGAGATCGGTGAGGCGGAACGACGCAGTGAGGTCGAAGGGCGCGGTGTCCCGGACTGGCCCGGTGGTCAGCTGCAGCTCCGCAACGCGGTACTGGCTGCCATCGACCTCGTCGCTGTAGCTCAAGCTGGCATCGCTGATGCGGATCGCAGCGACATTAAGCCCCGTTGCCCCGGGGGAACTGCGCTGGGCGGGACCCGCCTCCGCGTCGGGTGCCGTCGATGCAAAGCTCCAGTTGTTGCTGCCATCCTTGCGCCCCAGCAGAGTGGCCTGCAAGCCGTCGATGGCGACGGTGCCAATCTCAACCTGGCGCCGGGCAAGCAGCGGCCACAGGCGGATCGCAAGCTGCGCCGATTCGATCTGCAGGAACGAGCCTTCCGGAAAGCCGGGCGGGTTGCCCAGCACTGCCTGCTGGACTTCGATGGCACAGCAGGGCAGCAGCTTCAGCCCGACGTCGCCGTTGAGGCTGAGTGTGCGTCCGGTAGACGCCTGGACCGCGGCCACGACAGCCGTCCTGTACCGGGCAGGGTCCACGAGGGTAACCACCGCGATGAGAATCAGGACTCCGAGTATCAGCAGGGCGGCAAGGCCGGGCAGAAATACCTTGAGCAGCGGCTTCATGAGAGGCACCGGGTTTGCAATCTGGCAATTTGGCGGCGAAAATGACAGATTGCAAACCCGGTGCC
>CAMBYH010000064.1 GCA_945872065.1 Arsukibacterium tuosuense
CACTCTGGCAATTTGGCCGCCAAATTGCCAGAGTGCAAACCCGGTACCTCTGAGTAATGCAGCTAGTGCAACTCCGGATACTCGACCCGCGCCTGGGCAATGAATTTCCGTTGCCTGACTATGCGACTGCGGGTTCAGCCGGCGTCGACCTGCGGGCCTGCGTGGACAAGGCCATAACGGTGCTGCCGGGCCAAACCGTGCTGATACCCACGGGTATGGCGATCCACATTGCGGATCCGGGTCTTGCTGCCGTGATCCTCCCGCGGTCCGGTCTTGGCCACAAGCAGGGGATCGTCCTCGGCAATCTGGTCGGCCTCATCGACTCGGACTATCAGGGACAGCTGATGGTGTCCTGCTGGAACCGGAGTACCGTGCCCTTCGAACTGGAGCCTGGTGTGCGCCTGGCCCAGATGGTGTTTGTGCCGGTCGTGCAGGTGAGCTTCGAGGTGGTGGAGGAGTTTGGGGCCAGCGACAGGGGTGCCGGCGGCTTCGGCCACACCGGCCTGTAGCGGCGCGCCTACAGGCCCTTCAGTTCCTTGAAGCGGGCAATGTCGGCGTCGAAGGCCATGACCACCCGGTTCTGGCGGGAGCGGGTTTCCAGCAGGGTCTTCTCGTAGAGCGTAACGGAATCCGCGAGGTCCGATAGCTCTTTGGCGAGCTTGCCGTCAATGGGTTCCGCTTCCGGATCTGTACTGTAGGGTTTGAAGTTTCCCGCTTCCACCTGCAGCTGGTTGAGCCGGTCCTTGAGGCTCTGCAGATAGGTCCTGGTCACGGAGAACTGGCCGTTGATCAGCTCCATGCGCCGATCGCGCAGCGCCTCTATCTCCTCGACGGACAGGTAGGTACTCAGCAGCACCTCGTCCCGGCGCGCAGCGACCAGGGCGGCCTTCTTCTCGGCCGCTGCCTTCTTCTCCGCCGCGAGTTCCTCTTCCGTCATGGCGCCCTGCTCGGTACGCAGGGGCACGCCGTACTGGTTGAGTACCTGGCGGTCGATGGGAGCGTACTCGGCCGGAATCTGGTCGCCGAAGTGGACGACCCCTTCGTTGTCGACCCAGCGATAAACCTCGCCGGTCGTTGCGCCAGCCTTCTGCGATTTCTTGTTGGCCGCAACCGCCGGCTGCAAGGCAATCAGAGCCAGCAGCACAGGGAGCACTGCGGCCAGTCGCCAGCTGCCCCGGTACGCCCTGCTGATGCCCGACAACCCCATCTCTGAATCCATGCTTGGCAAGCCCTGGAGGCCCGCCCGGGGGCAGATTATCCCGCTCTCATTTAACCAAAAACAGTGACCCGGATCGCAATTGGCTCCCTTGGATACCGGTCAGGTAGCTACGCCGTACCGTTCCCGATAGTCCTGCACCAGGGGCAGAAACTGCCGATGCGCCGAGTTGCCCTCCAGGTGCTCCACCAGGTCGTCCAGCCGGATGATGCTGGTGACGGGAATCCCGAAGGTCTGCTCCAGTTCCTGAACAGCCGACAGGTCGCCATTGCCGCGCTCTTGACGATCGAGGGCGAGCACCACCCCGGCGGCTTCCGCGCCAGCCTTGCCGCCACTCTGCCCACCCGCCTCCCGGATGAGGGTGATGGTCTCCCGGATGGCAGTGCCGGCGGTGATCACGTCGTCCAGAATCAGAACACGCCCGGACACCGGCGCCCCGACAATGGCGCCGCCTTCGCCATGGTCCTTGACCTCCTTGCGGTTGAAGCAGAAAGGTAAATCCCTGCCATGATGCTCCGCCAGCGCTGCCGCGGTGAGTGCCACGAGGGGGATCCCCTTGTAGGCGGGCCCGAACAGCATGTCGAAACCAATGCCGGATTCCGCCACCGCCGCGGCGTAAGTGCGCCCGAGTTTGGCGGCAGCGTAGCCGGTATTAAACAGGCCAGAGTTAAAGAAGTACGGGCTGTTGCGCCCGGACTTCAGCTTGAACTGGCCGAAGCGGAGCACGCCGACCTGAAGGGCGAGCTCGATGAAGTCCTGCTTGTACGCCCGCATGCGGGTCATCCTCCTGAGTGAGCGATATCGTACACTCAACTCTTCCATGCGCATCGTTACTCTCAACGCGAACGGCATCCGCGCGGCTGCCCGCAAAGGCCTGTTCGACTGGCTGGCGCGGGAGCGTGCCGACGTCGTCTGTCTGCAGGAAGTGCGGGCCCAGGCCGACCAGATCGCGGCGCCGCTGTTCCACCCGCGCAACCTGCACTGCTACTACGAGCCTGCGCAACGAAAGGGCTACAGTGGCGTGGCCCTGTTCAGCCGGCGGGAACCCGACGCCATCCTGCGGGGCTTTGGTTCTGCGGAGTTCGATCCCGAGGGCCGCTATCTGGAGGCCCGCTTTGGTCGTCTCAGTATCGTCTCGGTGTACCTGCCATCAGGCTCCTCAAGCCCGGAGCGCCAGCAGGCCAAGTTGCGCTTCATGACGGAGTTCAGGGTGTATTTGGCCAGTCTCAGGGATGATGGGCGCCAGTACCTGCTCTGCGGCGACTGGAATATCGCCCACAAGGAAATCGATCTGAAAAACTGGCGTGGCAATCAGAAAAACTCGGGCTTCTTGCCTGAAGAGCGGGCCTGGCTCGACGAGCTGTTTGGCCCGGCCGGGTTCACGGACGCCTTTCGCGAAGTGAATGACTTGCCCGACCAGTACACCTGGTGGTCCAACCGCGGCCAGGCCTGGGCCAAGAACGTCGGTTGGCGGATTGACTACCAGATTGGCTCACCGGGACTGAAAGGCGCGGCCCGGCGCGCGGCGATTCACAAGGAGAACCGCTTCTCGGACCACGCGCCGCTCTCCATCGACTTCGACCTTGACCTGGGCGACCTGCGCTAGGCCATGGCGCGCACCCGTATCCGCGATCTCATCGCCAACCCGCGCGTGGCCGCGGCACTGACCCTGGGCTTTGCCTCGGGCCTGCCCTACAACCTTTCGGACAGCACCCTGCAGGCGTGGCTCGCCACGCTGAACATGGACATCAAGACGATCGGCTGGCTCACCCTGATCGGCGCGCCCTATGCCTTCAAGTTTCTCTGGGCGCCGATCCTCGATCGCTACGCACTGCCGTTTCTGGGCCGACGGCGCGGCTGGATGCTGGTCCTGCAGCTGGTGCTCGCGGGGCTCATTGCCCTGCTCGGCCTGCAGGCGCCCAGCGAAGCCATCTATGCTGTTGCCGCCATAGGCCTGCTCATCGCCTTTTTCTCCGCCACCCAGGACATCGTGATCGATGCCTACCGGGCCGATACCCTGCGACCGGAGGAGCGGGGGATCGGCTCAACCGCCACCCAGGTGGGCTATCGGGTTGCCACCTGGATTGCGGGCGCACTGGCGCTGATTTTTTCGGACGTTATCGGCTGGCGAAACACCTACCTGCTGATGGCCACCCTCATGGGCGCCACCGTCCTGCTGACCTGGTCGGCGCCCGAGCCCGAGCGGGTCGTGCACGCGCCCCGCACACTGGTGGCCGCCGTCGTGGACCCGCTCAGGGAGTTCCTGAGCCGTCCCGGCGCCTGGTCCCTGCTGGGACTGATCGTCCTGTACAAGTTCGGCGACGCCTTCGCGCTGAAACTGGTCACCGCCTTCCTGATCAAGGGGGTCGGGTTCACGGCGCTGGAAGTCGGCGCGATCTCGAAGACGGTCGTCATCACCCTGACGCTGCTGGGCACTTTCGCCGGCGGCGTGCTGCTCGCCCGGCTCGGCCTCTACCGCTCGCTGTTGTTCTTCGGCATCCTCCAGGCCCTCACCAACCTGCTCTACGCCCTGCTGGCTGCCACCGGCAAGAGCACCCTGTTGATGGTGATCGCGCTGGGCTTCGACAACTTTGCCGGAGGCATGGGCGCTGCGGCCTTTGTGGCCTTTCTCATGGCACTGTGCGATGCCCGCTTCAGCGCCTTCCAGTACGCCCTGTTGTCGGCGCTGGCCAGCGTGGCGCGTAACTTTCTCGGCCCCCCGGCGGCGTACCTGGTGGATGCCGTAGGGTGGAGCTCCTTCTTCACCGTCACGTTCTTTACGGCCATCCCCGGGTTGCTGGTCCTCGTGCTGCTGCGGCGGCAGGTGGACCGGCTGGACGAGGAGGATGCGCGGGGTAAAGCGGGATGAGCGGGCGGCGGTGAAGGAGGACGGCACGGTTGTGGCCCGCCTCGCTGATCTCGCTGACCCGGGCGCCCGGGAATTCTTTGTCGGCGAGGGCGACTGGCCCTTCCGCGGCCTTCTCGTGCAGGTGTCTGGCCGTCTGATGGCCTACGCCAACGTTTGCCCCCACAAGCAACACCCGCTCAACCTGGCCGACGACGAGTTTTTTGTCCCCGGGCAGACGCTACTGCGCTGCGCGTCCCATGGGGCGCTCTTCGAACCGGAGTCCGGGTTGTGCGTGTATGGACCCTGCGCGGGCCGCAAGCTGCGGGCCCTGGAGTGCTGGGTAGAGAACGGTGATGTGTTGGTGCGAAATGGGGATCATCGCGCCTAAAGGCACTCCTACGACTCGTAGCCGTCCACGAAATTCAGCGGGTCCGGAAAGTCCTGGTGCTTTTCTTCGGATTCCGGCAGGTCCAGAGTGTCCACGTCCAGGGAGCCGGACCAGTCTTCCGGCGCCTCAACGGGCTCCACGCTCATCTGCCGCCAGCTGTCCACATCCAGTTCTTCAACGGTGCCGTCGAAGTGCTGGATCTCGACGGTAAGGTCTTTCTCATCAACGGCAACCACTTCAAAGGTCTTGCCTTCGGCGAGGCGGAACCAGGCGCCGATTTCCGGCAGGCCGAAGGCGATGGCAAGGGCCCGTTCGTTCATGGGATTTTTATAGACCTTTTGGACCCGGATGGGTACCGGGGAAAACTACCTGTAATGTTCACTAACTGCGCAGGTATACCGCCTCCCAGATCGGATGGCCCAGGCGCTGGCCCCGAGCCTCGAAGCGGGTGCGTGGCCGGCCGCCGATCGCCCCGGACGGGCCTGTATCCAGCAGCTGAAACGCCGGACTCGCGCTGAGGATGGCCTGAATGTGTGCCGCATAGTCCGGCCAGTCCGTCGCAGCGTGGAAATACCCGCCGGGTGCCAGACGGGCCGCGAGCAGGGCAACGAATCCAGGCTGTACCAGCCGCCGCTTGTGGTGGCGCTTCTTGTGCCAGGGGTCGGGAAAGTAGAGGTGGACCCCCAGGAGGGACTGGTCCGGCAGGCGGTCCCTGAGGACTTCCAGCGCGTCCTGCATCAGGACCCGGACGTTGGTCAGCCCCAGTTGTTCAACAGCGAGCAGGCAGTGGCCGACGCCGGGCTCATGAACCTCAACCCCCAGGAAGTTCCGGTCGGCCGACTCAGCTGCCATCGTCACCAGGGCGTCCCCGTTGCCAAAACCGATTTCGAGCACACAGGGCGCGACGCGGCCGAATTCCGCTGCCAGATCCAGCACCGCCGGGTTGCCAGGCCCGGACCCGGCAGTGGGCAGGCCGAAACGGGGCCAGAGTTCTGCCATGGCCCGGTCCTGGGCCTTGGTCTGGCGGCCGGCGCGGCGCACAAAACTGCGAATATGGCGTGGCTCGGGCGGGGTAGTCATCGCGGTGCACCCGCCCGCACCATGAACCGGCGGATCCCCGCGGGGTCCGGTTCCGCAAAGCCCCGCCTGGGCACGGAGCCACTGGCCAGGCCGCAGCGGTAGCGGGTGTGGCCTGTGTCGATCCACACCTCGTGGCCTTCGGCGACCAGGGCGCCGGTTGCGTCGTCGAGGGCCTGGTAGCGATCCGCCGTAATCGTGGTCCAGTAGCCGGACTCCACCGTGCGGCGCCGGACCTGCAGGCTGACCCCGCCCGTTCCGGTGGGGCCTTCGGCGGCGAACCAGGGCTCCGCCAGGGCGGCGCACTGGGGTTTGAGATGCGTGGCCGCCGACCAGTCCCAGCTCAAGCGCAGGAACAGGCTGGCTACCGCCAGGGTTCCCAGGGCAGCGGCCACCTTGAAGCCCCGGTCACCCAGCCGGGCTTCGAGACGGGTTCGCCACGGGGCAGACTCGAGGATGCCAGCCACAGCCAGCACCGTCAGGGCGGCCGGGATCACCGCGATGATCAGGACCACCGCCGCCAGGCCCAGATCAGTGAAACTCGGTAGCGTCATGTTCTAGAATCGCGCTCCGAAGCGGGTGTAGTTCAATGGTAGAACTGCAGCTTCCCAAGCTGCTAACGTGGGTTCGATTCCCATCACCCGCTCCATTGTTCCTCAGGCTTGGCTAGTCGTTGCCCAGCAGCGACAGAAACTCCTCGAACTTGCCCGTGGGGCCCCGGGGGATCGACTCGACCGGGACGACCACAACCTCGAAGGGGTAGCCCAGGGCCCGGTGCGTCTTGGCCACGGCCTCAGCAATATCTGCGGGGCTTAAGGCGCGGGAGCAGACCACCCGCACTTCCACCGTATCGAGGGCAGTTTGCACGAACTGTGCCTGGATGATCGCCGTCACCGACCGGATCCCCATGAGCTGGCTGGGCCAGAAGTACCGGCCATCGGGCGTCCGCACCAGGTTGCGCACCCGGCCCTGCACCCGGCCCAGAACCGGCAGCCCGCGCCCGCAGGGGCAGCGTTCGCCAACTGTCGCGTAGTCGCCGAGTTCGTAACGCAATAGCGGTGTGGCCAGGTTGTGCAGCGCCGTGATCACCACCCGGCCGGACTCGCCCGGGGCGCAGGCCTGCCCGGCCTCATCGAGAATCTCGACCAGCACGGCCTCGGACTGAAGGTGCAGACGGCCCTGCTCCCGGCAGCGAAAAGCCAGGTAGCCCACCTCGTTGGCTGAGTAGATGTCGGTGCTGCGCACCTGCCATTCCCCGCGGAGTCGTGCCTCCACGCCCGGGTCCAGCGGCTCCGAGATCAGGCGGATCTCCTCGAGGGATGGCGGCGCACCGCCCCGCGTGGCCATGGCATCCATCAGCGGCTCCAGGATGCTGGGGTAGGCAAGCAGGTAGTGTGGATCGAAGCGCAGCAGCCAGTCGGCCAGGGTCTCCATGGAGTTCCCGATGTGCATGAAGGAGGACGGGCCGCTTCGGTAGCGCAAAGCCACCGGCGCGCCCCAGCCGCTGCGCACCGTACCTTCACCGCCCCGCTTTTCTTGGCTTATGTAGCGAATGGCGCCCATCCGCTTGGTGAAGTCCCGGCGGGACCAGAGGTGCTCGCGAAGCGTGAGTGCGTTCCAGATCTGGCGGGTGGTGCTGGTGGACCGTACCTCTACTGGAATGCCGGTGGAGCCGGACGTGAGCACTGGCTTAAGAGGCTTATCGCTCTGGGGTACTGTCCGGGCGTGCAGCGCCTGCCCCTGCCTGCGGAGTTCCGGCTTGGTCAGCAGCGGCAGAGTGCGCCACACCTCCGGAAAGCGCGCCGGCTCCTGCGCCAGAACTGCAGCCAGTGCCTGGCTCGCAGGGCGGACCCACGCAGACTCCTGATAGTAGGGAACTTCCGTGCTGGCCCATTTGACCAGCCACGCGAGTTGCGGCTGCTGGGCCAGCGCGAGCTCTTCCGGCGACCACCACTGGGAAACGGTCAGGCTGTCGAGCAACCCGGCCAGGGTGAGCGGCGACGGGAAGGCCGGCCAGCCTGGCGCGGCTCCCTTGTGTTTCTTCTGCCCCTGCATAATGCGGAGAGAAGCCTAGGGTGGTTGCGGTTGGAAAGCCAACGATGAGCGCTGTGCTGACGCTGCAGGACACGGACTGCCGGCTGGTCGCCGGACTGGTCGCCAGTTTCGGGCTGCAGCTCATCCTGCTGACCGACGGCGAAGAGATCCCCGGAACCTACTGGGGCGCTCCGGAGGCCGGGCTGTCCGGCGAGCGGCTCTACGCCAGGCCCGACACGCCCCTGCACTCCGTGCTGCACGAAGCGGCGCACTTTATCTGCATGCCACCGGAGCGCCGGGCCAGCCTGCACCGGGATGCAGGAGGGGACGTGGCCGAAGAGGACGCTGTGTGCTACCTGCAGATCCTCCTGGGCACCCGGCTCACCGCCGCCGGCTGGAGTCGCGAGCGGCTGTTTGCCGACATGGACGCCTGGGGGTACAGCTTTCGCCTCGGATCCGCCCGGCGCTGGTTCGAGGAAGACGCCGACGAAGCACAGGCCTGGTTGCGGCAACGCGGACTGCTGGTATAAAGGGATGATGCAACTCGCGGGAAAGACAGCACTGATCACGGGCGGCGCACGGGGCATGGGTCGCGTGACGGCTCTTGAGCTTGCCAGGCTGGGCGCCCGGGTGGTCATCGTCGACTGGGAGGGCGAAGCGGGCACCCGCACCCGGGACGAGATCAATCGGCTGACAGGGCGGCAGGCGGCCGAATTCGTCTATTGCGACCTGTCCTCCCTGGCAGAAGTCCAGGCGCTCGCCAGTCACGTGCAGGCCCGCTATCCCGCGCTGCATATCCTGGTCTGCAATGCCGGGATCACCGACCCGGTGCGCCGGCTCAGTGCGGACGGCTGGGAGCTCCATGTGGCCACCTGCCACCTGGCCCACTTCCTGTTGACGCACCTCCTGCTCGATCTCCTGAAGAAGAGCGCGCCCGCCCGCATCGTCTCGATCTCCTCTGACGCCCACAAGGCCGGACCAGGCCTGGACTTCGACGACCTGAATAACGAGAAGATCTGGAAGGGCAGCCCGTTCTCCAACGGCGCGTCCTTTGCCGCCTACCACCGGGCCAAGCTCTGCAATGTCTACTTCACCCTCGAGCTGGCTGAGCGACTCAAGGGCAGCGGCGTCACGGTCAATGCCGTGTCCCCGGGCTATTTCGTGAACACCACCATCTACCGAAACCTGACCGGTATCGTTAAATGGGGCTCCTGGTTCGTGTTTGGCATCGGCTCCCTGTTGCGCCTGAACACGCCGGAAAAGGGCGCCCGGACCCACATCCATGTCGCGTCCTCCCCGGACATTGACGGCGTCACGGGCAAGTACTTTGCCTACTGCAAGGAGGCGCTACCCTCGCCCCTGGCCCTGGATCCCGTAATCCGCAAGCGGATCTGGGCCTGGACGGCCCAGGTGACTGGCGTGGGCGAATAGGCGAAGATTGCAGGGACTGTTGAACGGAGACCAAGCCGTGAAATGCATGTCTGCACTGACTCTCAGCCTCGTACTGGCGCTCGCGCCAGGGCTGGCCTCTACCCAGGACTCGGACGGCGAGGGCGGCGCATCCCGCGCCACGTTTGATGCAGAGATCTGCAAGGTCGACGGGCTGACCGCGACCCAGTGTGACTGCGCCTGGAAGTTTGTCTCCGGCAAGCTCTCTGCCAGCGACCTCAAGCTCGCCATGCTGCTGACGGCCTCAAGCTCGGACGACGCTGAGGTCGCGAAGAAGGCCGATGCGGCCCTGGACAAGAGCAAACCGTCGGAGAAGCGCCAGGACGCTGTCCAGTCAGAGATCAGCGCGCTGGTGATCGAGGCGGAAGACTCCTGCGGCAAGTAGGAGCGCCTTCAGGCGCGACCGGTCGCGCCTGAAGGCGCTCCTACAGCACGCCCCGGGAATCCGGGTGCCGTACGTAGTCCCGGCGATCGTCTCCGCCGATGGCCTTGTGAACGCCCGTAGACCGGGGAAACTCCACTACCCGCCAGTAGTTGTCCACGAGTTCCACGGCCTTCACAAAGCTGTTGCCCACGTCGGATTTCAGCATATAGCCGGCGACGTTCAGGTTGAACGCATCGATCTTGTCCCCGTCGTCGTTGGACGTGGTCAGCATGAAGACGATCGAATCGTGAAGCTCAGCGTCGTCCCGGATGCGCTCCAGAAGTTCAAGCCCGTTCATGCGCGGCATGTTGATGTCGAGCACCAGCAGGTTGGGGCGGGGCAGGGGCGGTTTGCCCTGGTTTCCCTTCAGGATGTCCCAGGCCTCGACGCCATCGCGGGCCACAGTGACCGGATTGGTGATGCGGAGTTTCTGGATCGCTCGAAGGAATGCCTTCTCGTCGATCAGGTCATCCTCAGCCAGCAAGATATGTACGGTTTTGTTCATGTCGCTCATCGATCACCTCATTCCGGGTCACATTGGCCAGATCACGGGCCACTTTCTTCCACGTAAACTTGAACACCGTGCCGCAGCCCGCGGGGCCGCCATGGAACCAGATCCGGCCGCCCTGCCACTCGACGATGCGTTTGACGATGGCGAGGCCCATGCCGCTGCCCTCGATCTCGTCCCGGGGCTTCAGCGTCTGGAACATCTGGAAGACCTTCTCCGCGAATTCCCGGGGAATTCCGCAGCCGTCGTCTTCCACGGCGAACAGAACCTCGTCGCCCTTGTCCTGGGCGTAAACCCGGATACTGCCGTTCCTGGTGGGGTGGTGCTTGATGGCGTTGTTGATGAGGTTGCGCAGCACCTGCTCAAGCGGAGCGTGGTGTGCATTGATAACGGGCAGCGAGGGATCAGCTGCAAGCTGCATCGTCGCCGGAGGAGCGAGCAGGATAAACAGATCCTCCACGAGCAGTCGGGTGTCCAGATCCACGATTTCGCCGGGTTTGCGGCCCGCGCGGGAGTAGGCCAGGAGATCGTCCAGTAGCCGGTGGAGCCTTGCGGTACGCTGCTTCAGGAGGTCGAGGTTCTGCGTCACCTCGCCGCCGGTGTAACTCTGCAGGTCTTCCTGCAGCCAGTCCACGAGGATGTCGATGGCGCGCAGTGGGGCCTTGAGGTCGTGGGAGGCCACATAGGCGAACTGTTCCAGCTCCTGATTCGAGCGCTCCAGTTCCTCGGACTTTCGTTCCAGCGCCTGCTGGGCCCCCCGCTGATCGGTGACATCCATGGCCAGAGACAGGATTCCCACCACTTCACCTGCGGCAGAGCGGTGGGGCTGATAGGTCACGGAGTAGTAGCGCTCCTCGCCGTTCGCCATCCGGCGCGCTTCCTGATACTGGACCACTTCGCCGCCCAGGCAGCGCTCATACATGGGGCCCCGCTCAGCGAAAGACTCGGCCGAGATCACCGTGGAGATATGCTGGTTCAGGTGCCTGGACCGGGGGTAGCCGTAGAACCGGTCGTACTGGGCGCTTAGAAACCGCATCACCAGATCACGGTCGAGGTAGGCGAAGAGACCCGGCACGCCATCGGCCAGCTCCTGCATCCGGGACTCGCTGGCCAGCAGCTGGGTTTCCAGCCCTCTCAGTGTTGTGACGTCGATGCACACGCCCTGCAGCCGGGGTGGTGATCCCGGGGCTCCGGGCTGCAGGTGTCCTCGGCTGCTCACAAAGCGGATGGCGCCATTCTGATGCACCACGCGGTAGTCGCAGGCCAACGTACCCGTCTTCATGCTGTCGGCAGCCGCCGACCAGTAGCGCTGCAGGTCATCCGGGTGAATGCGGGTCGCCATGATCTCCGGCGAGAGCTGAATCGACTCATCGATATCGAACAGCCGCCGGCAGGTCGCGTCGATGACGAAGCGGCCGCTGGCGGCATCGAAAGAGTAGACACCAACACCACTGGACTCGAGAGTGCGCTGCAGCTCCGGACTCAGCTCGGCATAGGCCTGCGCATGAGTGGTCATCCGAAGCCCTTCAGCACGCGACGCACGGCGGTGGAATTGGTGTCGCCCTCCCCAAGCGCCGCCAGCAGCGGCTCGATCAGGCTAACATCCATCGGCTTGCCGAACCGGAAGCCCTGGACGACATGACACCCATGATCCAGGAGGTAGTTCAGCTGGGCCGGGGTCTCCACGCCCTCGGCGACGGTCTCGAGCCGCAGGCTCTTCGCCAGGGAGATGATGGCGTCGATGATGCTCTCGCCATCACGACTGCTGCCGATCTCCTGCACAAAAGAGCGGTCGATCTTGAGTACGTCAATAGGAAAGCGTCGCAGGTAGCTGAGGCAGGAGTAGCCCGTGCCGAAATCGTCGATGGAGATGCGCAGCCCGATCTTCTTGAGTTCCGCAAGCTCTCTCTGGGCAGCCGCCGTGTCTTCCATCACCAGGCCCTCGGTCAGCTCGATCTCGATCAGGCCCGCTTCAATGCCGTGCCTGCCAAGAATCGCCGCCACCCGCTTATGGAAGTCCGGCTGCTGAAACTGCCGTGCCGAGACGTTCACCGAGACGGGCACCACCGTGAGGCCCTTGTCCTGCCAGCCCCTGATGGTCCTGCAGACCTCGTCCAGGACCCAGTAGCCCAGGGGAATGATGTGCCCGCTCTCCTCAGCCACGGGGATGAACTCGCTGGGCCCGACATTGCCCCGGCTTGGGCTCGTCCAGCGCAGCAGGGCCTCGAGACCCTGAAGCTGGTGGATGTGGACGTTCACCTTGGGCTGGTAGGCCAGGTGGAACTGGCCGAGCTGCAGCGCCTCGCGGATGTCATGCTCGAGCGCGTGGTATTCCATGAGATCGGCATGCATCTTCTGGTGAAAGAACGTGAAGTTGTTTTTCCCGTTCTCCTTGGCCTGATACATGGCGATGTCCGCATTCTTGAGCAGCATCTGGGTATCGGCGTTGTCATTCGGGTACATCGTGATTCCGATGCTCGTCGTGATCATCAGCTGCCGTTCGGCGATCTGGTAAGGACGGGAAACGACCTCCAGCAGCCCGGTCGCCACGGCCTCCACCTCGCGCGGGCCCGAAAGACCTTCCAGCAGAACGGCGAACTCGTCCCCGCCCAGGCGCGCCACCACGTCGCCGGTGCGGACGGTGCGCCGGATGCGGTCTGCCACCTCCTTCAACAGCCGGTCCCCGATGTCGTAGCCGAGGGTGTCGTTGACTACCTTGAATTCATCGAGATCGAGAAACAGCAGCGTCACCTTCCTGCCGTCCCGGCGGGCGCGGGCCGTGGCGCGGGTGAGCTGGTCGTTGAAGAACTGGCGGTTCGGGATGCCGGTAAGGGGATCGTACTGGGCCAGATAGTTCAGCCGGATATCCGACTTCTTGCGCTGAATGGCGTAGCGGATCGAGCGGAGGATCGTCCGTCCCTGGCCTTCCCACTTGACGAGGTAATCCTGGGCGCCCTTGTTCAGGATGCTGACGGCGAACTCCTCGTCGTCCTGGCCACTCAGCACAACGATCGGGATCTCGTTATCCACGGCCTGGATCGCGTCCAGGCACTGCAGGCCCGAGCCGTCCGGCAGGTGCAGGTCGAGCAGCACCACATCGAATTTGTCGAGGCTCAGCTGGGCTGCAGCCTCTGCCAGGGTCTGGACATTGACGAGCTCAATATCGCCCGCACGCTGGCGCCGCAGCGACGCAGCGAGAAAGTCCGCGTCCGCAGGATTGTCTTCGACCAGAAGCAGTTTCATCGATGCCCGAACCCACGCCAGACCCACGCCGACCGGCCCGCTGAAGAAACTGGCCGCAGACCCCCGTGCGCAGGGGGCATGCCCGCTAATCTACGGCCGGACTATGTGAAGTCCGTGAGAACGCGCTCACAGTTGCAGGCCGGGCAGTAATGCGTTACCGCACAGTTCGGGCTGAAACGCCTGCCTCCCGTGGCTCCGGCTCCCGGGCGGGCCTGGTCCTGCCGCTCTGGGAGTCCCGTCACAGACGCTGCGGCGCTATTCCCCGACATTGGTCAAATGATCAGTCGGCTGAATGTGGCGATCCTTATCGCGGTGCTTGGCGCCGGCGCCGTCGTGGCCGTGCCCCGGCACGCCGGCATCGCCACGGAAGCGCGGCTGGCGCAGGTGACCGTCCTGTCCCGCAGCGCCACGACCGCCGCCGAACTCGGCCACTCCCGCTGGCTCGCCGGGAACCGGCCGCCAGTGATCGAGGGTGCCCGGGGTGTCGTGGCAATGACCTACGGCTATCCCTCTGCAGCCACGCTGCCCCTCATGCTCGGCGATGCAGAAACTGCCAGCTTCATCTACGCAGACGGCGTCTGGCGCCACGCCAGTGCGGGTTCAGGCAAGCCCTGCGGAGTCGCCTATTCGCCCCCCGCGACTGCGGGCCAGAACCCGGCCATTAGTCCCCAGACCAGCGGCTGCTAACGGCTAAGAGGCACCGGGTTTG
>CAMBYH010000065.1 GCA_945872065.1 Arsukibacterium tuosuense
GGAAGGCGCCCGCCCCCAGCGGCCCGCCGGCCAGCCGCTCCGCCAGTTCCTCCGGCTTCTCCAGGCGCAGGCACCCTGAACTGAGCGTGCGGCTGTTCAGGTCGAAGAGGCGCTTCGACGGCGTGTCGTGTAGAAAGATGTCCCAGGGGTTGGTGAGCACGAACTTCAGCCGGCCCAGGCTGTTGAGTGGCCCGGGATCCTGGCGCAGGCGGTAGGGGAAGCGGTCCGCGCTGACCTGGCGCCAGTCGATGCGCGTGGCGTCCAGCTCCCCGCCCGGCCCATCCGGTCCCGAGCTGAAGACGCGGATACCCAGGCGCGCCAGAAACGTCGGGTCTTCCTGCTGGGTGGGCAGCAGGTCCTCCACGGCGATCCGCCGGGGCACGGACCAGGTGGGGTTCACTACGATGCCCGTCACCGTATCCTCGAAGCTGGGCGTTGGCCGGTCCGGATGACCGGCGATGATGCGCATCGAGAGCGTGGGCACGCCGTTCTCCCTCAGCTCCAGATAGCCGCCGGGGACGTTGGCCCAGAGATAGCGGTCGCCGAAGTCGCGGGGCAGCCAGGTCCAGCGCAGCAGCGTGGTTTGCAGCTGCTGCACACGGGCGGCCGCCGGCACATTGAGGGCGGCGAGCGTGCGCTCGTCGAGAATGCCCGTGGCGGGCAAGCCGTGGCGGCCCTGGAAAGTCTCCAGTCTCCGCTGTAATCCGGCGTCGAAGAACCAGGCGTCGGCGGTGCCGGGCAGGCCCTCGAAGTCACCACTTTTGCGCAGGCGGTCCCGCAGGGCGACCACGCGGGCGTCCCGTCGGCCCGGCTGGAGACTGGTGCCGTTAGGCAGTTCTTCCCAGCCGCCCGCAGTGGCGATGGTCTGGTAGCGGACCAGCGCTGCCTGGAGGCGGGCGGCGTCCGGCGTTGGAGAGTCCCCGGCTGTGGCCGGAGTGATGGGAATGTGCCAGTCGGGATCCTGGGCGGGCGCGCTCAGCGCCGGCGCGCAGGTCAGGAGAAGAGCGAGGGCCAGCGTGCCGACCGGCGCAGCGGCCCGCACGGCGCGCTGCTCAGCCGGCAGTGGGGCGGAAGCGCCGGCGCAGGCCCAGTGCACCCACGGCCGTGCCGAGCAGCCAGAGGCTGGCGGGCAGCGGCACGATGCTCACCTGGGCGCCGGTGAAGATCGGTGTGAAGCGCTGATCGGTGGGCACATTGTTCACGAAACTGCTGCCGAAAAAGTCGTCCCCGTCGACGAGGCCCAGCCTGGCGAGAGTGCCTGGTGCCCCGAGCGCTGTGAAGGAAAACGTGCCAACAGTACCCACGTCGCCGGGCTTGACGAAGCCAAAGCCCACGGTCTGGGTGTTCCCATTGGTGGCCCCGGCCGGCGGCAGGTAAAACGTGACGCCGCTGGCGGCCACGAAGCCACCGTAGCTGAGCTGGGTGTTGTTGAAGTCGAGAAGGATCTGGCCACTGAAGGTGCCCGGGTGCATGCCGGGTGTGCCCGTCGCGTCGAGCACCAGATTAACCGTGAAGGCGCCGCCCGGTGCCACCGTGGCCGCAGAGGGGACCAGGGTGAGGCTGGCCGCCTGGGCGGTGGCGCCAGCAATGATCAGCAGCAGTGCGGCGGCAGGCTTGCAGATGTTCATGGGGTTTCTCAGTACTACTACGTTATTGCGTTGGCTCAGGGACTGATCGGCAGACCGGGCACAATCTCCCGCAGCAGGCCCACATCCTTGATGCGGCCCTGGCCGGCCAGCGTGACGTCGATGATATGGGTGATGCCCCGGGGTCCGCCGGCTTCGCCCACCAGCGCGCCCTGGACGAAGTTGCCGGTGCCCACCACGTTGTCCGTGAACTGCGTGGGCTGGGAAATCAGGTTGGCGCCCGACACCACGCCGCCAGCGCCGAAGCTGTAGGCCGGGTTGGTCCAGGTACCGGACCAGGTGGGGCTCCCGCCGAATTGCAGGGTCATGTTCCCCGTCGTCGCATTGTTCACCGACATGGGGCCGCTGAAATGCAGAGTTACGTTGCCGGCATTGAGCGCATTGAGGCCGGCCTGACTGGTGGCGTTGCCCCAGGCAAAGTAACCGGATTGGGCATTGCTCCGGGTGCCGTGGGTCCAGATGTTGGCGGCGAGCAGCACGTCGCCGTCCTCATCCTGCTGCACCCGGGCAATCAGCCGGGAGCCCACGTCGCCCTGGGTGCCCGTGGCGCGCAGGTTGCCGTCACCGTCGGGCCGCGGGGTCACGGTGGTGGTCATGGGCACCGAGTTGATCTCGCCACCGCTCTCGGGCGACACGTCGAAGGTGGTGCCATCCGGCGCCAGATCGAAGCGGCCGAACTCCGTGTTCTCCGGATCACCGGTGCTGGTGGGGCCGCTCACGATGGTGGCAAAGCCGCAGGGCGTGCCTGGGGCGCAGCCTTCAATGGGCAGGATGGGTTCGAGTTTCGGGACGCACTGGGCGGCCAGTTCGGAGATGACGTCGCAGTCGATGGGGCTCTCGGGCAGGTTGAGGGCGACCAGCGGTGCGGCTGCGGCTGGCGCCAGCGCGCCCCAGGGGCCCCAGCAGAGCACCGAATCCCCGGCGGTGGGACCAGCGGAGCAGGGGTCGGTGCTGGCCAGTGCGGCGGGTGCCGGGTCGGTCGGGGATGTGGCGGCCAGCTGGTCCTTGCAGGCGTCGATGTCCCGCTTCGGTGCCGCCTTCGGATCACCCGCCCAGCGCTCGAGCAGTTCCGCGCAATCGCTGTTGGATCGCGCCACGGTGTCCGCGTGGGCCAGCCCACTCCCTGTCAGCAAGGGCAGCGTCAGCAAGGGCAGTGCCAGCAAGGCGACTGCGATAAAGGCCGGTAACTTCTGCATGATTCTTCCCCGTCGTTCCGGTACCGCGTCTCTTGGGCTTGCAGCTGCCCTGGCGCGATTGGCCGGTAATTCTGTTTCTAGTCAGTAGCTCTTCTACACCATGCCGCGCCGCTCTTCACGGTGCGCTGCAGGATTCCGTGACGCGCGTCTCAGAAAGTCCGCGACAAGCCCAGGCTGACCTGATTGCGGTCGTACTCGTAAAGCGGCACGTTGGACTGGTTGTCCGTATAGGCCCAGCTGCCGATCAGGGCCCACTTCTCCAGCCAGCCCTCCCGGAAGTCCTGCTGGAAGCCAATGACGGCTCGCAGTTCCTCGTCATCCCGCTGGTTGCCGAAGCCGGGTTCCTCGCCATAGAAGTGGTACCAGCGATAGCCAACCCGGGCGAAAACCGAGGCATTCGTCCAGGCCGCGGTGTTGAACCCGGCAAAGACCTCCGGACCCTGGTAGCTGAAGGGTTCGTCATCGGCGTCGAAGTTGGCGTAGGTGGCACCCACCTGCACCAGCAGGCTGCGCTGCCGGAAGTACCTGCCCACCGAGAGGTTGCCGGCCTCGTACCAGCCATCCCGGCCGCTGTCCTCCGAGTTCTGGTAGTCGCGCCGGGTGACGATGCCATCCACCGCTACCTCCCAGTCTTCACCCAATTGCCAGACGGCGCCGGGGTTCAGGCTGCCGAAGAGCGCGAGGCTCTCGCCGCCCAGAAAGATCTGATCCGCCTGCAGGGCCACGTAGGCCCGCCAGCGCCCGGGCACGATCCAGGCCGGGCCTGTGCGGGCCGTCAGCACGCCCAGGTTGAAGTCGCTGTCGTCGAAGTACGCCCGGTAGTAGGCATTGGCTTCGCTCTGCCAGACAAAATTGCCCGTGTACTCGCCGGCTTCGAAAGGCCGGTTGGGGTTGAAGGTGTGGGCGATCCCCGTGTTGACGACGGCAGCCCAGCCGCTCTGCTCTTTAGAATCCGGCGACACTTCAAAGGGCAGTCCGCCAATATCAATGATGTCCTGGGCCAGCCCGTAGTTGATGTTGGAGTCGTACATCACGCCACCATAGAAGGACGGGGACCACTGGTGCCGGGCCGCGTAGCGGCGTTCATCCGCATCGATCTGCGCCAGGAAGGCCAGCACCGTGGCGCGCACGGTGGGCGGCGTGTTGGGGTCGTCCAGCACCTGCTGGGCGTCGCTCCGGGCGGCTGCGTAGTCCCGGGACAGGTAGTTGACGCGGGCCAGTTCCAGCCGGGCCCGGCTGAGGGACGGATTGGCGGCGAGCAGGGTGGTGAGCTGCTGGCGGGCCGTGCGCAGCCGATCGGCCTCAATGGACTGCAGGGCGGCGTCGAACTCAGTCTGGATGGCACCTTCACTCGCGGCGTTCTCGGCCTGGGCCAGGGTCAGACGCGGCAGGGCGAGGCCCGGAAGCGCCAGAACCAGCAGAAGGCAGGGCCGCAGGACGCGCCAGACGACGTGCATAAGCTTGCTTTCCATAAGGCTTTTTGTTGTAGTTCCGTGACCTTGGAGAACACTACAACACTCTTCTTCAACTCGCCATTAACCCGGTCTCTTTTGAGACGGTCCGGGGCCCGGATCGTGGCGTTGGCACTCTTATGTCTGCTGGCCAGCGCCGCCGGAGCGTTTCCCAACGAGCTGTTTGGCTACCGGCAGCTGCCCCAGGAGCGCATCGCGGACTTTCCCCAGTGGCTGCGGGTGCTCGAACGCCAGCTCCGGGACGACCTGCAAGAAGGCGATTGCGGGGCGAAGACCTTCAATCGCTGCCATCTCGCCGAGTGGCTGGCCTTTCTCGCGAAGACTCGGGGCCTGCCGGAGCGGGAACAGCTGCAGGCCGTGAACCGTTTTGCCAACACGCGGGATTACGTGCTCGACCTGGACAACTACGGCGTCGAAGACTACTGGGCTATCCCCCGGGAGTTTTTCCGCAACGGCGGCGACTGCGAGGACTACGTCATCACCAAGCTTTTTTCCCTGCGCTGGCTCGGGTACCCGGAGGACGATCTGCGCCTGGTCGTCGTGCAGGACACCAACCTGCGGGTGCCCCACGCGGTGCTGGCGGTCTCCCGGGGCGGGAAGACGCTGATTCTCGACAATCAGGTCCAGGCAGTACTGCCAGACCAGGACGTGGTGCACTACGTCCCGGTGTTTTCCCTCAACGCTTCCCGCTGGTGGATTTACCTCCCGCCCGCATGACCTTAGTCCCGCGATGAACGCAGCGCCGGGCAACCCCAGGGCCATATCGCCAGTGGCCATTGCGGTGGTCGCGCTGCTGCTGCTGATTGGTCTCGGCGCCCTCCTGATCAATGTCTATATAAAGGGAGAGCGGCAGCGGGATCTGTTGCAGTGGGAGTCCCGGCTGGGACTCGTCGCCGACGCCAAGGCGGACTCCGTGGCGCGACTGCTGGCTGCCGATCGGCGTGCCCTGCAGGAGCTGGCCCACAACGCGTCGCTGCAGCTCTATCTCTGGCAGGTTACCCAGGCGCGCCAGTCTCCGGAACTGGGCAGCGAACCGGCCCAGCAGGCCTATCTGCGGAACCTGATCCTGGCGGCGGCGGAGCGGGGCGGCTACCTGCCGGATGCCGGCGCGCGGATTCCTGCGAACCTGCCCCAGTCGGCGACCTCCGGACTGGCCCTCCTGGACGCAGACCTCACCCCGGTTGCAGTCACGCCGGGTCTCGGCAGCGTAGAGGTTACCTACCGGGAGGTGGCGCGGCGCGCGCTGGCGACTCCGTCCCAGCCCGTGGTTGATCTGGTGCTGGATGCGGAAGACCGGGCCATGCTCGTCGTTGCGGTGCCCGTAAACCCGGTGTCGGGCTCCCTGGCCAACGGTCCACTGCAGACGGGGGGCGGGCCCTCTGGCGTCGTGCTCGGCGTGCGCAGCGCGACGCAGGAGCTGTTTCCGCTCCTCGGTCGCGGCCCTTCCTTTGCCGAGGACAGTGAAACGCTGCTGCTCGCCCGCCGGGATGACAGCGTCGTTTTTCTCTCGCCCACCCGGGAGGGTGCGAACGCCCTTCGCCGCAGCATGCCGCTGGACCGCCCCCAGGCGGATGCCCAGCTCGCCGAGGTGGTGGCCGTTCTGTCCCCTGACGGCTTCGCGAGCCTCGACAACTATCGGGGTACGCCGGTGCTGCAGGTGAGCCGGCGGATCCGCGGCCAGGCCCTCCGCAGCGAGGCCAGGACTGGCAACGAATGGGTGCTGGTTCAGCAGGTGCAGGCGACGGAGGCACTGAGCGGCGCCAACGAACGGCGTACCTTCCTAATGGCAACACTCTCCCTGCTCCTCGTCGCTATTGCCGCCCTTACCGTGGCTGCCTGGCGCCACGGCAGCAGTGTGCGGGCCGGCCAGCAGGCGGCAGAACTCCGGGACAAGGCCGCGAAGCTCCAGCGCCAGACGGACCTGCTCCACACCATTACCGACAACGTGGACGTGCTCACGGTGCTGATCAACCGGGACCAGGAGGTGGTGTTCACCAATCAGGCGACGGCCACTGCCGCCCGGAGCAGCATTGCCGGGCTGGTGGGCGGGCCCCTCGCCGGCATCTTCGGGCATGGCACGGCGGCGCTGCTCGCGCCGCTCAGTGAAGAGGTGCGCCGGCAGCGCACGTCGGTCCACTGCGTGCTGCCCCTGACGCTGGGCGGGGGGCTGCGCAGTTACCAGACCAGCCTCATTCCGGTGGAGCGCATCGGGGAGCGCCGGCAGCTGGTCCTGCTGGTGCTTAGCGACGTCACTGAACTGAAGGTGGTCGAGCAGCACCATGCAGACCTGCTGCGGGATCTCGTCAGCACGCTGTCCGATGTGGTGGACCTCCACGATCCGTTCTCCGCGCACCACGCCAACCGCATGGCGGAGGTGGCCCAGGCGGTGGCCCTGGAGCTGGGCCTGCCGGATGCCGAGCGGGAAACCCTGGGTCTGGCCGCGACGCTCGCGAATATCGGCAAGATCATGCTCCCCAGCGAACTGCTCACGAAGACCGGGCCCCTGACCACTGCAGACCGGGAGTTGCTGCGCAAGCATGTGGACTACAGCCTGCAGCTGCTGAAGGGCCTGGACTTCGAGGGCCCGGTGCTGGAGGTCATCGCCCAGAAGCAGGAGCTCCTCGACGGGAGCGGTTATCCCCGGGGCCTCACGGAGCAGCAGATGTCCCTCTCCGGCCGCATTCTTTCCGTGGCCAACGCCTTCGTCGCGCTGGTCAGCGTGCGGGCCTACCGGCAGGGCGTCTCCATCGAGGCGGCGCTGGAGGAGTTACTGCGCAACGCCGGCACCCAGTACGACCGCCGCGTCATCGCGGCGCTGTTCCACGTGGCCGAGAACCGGCGCGACTGGTCCCAGTGGTCCGCCGTGTAGGAGCGCCTTTAGGCGCGATCCCCTTCCCGCTCGAGACTCGCGGACTCGATTCTCGCGGGAAGGGGATCGCGCCTAAAGGCGCTCCTACTGCAACCGCCAGGCCAGTTCGACGAAGGTGGCCCTTTCCCGGCCCGGGAAGTAGCGGTAATTGCCGAAGGCGAAGTCCGCCCGGTCAGCGTAGAGCTTGTCAGTAACGTTGTTCACCCGGATGGTGGCCGTCCAGGCTGGCGTAAAGGACCAGGCGGCAATCAGGTTCAGCAGATCGTGACCGGGGTACTTCTGGTTTTCCTGGGCTGTCAGGTAATAGCCCCCCTGATGGACCCACTCTGCCTGGGCGAGCCAGGGGTTGCGCTTCCAGCCCAGCCGCAGGCTGCCGAGGGTCTCCGGCGCCGTGTCGATCTCGTTGCCGCTCACGATGGTCTCGCCGGGGGTCGACGCGTTGAAGGCGTAGGTCTGGCGTGACCAGGAGCCGGCCAGCGACGCATAAAAGCCCAGCTCGCTGCGGGCCTCCAGGCCGAGTTCGACGCCCTTGTGCTCGCTGGCCCCGTTACTCACGTTGAAACGGTCTGAATCCTGCAGGATGTAGTTGTCCTTGCGCATGGTGTAAGCCACGGCCTCGACCTGCAGTCGGGGCGACTGCCACCGCCAGCCCAGTTCCAGGCTGTCGATTTCCTCGGAGTTCAGGTCGGCCACGTTCTGCGCTGCCTGCAGGCGATAGAGCTCCGCAGCCTGGGGCGCCCGGAAGCCCCGGCGCCAGGTGGCGTAGACGGTGGTGTCGTCCCCGGGCCGGAACAGCAGGCCAAGGTTTGGCGCGAGGTTGGTGAAGCTGTCACTGCGGTCGGCGGGCCGGTTGAAAAGGCAGGTGGGCGTGCAGGACGTGCCGTCGTCCCGGGTTGTCCCGTCGAGCATCCGGTTGTCGTAGTCGTAACGCAGCCACTCGAGGCGCAGGCCGCCCACCAGGGTGAGACGCCCCGTCAGCGGCAGTTCCGCCTGGGCATAGGGTGAGGCAAGCCACTGCCAGGCGCTGTAGTCGTAGTGCTGGCCCGCCGGCCGGGGCGGGGTGCCGGTCTCCGGGTTCTCCTGGAATTCCTCGAGCCAGCCGTTGGCGACTTCCAGGTCGAGACCCGCCGTGACCCGGGCAGAGCCCAGCGTGGCGTAGTTGAGCACGGTCACCCCGCCGCTGGTCTGGCCGTTCTTCTCTACCGGCTGGCCCGGCAGGAAGTGCTGCAGAAAGTCCATGTCCGAGCGGCGCAGGAACGCGAGCACCTCCCAGCTGCTGCCGGCCTCGTCGGCTGCGGGTTGCCAGCGCGCGAGTAATCGCTGGCTGTTCGCATTCCGGTAGGACTCCGGATTGGCATTGGTCACGCGGACCGCCTCATTTTTGTAGGCGTCCTCGCCCACGATGAAGCCGGCTGTGTTCTGGTTGAGGAGATTGCCGCTGAAGCCGAGTTCCAGGCGGCCCGCGTCCAGGTTATTCGCGTACTTCAGAAAGCCTTTTGCCTGCCGGTAATCCGACTCGTCACGAAAGCCGCCGTCGTGGTCGAAGAGCAGGCCGCCAACCACTCCGGCCTGGTCGCCGGAACCGCCCGGGAAGCTCCCGAGAACCATCCCCCGGTAGTAGTCGTCCGGCCCGGTCTCACCGCTCACGGCGAGTTCCCTTTCGCCCGGCTCCGGCAGGAGCACGTTGATGGTGCCGTGCACGGCATTGGAACCGTAGAGCGCGGATGCGGGACCGCGGATCGCCTCCACGGCCATGGCCTGTTCCGAGGGGAGTTCAAACAGTTCGTTGACGTTGCAGAAGCCTGTCGGGCGGGACGCGACGCCGTCTTCCAGGATCAGGAAGCTGCCGCAGGAGCCAGGGCCAGTGAGCACCGGCGAGCGGATGGCCGTGAGGTGTTCCTGGCCGCTGCCCCGGGAGATCCAGGTGCCCGGGATCTGCGTGCCGAGTTCGTGGATGTGCGCCGCATTCAGCAGCGCAATGGCCTCGCTGCCGATACGGGTCGTGTTGCCGGCCAGGTCGAGGGCGGGGAGGGGATAACGGGCGGCGGTGACGACGATCTCTTCCGGCAGTTCACCCTCTGCCGCTGCAGCCGCGTTGCCGCTGGCGAGCAGGGCCAGCGCGGCGAACGGCAGGGCGCAACGCGCGGGAGACTTCACGGCGCCAGGCAATCCGCTAGCGTTCGATAGGGGCGAGTCGAATGCTGGGGGTATCACCGATTCGGCTGTAGGCATGGCGCATGCCCATCGCCTCCAGAGCGTCGTCCCGTTCTGCCCGGGACGAGAACCAGTGTTCATTGTGCCAGGTGCTACCCAGCAGGCTCCGCATGGGATCACTGGCAGCCATCGTTACCCGAATGCCGAATTTCAGGTCCGCGGGTTCCGGTGGTGTGATCCGGAGATTGTGACTGTTGCTGAGTTCCATGGGGGTGCCGGGATTGCAGGCGTGCCTGCAGGAGGGGTTCGAAGCACCCCTCCTGCAGGGTTCAGGCTAGAAGGTGGTCTCGGGTGCGGGAGCTGCGCCATCTTCGACCGCGTAGGTCTTGCTTTCGGTGCTGGCCGCCGGCGCTGTTGCGGGCGCCGGTGCCTGACTGGCCAGGGCCGAATCCTTCCAGTTGACCTGCGGGGCCATGGTCGACAGGGTAGTCAGCAAGGGCTGGGCACCGGCCGGCGCGGCCAGCGTCGGGTCGGTGAAAATGCGGTTGGCATCGCCGTTCGTCGTGCTGCCGTACCACTCTGCGTTCGCCCATTTGTCGATGGAAATCACGCCACCGTCCATCGCGAAGCCGATAAAGGCCCCGCGGCTCCGGGCGTAGGTGTAGATCTCGGACTTGAACTCGCCGTCGGTCATGGCCTGGGCCGTGCGTCCCACCGGACCTGCCGAAGCGGAGGCGCTGCCGCCCAGGGTGAATTTGCCCCGGGCAATGTTGTCGATGCCCTTCGGGCTCCGGAAGACCAGCACCAGGTCGGCACCCTGGCCACCGAACTGCCAGCCGAAACTGACGTTGCCCAACTTGATGAAGGCGGGATTGCTCCACTTGCCGTCAGCCTGCCGGACCATCAGTACACCCTTGCCGTAACTGCCCCCTACGAAGAAGGCGCCCTTCAGGACGTTCGGCAGCACCGCTACCGCGTAGGCATTATCCAGCAGATTCGGCGGGATGGCCTGCTCCGGAATGCGCTGGAGTTCTTCCAGCACCTCGGTGGCGGACGCCACGCGCTTATTGAGTTCGTCGCTGGCCTGGGCGACCCCGGGGAGCGCCACGACTAGCAGCATGAGGGTCCCCAGCAGGGACGACAGGGTGGTCTGGGAAAATCCGGATACGAAGCGTGTCATGGTCTCCTCCTTAAGTAACCGCTTGCCCGCAGCCTTTCTTGGTGAGACCTTGCCGAGCGCCTATAGTCCTTCAGTGCCGGTAAGTTACAGTGAATCAGGTGCTTAAGTAAATGTCCTGAGCGGCCCGGTAGCTGCTCTGGAAGTCCGCAGCAGAGGCCCCTCCGACGTTCAGGTTCCGGAGCAGGCCATCCTGCAGCGCATAGATCCAGCCGTGGACGGTCACGTTCTGGCCCCGGTCCCAGGCGTCCTGGATCACCGTGGTCTGGCAGACGTTGGCCACCTGCTCCAGCACGTTCAGTTCGCAGAGCCGGTTCACCCGTTCCGTGGCGGAGCCGGTCCCGCTCAGGGCAACTGCGTACTTCTGGGCCACGTCCTGCACGTGCCGAAGCCAGTTATCCACCAGTCCCATCCGCTCATTCTGGCAGGCGGCCCGCACGCCGCCGCAGCCATAGTGCCCGCAGACGATGACGTGCCTGATCTTCAGGACGTCCACGGCGAACTGCAGGACGGACAGGCAGTTCAGATCGGCATGGACCACCACATTGGCGACGTTCCTGTGCACGAACACCTCGCCGGGCAAAAGCCCGACAATCTGGTTTGCGGGCACCCGGCTGTCGGAGCAGCCGATCCACAGGTACTCGGGCCCCTGCTGGGCGGCCAGCTTGGAGAAGAATTCGGGATCCTGCAGCCGAATGCCTTCGGACCAGGTGCGGTTGTTGTCGAGGAGCCGCTGGAGAGTGCTGTTCATCCGGGAAAGCTTGCCGCATGACCCGCAGGTTTGCCAGTCGGCGGTGGGGCCATCGCGCCTAAAGGCGCTCCTGCTTCATAAGGGGTTCAGTCCGATGCGCTGATAGTGAGGCTGCCATTGCCACGGCCCCACCGACCCTCGACAATGCCTCCCATGTCGACCCTAACCCCTCACGGCGCTACCCGCGCTTGCCTGGCCTTGGTCCTGGTGGTCGGATTAACCGGCCCAGCTGCCCGCGCTCAGGAGGCGCTGGTGCCGACGAAAGTGTCGGAGGATGCCGCGGTGGCCATGGTCCGCGAACAGACCGATGGCAAGGTTGTCCGGGTTGACCGCAAGCTTGAGGGTGGTGCCTCGGTCTATCGTATTCGTGTGCTCTCGCCGGATGGCCGTCTGCGCGAGTTCAGGGTCGACGCCGCCACCGGTTCCCTGCGCTGAGCTGACCCTGTGCGCCTCCTGATTGTTGAAGACGATACCGCACTCCGCCAGTCACTGGCGGGTAGCCTTCGCGCCGCGGGCTTCGCCGTGGACGAAGCTGCCACGGCGGCGGAGGGTGAGTACTTTGCTGCTGAATTCGCCGTACAGCTCGCCATCGTCGACCTCGGATTGCCGGACCGCTCCGGCGTCGAACTCGTCACGCGCCTCCGGGCCGGCGGTTCCGCGTTTCCCATCCTCATCCTGACGGCCCGGGACCACTGGCAGGACAAGGTGAATGGTCTCAATGCCGGGGCTGACGACTACGTGGTGAAGCCCTTTAACCTGGACGAGCTCAAGGCGCGCATCAGTGCGTTGCTGCGCCGGTCCGCAGGGCAGGCGCAGCCAATCCTGCGCGCTGGTCCGCTGGAGATGAATACCCACGCGAAGGAAGTCCGCGTGCAGGACCGGGTGGTGCCGCTCACTGCCTACGAGTATCGACTGCTGGAGTTGCTGGTGATGCGCGCCGGGCGCGTCGTGAGCAAGCAGGAGCTCACCGACCAGCTCTACGACCAGGATATGGAGAGGGACAGTAACGTGGTCGAGGTGCTGCTCACCCGGCTCCGGAAAAAGCTCGACCCCGACCGCTCCCTGGGACTCATCGAAACGCTGCGCGGTCAGGGCTATCGCCTCCCTCGCGCGCCGGACCCTGACTGAGCCTTAAGACCACATGGCTCGCCGGCGGAGTTCCCTCAGCACACGTCTGTTGGTCATCACTGCGGTGATGCTCGTGGCTGCCTTCAGCTTCACCATCGTGGTGCTCGATCTGGTCTTCAAGCGCAGTGCCGAGGAGGCGCTGGTGGACCAGCTGGAGACCCAGGTGACGGCCCTGATCGGCGCGGTAGAGCCTGACGAGTCCGGAAACCTCGTTGTTCCACAGCGGCTTCTGGACCCCCGCCTGGGTAGCCCCGGGTCCGGTCTCTACGCAGAGATTCTCGATGCTTCCGGCCTGCCGCTGTGGCGCTCCCCCTCAGCGGTGGGTGTGGATCTGGCGACCGGCGCGACGCTCAACGCGGGTCAGCGCACGCTGACCCGGCGCAGCCTCGCCGACGGGACCCGGGCCCTGATGCTGGGTGTGGCCATCAACTGGGAGCTGGGACCCACCGCCACGCCGGCCTTCCAGGTTTTCACGGCGGCAGACCTCGCAGCGTCGGAGCGCCAGCTGGGCCAGTTTCGCCGGCAGCTGCTGGGCTGGTTCTCCGCGGTGATGCTGGTCCTGCTGGCGGCGCTCTGGCTCGCCATTCGCTTCGGTCTCCAGCCGCTCCGCCGGATGTCCGGCGAGATTGCCGAGATCGAGATGGGTGGCCTGGATGCCCTCAGCGAGGAGTATCCCCGGGAGCTTGAGGGCGTCGGACGGGGCTTCAATACCCTGCTGCGCTCCGAGCGCCAGCGCATGGAGCGCTACCGGACGACCATGGACGATCTCGCCCACAGTCTGAAGACACCACTGGCCGTGGTACGCAACGAAGTCGAGGCGGCCGTGCCGGATCGGGCCACGCTGACGGCACAGGTTGACCGTATGCAGAGCGTGATCGACTACCAGTTGAAGCGCGCCGCAGCGATGGGCCCCAGGAGCCTGGCTGCCCGGCCGGTGGCTCTGGCGCCGATTCTTGCGGAACTCAAGGCCAGCCTGCTGAAAATCCATCGTGACAAGCCGGTGAGCTGCGTGCTGCAGGTTCCGGCGGGGGCCAGCTATCCCGCGGAGCAGGGCGACCTCTACGAGGTCCTCGGCAATCTGCTGGATAACGCCTGGAAGTGGTGCCGGAGCGAGATCGTTGTGACCGTGCAGACCGGTGAAAACCTGGTGGTGGTGGTCGCGGATGACGGCCCCGGCATTCCTGACGACCAGACCGAGGCCGTGCTTGATCGCGGCAGGCGCGCCGATCAGCGCGGTGATGTGCCCGGCCAGGGCATCGGTCTCGCCGTGGTCCGGGAGATCGTCGGCCTGTACGGAGGCTCGGTCCACATCGGTCGCGGCCCCCTCGGCGGCGCCGAAGTCACCGTCCACCTCCCAAAAGGTACCGGACCTTAGTTTTGTTAGTTGTTGAGTTGTTGGGCCCA
>CAMBYH010000066.1 GCA_945872065.1 Arsukibacterium tuosuense
ATGTACTCCACCTCCGGCAGCTCGTAAGTGCGGGGGAGCTTGTACTCCAGCCGGGACGGGTTGAGGATCTGACCGCCATCCATCCGGCACTCTTCATAGAGCACCTGGCTCATGCCGGAGAACACCTGGCCATCCAGCTGGCCCTCCACGGCGAGCGGGTTGAGTGCCCGGCCCAGGTCGTGGGCAGCCGTCACCTTGAGCACCTTCACAGCGCCGGACTCGGGGTCCACCTCCACCTCGGCCACCTGGGCTCCAAAGGAATAGGCCAGCGACCCGGACGGACGCGGCGAGTTGAAGGACCCGCGACCCATGATGGCCAGGCCCTGGACACCATTGAACGCCTTGCCGATGGCCTCGCGGAAACTGAAGGATCTGCCCGCTGTCTCGGGTGTTTCACCACGCACCCACACGCGCCGGTGGGCAAACTTAAGGTCCGTCGCGGCCACGCCGAGCAGGGGACCGACGATCCCGGCCAGCTGGGCGCGGGCATCCTCCGCGGCCAGCTTCACGGCGTTGCCCGTCGTGAAGGTGCCCCGCTGGGAAAATGCACCCCAGTCAAAGGGCGTGATATCCGAGTCACCGCCGACGATGCGGATGTCCTCGGGCTCCACACCGAGGACTTCGGCGGCAATCATGGCCATCACCGTGTGGGAGCCCTGCCCCATGTCCGGGATGCCCGTATAGAGGGTCACGACGCCGTCGTCGGCGACCCTGATCATCGCCGCCGACGTATCGTTGGCCGCATTCTTCCCGCCCGAGGCCTGGGCGCCGATGCCGATGCCGATACCCCGGTAGGGCGGCAGCTTGCCGTACTTGGCCTTCCAGCCGGAGCGCTCCACCACCCGGTCGATGCACTCCTTCAGTCCGCAGGAGGCGAAGTCGCTGCCATCCAGGGCGTGATGCCCCGGGTCGATGGCGTTCTTCCGGTGAAACTCAGCCGGGTCCATGCCGAGCTCTTCAGCGACGTGATTCAGGTGCTGCATCCAGCCCGCCGACAGCCGGCCAAAAATGCCCCCGTGATGGGAGCCCTTGGGCACGGTGCTGGTATAGACGAAGCGGCCCCGGTAGCGCACGGCGTCGACCTTGTAGAGCCAGTTCAGGTAGGGCGCCGGGAGCCAGAGGATCATGGCCCACTCGGCGTGGGCCCCCGCATCGAAGGTCACGTCCGCCTCGAGAGCCCTGATCTTGCCGTCCCGGGTAACGCCCGTGCGGAAGCGGTACTGGGTTTCGCCGGAACCCCGGAACATGATGAATTCTTCGTCGCCGGTGGCCTTGATCTTGACGGGCTTGCCAGCGACGCGGGACAGGAGCGCTGCGATGAAATGGTGGGGCTTGGCCCGCCCCCGGCCGGTAAACGCGCCGCCCACATTGCCGTAGACGATCCGGACCTGGCTAGTCTCCAGGCCAAAGGCCTTGGCCAGCGCCATCTGGTACATGGGCGCACCCTGGGTCGGGGTCCAGACGTGGAGCTTGTCGGGATTGGTGAAGTCGGCCAGCGCCACGTGCAGCTCCGCGAGCGTGTTGTGCTGCACGGGGGAACGGAACTCATCGGTGATGACGAGATCGCTGGCGGCAAAGGCGGCGTCCGGATCGCCGAAATCCTTCTCGTGGGTCAGAGCAATGTTGCCGCTGGCCCACTCGTGCAGTTGCGGGGCGTCGGTCTGCATGGCGCGGCGGAGGGAAGTCACGGCAGGCAACACCTCATACTCGACCTCGATGAGGTCCAGCGCTGCCTCGGCAATCAACGGGTCGGTGGCAGCCACGGCGGCCACCTCTTCGCCCACGTAGTGCACAAAACCTTTGGCCAGCAGGGGCTGTTTCTCCGAGAACAGCATGTCGGGCGCGTCCACGTTGGACACGACGGCCTTCACCCCGGGCAGGGCCCGCGCCTTCGAGACGTCGATACGGATGATGCGTGCCCGCGCGTGGGGGCTGCGCAGGATCCGGCCATGGAGCATCCCCGGCAGGACGATGTCGTCGGTAAAGACCGACCGGCCCGACACCTTCTCGAAGCCGTCAAGCCGCGGCTGGCGGCGGCCGATAACGCTGAGGTCTTCAGGCTTGCTCATGCCGTACTCCTCAGGGTGCGGTGCCGAACTCGCCCACGTGGCGAATCGCTTCCTTCACCTTGATGTGGCCGGTGCAGCGGCAGATCACGCCGGCCAGGCCATCGTTGATGTCCTCTTCCGTGGGGGCAGGCGTCAGGTTCAGCACCGCCTGGGCCGACATGATGACTCCCGGCGTACAAAAGCCGCACTGCACGGCGTGGTACTCCACGAAAGCCTGCTGGATGGGCGCGAGACAGCCGTTTTTTTCCAGGCCTTCGATGGTGGTGATCGACTGGTCGGCCCACTCCAGCGCCGGCGTCAGACAGGACAGCACCGCTTCGCCTCGCCCGTTGTTGACCGTGCATACCCCGCAGGAGCCCGTGGTGCACCCCTCCTTGGTGCCCATTAGCTTCAGCTTGCCCCGCAGGACATCGAGCAGCGTGTGCTGGGAGCTCACGAGGACCTCGTGGGCATCGCCATTGACGTGGAGCGTGATGAAACCCTTCTTCATGCCTGCATCTCCCTCAGTTCAAGGACCGCCTTGCGCAGCAGGATCCGGGCCAGCTCCCGCTTGTAGGCGGCCGGTGAATAAAGATTGGTGAGCGGGCCGAGCTCATCCCGCAGGGTGGCGCACGCCGCGTCCAGCCCGTCATCGCCAAGCCCGAGAACCGCCAGACGTTCCGCCGCGCCGGCCAGCAGTCGCGGAGCGGTCGTGAGCGAACCGAGAACGATGCGCAGCCGGCTGGCAGTGGCGCCGGAGCCATCGGCCCGCACCGCGATGGCACCGTAGGAAAAGTCCATGCCCTGCCGGGCAGTTTCCTTCAGGAAGACCAGCCGGTCGGTGGTAGGCGGGATGGTGACGCTGGTCAGGATCTCGTCGGGTTCCCGGGTCGTGTGCCGGATGCCGTCTTCCAGGTAGAAGTCCTGCAGAAGCATCCTGCGTTCGCCCCGGCTGCTGGCCAGGGTCACGGTGGCATTCAGAGCGATCAGTGCCGGGGGCGAGTCCGCGTTATTCAGTGCCACGCACACGGGCGCGCCCGCAATGGCGTGGCAAACGTCCTTCCCGGTCTTGAGACAGGGGCCCTTGGCATCGCGCCACTCCTTCGTCTGGTTCGTAAACCAGCACCGGGTGTCGAGACAGAGATTGCCCCCGAGGGTCGCCAGATTCCGCACGTGCCGGGACGCGACCGCCCGAAAGGCCTTGACCAGCGCCGGGTAGCGCTCGGTGAGTACGGTTGCGGCCACGAGATCCGTCAGCCGGCAGGCGGCACCGAGTTGCAGGCTGCCATCCGGCAGCACGGCGATACCCTGCAGCTCCGGCAGATCCTTGAGGCTCAGCAGCGTATCCGGCGTCAGCAGCCGGCAGCGCATATTGAAGACCACATCAGTCCCGCCCCCCAGCAAGCGCACGTCACCGGGGGCGTCCCGGAGCACAGCGAGGCCCTCGGCCAGCGTGGCGGGCTTTACGAAGTCGTGTTCGGGCAGGAGCATGACGGCTATTCTCCGCCTTTTAGACCGGTCGGCGCTCCTACCAGCCGCCCGTCCCGGATGCGGATCACCCGGTCGGCCTCCAGCGCGAAGTTGTCGTCGTGGGTCACCATCACGAAGGCCGTGCCGGATTCGCGACTGAGACGCTTCATCAGGTCAAACACCAGGCGGCCGCTCTTGCTGTCCAGGTTGCCCGTGGGCTCGTCGGCAAAAACCACCGCCGGCTCATTCGCCAGGGAGCGCACGACCGCCACGCGCTGCTGCTGGCCACCGGACAACTGGGGCGGCCGGACCTTCAGCTTGTCTTCCAGGCCGACCGCCTTGAGCAGCTCCCGCATCCGCGGCTCCTGGGACTTCTCAAACTCCCGCCCGCGCATCCGGCAGGGCATCAACGCGTTTTCCAGCACGGTGAATTCCGGCAGCAGGTAGTGGAACTGGAAGATGAAGCCCAGCCGGTCCCGCCGGGCTTTGGCGCGCTCTAGCTCATCGAGCTGACTCACTTCCTGGCTCTCAACGCGGATCACTCCCGCCGTCGGGCGGTCGAGCAGGCCCATGAGATTCAGCAGAGTGGTTTTCCCCGAGCCACTGCCGCCGACGATCGCCACGAACTCCCCCGGCACGATGCTGAAGGAGATATCGAAGAGCACCGGCGTCTCGACGTCACCGTTGTAGTAAGTCTTGCCGACGCGGTCGAGCTCGACGACAGGTTGCGCCATCAGCTGCCCCGGATGACCTGCATGGGATCCACCTGCCCGGCCTTGCGGGCCGGAAAGTAGGAGGCGACCACACCGGTGGCCATGGCCACGAGGGAGGCGCCGAGGAGCAGCATGGGATCGATTTCGATGAGGAATGGCGCATCGACGCGCCCGTCGGGACCCACCGAGCGGATCGCGGCGAGGCCCTTGAGCAGCAGAACGCCCAGAGGAACCCCGACCAGGCAGCCGATGAAGGCGAGCAGCAGACCCTCGAGCACGAAAATGCTCTGAATCTCCCCCGGAGTTGCCCCCATGGCCTTCAGGATCCCGATCTCCCGGTACTTGCTGGTCACGACCATGACCAGGATGCTGCCGATGCCAAAACCGGAGGCGATGGTGGTCATAATAAGAATCAGGTCCCGGGTCTGACCCTGGGCATCCAGCGTGCGAAACAGATTGGGGTTCTGCACGACCCAGGACTGCACCTTGAACGGGAACACAGGCACCATCCGCCGGGCCACGTTCTCGGCGTCGTAGAGGTCAGTCAGCTTGATCCCGAAGGAGCTGATCGAACCGCCCAGCTCCAGCAGGGACTGCCCGTCCCGCAGGGTCACGAAGACCTGGCCATCGTCCACCTGGCCGAAACCCGTGGTGTAGATACCGGCCACCGAGAAGTTCAGCGTGAGCCCCTCGGGACCCACGAGCCGCACCTTGTCCCGGAGCTTCAGCCCGAAGTCCCTGGCCAGCTTCTGGCCCAGCACGACGTCGCCGGACACCATGCCGATGAAACGGCCGGCGTCCAGGTTCTTCTCGATCTCGACAATGCCATTGTGACGTTCCGGAATGACGCCGGTGACCCGCACGGACTGGCGCCGGGAGCCCCGGTTCATGAACGCCTGGCCAGTGACGATCGGCGACACCGTCGCGACTTCCGGGTCCACCGCATCGAGGGACGGCAGCCACAGGCGCCAGTCCTCAATCACTTCCCGGGCCTTCGGCAGATTCACGACCTCCCCCACGTAGAGGTTGTCGGTATCCAGCCCCAGACTGGACAACTGCCACGCCCCGACGGGGGTCCGCTCCGGCGGCTCCACGGTGATGTGGGGAATAGCGCCCGTCGTATTCTGCGTAATCCGTTGCTGCGTGCCGCCAATGATGGTCCGCAGGTAAATGATCAGCAGCACGCTGATGGCGACGACCCCGATCGTCAGCAGCGACTGGCTCACGCTGTAGCGCAGGTGCCGGAAAGCGACGGAACGGATGAAGTAGGACAACATCAGCGCCTGGCCACACTCGAGGGCGGCCCGCCGCCCTCGGCGGCCGGGGGCTCAGCCACTGGCCGGATCTTCCGGCCCGGGGAATTGCCCAGCAGCTGCCGCACCACCGCCGTCCCCTCCGGGATCTCCGCCACGGCCACCCAGTCCGGGTTGCGGCCGATGACCTTCACCGGCCTGCGCTCGAGCACACCACCCTCGCCCACCGCCAGCACGAACGGGGGATTGGCCTGGAGGGCCACTGCACTCACGGGCAGCGCCAGCGCCTGATCGGCGCGCTGCACTTCGATGCTGACATCCACGGTCATGTTCGGCAGCACGAAGTCGGGCAACTCCTGGGGCGTGATCTTGAGGCGCACCACGCCCCGCTCGCTGTCCACGAAGGGCCCCACCTGGGTCAGCGTCCCGCGAAAGGGCCGGTCGGGATACGCAGGGACAAAAGCCACGACCGGCTGGCCCACCTTGAGCTTGCCGAGGTTGTTCTCATCCGTCTCCACTTCGATCTCGGTCGCGGCCATCTCGGAAATCCGGAACCAGCCCTGGGCGGCCGCCACAGGCGTGCCCGGCTCCACCAACCGGTCGGTGATGACGCCATTGAAGGGCGCCCGGACCTCCCGGCGGCCAAACTCCGGGCCGACCCGGTCGACCTCGGCGGCTGCCTCCCGACCCCGGGCCCGGGCCGCCTCGGTGCGCGCCGCCTGCACCCGGGCATCCGCCTCGGCCCGCTCGAGCTCAGCGGTGGAAACCTGCTTGCGCTCCGCCAGCAGCTGGAAGCGGGCCAGTTCCTGCCGCGCCTTGTCGAGCGCGGCCTGTTCCGCCCGCACGTTCTTCTCGGCCACGTCGAGGGCAGCCCGGGCGGAGGCGAGGCGGGGCGCCGTGTCCCCTGCCGTAAGCCGGCCCAGCAGGTCGCCCTGGCGGACGATGGCACCCTCGTTCACGGCAAGACTCTCCACGATGCCCGCGGACTCGGCACCCACCTGGGTTTCCCGGACCGCCTGGAGCTTGCCGCTGGCCACCACCAGCTCGACGATGTCCCGGCGCACTGGCTCTGTGACGACCACGGGTCCCGGGCGGCGGATCTGCCAGACCAGCCCGACGACGGCAATGATCGCGAGTACCCAGACGATCCGGGTTCTGGAAATTTTCATGGGTTCCCTTGTCTCAGTCCGGCCAGCTTCGCCAGAAATCCAGTGAGGTCGGCTATCGCCACCACCCCGGGGGGTAGCGGGTCCCGGGTGAGCAGCGTAGCGGCCTGGCCGGCGACCCAGATCTCCGTCGGGGCGGGGACGATCTGCCGCAGCGTGTGCAACTGTCCGGCAGCGTCGTTGACATCCGGCTGGGTCACCAGGCTGATGGCGAGCACGTCCACCGGCCGACGCACGCAAAAACTGCCAATCTCCGTGGCCGGGAGATCGGGTCCCAGATAGATGCACCGGAAGCCGCGGCTGGCGGCCACCACTGCACCCATCAGGCCACCGAGCTCGTGGCGCTCGCCGCTCAAGGTGGCGAAGACGACGCTGGGACCGCCGGCACCGGCCAGATGGCGCTCCAGCGCCGATGTGAGCCGGCGTTTCACCACGCCGGACAGGATACGTTCCTGAATGACTGACCACTCACCCCGATGCCAGCGATTGCCCGCCTCCCGCAGCACCGGCGAGACCACATCGCGGACGAGCACCAGGGGGTCGAGCTCGGCCACGGCGCGCACGCACAGGCGTTCGCAGGCCGCGACGTCGAGGTCCTCCGCCGCCGCCAGCAGGTCGCTGATCAGCTGGCCGGGAGTGCCGGGGGTGGGTGACTCCATGGGGGTCATTGTGCCCGAATGCCCGGGCCGGTCCTTTTTGTCAGTCCCTGCCAGTTCGGCGGGGAGAGAGCTTGGGATTCGCCATCTCAGTAGGGGGACCGACCGAAATCGACCGGTGGCAGGCGTTCGGGCAGGTCCGGGACGTTGTCCCGGAGAAAATCCAGCAGCACCGAAACGTCCGTATAGCCGGAGATGCCACCCCCGGTGGCGCACAGGTTACCGACCGTGACGCTGGCTACCCCCACCAGAACCGGCTGTCCGTCATAACCGGTAACCAGCAGGGGTCCGCCGCTGTCGCCACCGCAGGGACCCCCGTCGGGCGCGTCCAGATAGATGTGAGTACCGGCGATTCCCAGTGCGGTGAGGTGGATCCTGGCCCGGAGCAGCACGTCGGGCCACTGCACGCCCTCAGCCGTGGCCCCCCAGCCCAGGATGGTGGCCGCCCCGCCCGGTCGCACCAGATCCCAGGATTCCGCCCGGCTGGCAACCGGTACCGGTCGCACCCGCAGGGGCCGGGCGAGGCGCAGCAGACCGAGATCGTAGGCATTGGGCTGACTTGAGTACTTCGGGTGGCGAATGACCTCCCGCACGGCCACCCGACGGGCCGACTCCCGGGACCGGTTGCCATAGAGGACGCTGAGCCCGGGGCTGGCGCAGTGGGCGGCGGTGAGCACGTAGCGCGGCGAGATCAGGCTGCCCGTGCAGATGCCCGGGTCCTCCGGCCGGAAGAGCACTACAGCCCAGGGCGAGGTGGCGGCAAACTCCGCGTCGGTGGGCGGTGCGCCGCTGGCCAGGGCGGCACAGCGTCCCGCCACCAGCAAGCCGGAGAGGAGCACAGCACTCCGGCGCTGAATCCCCACGAATCCTCAGGGCCAATGCGTCAAGGCTGGGGCGTCACGTCTTCATAGAACTCGTGGGAGTGCTGGGGCAGGAGGTGGGGAAACAGGTCCTTGCTGCGGGCCCGGGAAGCACCGCGGGAAAACGCGATGCGCTCCGCCACGCTGTCCCACTGCTCCACCATGACGAACTGCACACCTGCCGGCCCGTCTTCATGGCCGTGCCCCTTCAGTTCTTCCGGCGGCGTCACGCGGCGGACTTCCGCCTCCATCACTCCGGGACGGGCCCGGAGGATTTTTCTGCCCCGGTAACCCGGTGCGGCCTTCATCAGCGGTTCGAGGTCCTGGTAAAACTGGGTGACGGCCAGCTCATGGCCTGGCTTGGCTAACAGGATGGCGACGTAGGTAATCATCTCGACGGCTCCGGATGCAGAAAAAGACGTGGCCGATTATGCACGGGTTCGTTCCTGCAATTTTTTCTGGCGCAGGCTGGCGAAAGCATCCAGAGCCCGTTGCCGTGCGGCGCGATGGTCAATGATGGGCGCTGGATATTCCGTCCCGAGCCGGATACCGGCAGCACTCAGAACACTGGCGGTTGCTTCCCAGGGGGCGTGGACGTGCTCGTCCGGCAACGCGGCCAGCTCCGGCACCCAGCGCCGGATGTAGGCGCCCTCCGGATCAAACTTCCGGGACTGGAGCACCGGATTGAAGACGCGGAAGAACGGGGCTGCATCGGCGCCGCAGCCCGCGACCCACTGCCAGCTGGCGGCATTGTTGGCGAGATCCGCATCCACCAGCGTGTCCCAGAACCAGGCCTCCCCGTCCTGCCAGGGCACCAGCAGGTCCTTCACCAGAAAAGACGCGACGATCATCCGCACCCGGTTGTGCATCCAGCCCGTGGACCACAGCTCGCGCATGCCGGCATCGATCAGCGGATAGCCGGTGCGGCCCTGGCACCAGGCCTGGAACAGTAACGGCTCCGGTGCCCAGGGAAAGGCGGCAAACTCGCGACGGAGTGGCTGATCCGGAAGGTCAGGCCAGTGAAACAGGAGGTGCGCCGAGAACTCCCGCCAACCGAGTTCCCTCAAGTAAGCGGCGCCCTCACCCTCGGGTGCCGCTCCTGCCGCCGTGCTGGCCTGGACGGCGTGCCAGACCTGGCGGGGACTGATCTCACCGAAATGCAGATAGGGCGACAGGCGCGAGGTGCCCGCGACGCCTGGCTGATCCCGCGCGGTGCGATAGCGCTGCACGGCGCTGTCGAGAAAGGTCTCAAGTCTGGCCATTGCCGCAGCCTCACCCGGTTTGAAGGCCGAGCGCAGGCCGCCACTCCAGTCGGGTTGCGTCGGCAACAGCTTCCAGTCCGTGAGGGATTCGCTGGCGGGCCAGGCCACCGGACCGGCGAACTGGTCGGGCGCGGAGACTGGGGGTGCGGGTGCAGGCTGGGCCAGGCAGGCCTTCCAGAACGGCGTAAACACCTGGAACGGTTTGCCCGCCGCTGTGTGCAGGTTTTCCGGCTCGAACAGCAGACGACCGGGAAAGCGCCGGAGCGTGGCGCTGTCGCCCAACCGGGCCCGAAGGCGTTCCTCAAGGTCCGGCTCGCCGGGCTCGTAGCACCGGCTCCAGTAAACGGCCTCAGCACCGGTCTCCTTGATGAGACTGGCGAGTGCCGCTGCAGAGTCCCCGGTGCGTAATATCAGCCGGGACCCGCGCCGTCTCAGCTCGGCATCGAGGCGCTCCAGACTCCCGTGGAGCCACCAGCGTGTGGCGCTGCCGTTCTGCCAGCGGCCTGCAGCCGCGTCGTCCCGGATGAACACGGGCAGCACCGGTTGTCCCGAGGCACATGCGGCAACCAGTGCGGCGTTGTCCCCAAGACGCAGGTCCTGACGAAACCATAGAATAATGGGCGGCCGCATGCTGGGTGTTTCGCTCAAGTCAGCGCTCCGGATCAGTTGCCCCACACTGGACAGTACTCATGACGCAAGACCAGCTCTTTCTGCTGAAGCAGGACTTCATGGCCGGCACCCGGGGCCCGTGCTACTGCCCGGCCTGCGCGACGCTGGAGGGCCTTCTGGCGTTCTACCCGCAACTCCGCGAGGTTCTGGACATCCACTATGTCGACTTTCCCCGACCCCGGGCGGCCGTGATCGCGGTAGTCGGCGAACAGAACCAGGGATTGCCGTTACTGGTTGTCGCTCCGGACCCCGAAGCAGAGCTGGCAATCGCGGGCCTCGACGTCCGGGAATGGCAAGGTCGCCGCTTTCTGCGGAGCCCCGGTGACATCGGCCGCTACCTGGCCCGCCGCCACGGCATCGGCGAGCCGCATTAGTCGGAAAAGCGCTGGGTGATGTCCTGGTAGGCATCGATGCGCCGGTCCCGCAGGAAGGGCCAGCCGATGCGGAAGGCCTCGATCTCCGCCAGATTCAGCTCCAGTTCCAGGATGGCTTCGGCGTCAGCCGGCCCGCGGGCCAGAATCCGGCCGTCGGGCGCCACGGCAAAACTCTGCCCCCAGAACTCGATGCCGCCATTCCCCGTCGGGTCTGGCTCGAAGCCCGTCCGGTTGATAGCCAGCACGAAGCAGCCGTTCGCCACGGCGTGGGCCCGCTGCATGAGTTCCCAGGCCGCGTGTTGCCGCTCGCCCAGCCGGGCCTTTTCCTCGGGCTGCCAGCCAATCGCCGTGGGGTAGATCAGGATCTCGGCGCCTTTCAGCGCCGTCAGCCGGGCGGCCTCCGGGTACCACTGGTCCCAGCAGATCAGCACGCCGAGATTGCCCGCCCCGGTCGCGAAGGAGCGGAACCCTAAGTCGCCCGGCGTGAAGTAGTACTTCTCGTAAAACCGCGGATCGTCCGGGATATGCATCTTCCGGTACTTCCCCGCGTAACCCTTGCGACCATCCAGCACGGCGGCCGTGTTGTGAAAGAGCCCCGGCGCACGCCGTTCAAACAGGCTGATCACGATGGTGGCGTCGAACTCGGCGGCAAGGCCCGCGAAGGCCTCCGACCCCGGGCCCGGCACCGGCTCTGCGAGGGAAAACTGCGCGCTGTCTTCGCTCTGGCAGAAGTAGCGGCTCTGGAACAGTTCGGGCAGACAGATCAGTTTGGCGCCGTTCTGCGCCGCCTTGCGCGCCAGTCCTAGAGCCCTCTGCAGATTGTCCGCCGGATCGGCGGAACACCGCATCTGTATCAGAGCAGTGGGCAGCACGGCCTGGCTCATCCGGCCCGCTCCGCGGCGGGCGCCGGCCGGGCATCGCAGTAGGTGGTGTCGTTGAAGCAGGCCAGGTACTGACCGAGAATTTCCATGCCCAGCGTGGGCCGGATGACTCCCGCATCGATCTTGCGCTTGACGATGTCACTCATCCGGCGGTTGAGGTCGTTGGGAAAATACTGCACCTGGGCCAGCATCTCGTGGATGGCAGCACCCGGAATGGTGCGCTCGATCCAGAAATTGTCCGGCTCGTCGGCATCCGCGTAGACGTGGACTTCAGCGACCCGACCGAACAGGTTGTGGGTGTCCCCCATGATGTCCTGGTAGGCGCCCAGGAGAAAAAAGCCCAGGTAGTAGGGCCGGTCGCCCTCCAGCGAATGCACCGGCAGGAAGCTCTTGTCGTCCATGGCGGAAATGTAGTGACTGACCTTGCCATCCGAGTCGCAGGTCAGATCAACGAGCAGCGCCCGGCGGTCGGGCTTCTCGTCCAGCCGGTCGATGGGGATGATCGGGAACGACTGGTCGATGGCCCAGTGATCAAGAATGGACTGGAACACCGAGAAGTCGCAGAGATAGCGGTCCGTCAGCTTCTCTTCCAGTTCCAGCACCTCGGCAGGCGTGGGGTCGATCTCTGCGGGGCGCAGCCGCGCCAGCAGGTCCCGGGCAATGGACCAGTAGAGTTCTTCCACCGTCGCTAGCTGGCCAAGCTCCAGGTAACCGAGGCTGAACAGGGTGCGCGCCTCGATCCGGATCTCTTCGATGTCGTGGTACGCCTCAATCAGCTCTTCGGGCTCCCGCTCGGGATTGCGCACGTTATCGAGGATCTTCGAGAGCGCCTCCACGGCGGCGTGGGGCTCTGCCGGCAACTCCACGTGGTCGGGGCCGCCGCGCCGGTGGCCCTCCAGCACGGGCACCAGCAGCACCGAATGGTGGGCAGTGATCGCCCGGCCACTTTCGGACACGATGATGGGCGTCGGCACTTCCTGCACGTCGCAGACTTCCTTGATGGCGAAGACCACCGCGTTGGCGTACTCCTGCAGGCCGTAGTTCACGCCCGCCTCGCCCCGGGCGTGGCCCGCGCCGTAGCTGACCCCCAGGCCGCCGCCGATGTCGATGTACCGCACCTTCACCCCGCGCTGGTGCAGCGACGCGTAAATCTGCGTCATCTCCTTGAGGGCCCGCTTGAGTACCTGGATGTCGATGATCTGGCTGCCAATGTGAAAGTGCAGGAGCGCGAGAGCCTCTGGCTTGCCCCGCCGCTCCAGCTCGGCAACGAGCCGGACCAGCTCGGGTATCGAGAGGCCGAACTTGGAGCGGGCGCCACCGGACTCCGACCAGCGCCCGGAACCCCGGGTGGCCAGCCGCACGCGGACCCCCAGCACCGGGGAGACGCCCTGGAGGTCAGCCAGCGCCAGCAGCGACTCGAACTCCGAGTACTTCTCCATCACCGGCACCACGTTCAGCCCCAGGCGCTGGGCCGAAAGGATCAGCGACAGCATCGAGCGGTCCTTGACCCCGTTGCAGACGAGCAGCATGCCCTCTTCGGTGAGATGGGGCAGGCAGGCGATGAGCTCGCCCTTGGAGCCGCACTCCAGGCCCATGCCGTACTTGCGGCCCGCCTCGAGCACCTCCTCAACCACTTCATGCAACTGATTGACCTTGATGGGGTACACGCCGTTGTACCGGTTGCCGTAGTTGGCTTCCTCGATCGCCGCACCGAAGGCCTCGTTGAGCATGCGCACCCGGGACTGGAGGACGTCCTGAAAACGAATCAGCACGGGCGACGAGATCGACCGCCGCTCAAGCTCCTGGATGAGCTTCACGAAGTCGATGGCCAGCCGGTCGTCGCCAAACGGCTTCACCGCGGCATGCCCCTGCTCATTGATCATGAAAAAGGAATCGCCCCAGGACTCCACGCGATAGAGCTCCGCGGAGTCTTCCGGCGTCCAGG
>CAMBYH010000067.1 GCA_945872065.1 Arsukibacterium tuosuense
ATCAAGGAGGAGCTGGAGCGTGCGCGCCAGGACCTGGAAGCCGCCCGCCGCGGCCAGGATCTTGCCCGCATGTCTGAGCTCCAGTACGGCAAGATTCCCGCTCTGGAAAAGAAGCTGGCTGCCGTCGGCGGCAGTCAGCCGACGGGCGAAGCCCGTCTTCTTAAAAACAAAGTCACCGAAGAGGAAATCGCCGAGGTCGTCTCCAAGTGGACCGGCATTCCCGTCAGCAAGATGCTGGAGGGCGAGAAGGACAAGCTGCTGCGCATGGAGGAGGCCCTCGGCCAGCGCGTGGTGGGTCAGGACGAGGCGCTGACGGCCGTGGCCGACGCGATCCGCCGTTCCCGCGCCGGGCTGTCGGACCCGAAGCGGCCAAACGGTTCGTTCCTCTTTCTCGGCCCCACCGGTGTGGGCAAGACGGAGCTGACCAAGGCGCTCGCGGAGTTTCTCTTCGACACGGAAGACGCGCTGATTCGCATCGACATGTCCGAGTTCATGGAGAAGCACTCCGTGGCGCGGCTCATTGGCGCACCCCCCGGTTACGTGGGCTACGAGGAGGGCGGGTATCTGACGGAACTCGTGCGGCGGAAACCCTATTCCGTCGTGCTGCTCGACGAGGTGGAGAAGGCGCACCAGGATGTGTTCAACGTGCTGCTCCAGGTGCTGGACGACGGCCGGCTGACCGACGGCCAGGGCCGCACCGTGGATTTCCGCAACACGGTCATCGTGATGACGTCGAATCTCGGCTCCCAGCGCATCCAGAGCATGACCGGCGAGGCGAACTACGCGGCCATGAAGGAGGCCGTGATGGAGGACGTACGGGAGCACTTCCGGCCGGAATTCATCAATCGCGTGGACGACATCGTGGTCTTCCATCCGCTGTCTGCCGGCCAGATCCGCCACATCGTCCAGATCCAGCTGGGGTACCTCAAGGCCCGCCTTGCCGAGCGGGACATGACCCTGACCGTCACCGACCAGGCCCTGGACAAGCTCGCGGAGGCGGGCTTCGACCCGGTGTATGGCGCCCGGCCCCTGAAGCGGGTGATCCAGCAGCGCATCGAGAACCCGCTGGCCCGGGAGATCCTCAAGGGCCGCTTCGGCCCCGGGGCCGCCATCCGGGCCGACGTGACCGGCGACGACCTCACCTTCACCGCCTGAAAAGGTACCGTGAAAAGGTACCGGACCTTAGTTTTGTTAGTTATTGCCGGGTGGGGGTAAACAACTAACAAAACTAAGGTCCGGTACCTTTTCCCTTCCCTGCGGTAGAATCGTCGGCTAGACAAGAGGTCCGGAAATGCCCATTTTTGACTACAAGTGCGAAGCCTGCGGCCACACTTTCGACGTGCTCCAGAAGGTCGGAGAAGGCCCCCTGCGGAAGTGCCCGGAGTGCGGCAAGCTCAAGCTGAAGAAGCAGCTGGCGGCACCGAACTTCCACCTGAAGGGCAGTGGCTGGTACAAGACTGACTTCAGGGACGGGCCCACCAAGAAGGCTCCCGAGGGGTCAGCGAGCAAGTCGACGGACAAGGCTGAGGCCAAGACCGATGGCGACAAGAAGGGCCACTCCCTCGACACCACCCCGGAAAAAAAGCACGAGCACAAACACGACCACAGCCACGGTGGCCATGGCCACAGTCACGGCCCCGGCGGTCACAAGCACTGAGAAATCTCTCACCAAATTCGCCCGTAGGAGCGCCGACCGGTGCGACCTTGAACTTTTCGGACAAATAACCATGCGCACTCACTACTGCGGTGATGTCACCGCCGCCGTCATCGGCAAGCAAGTCACCGTGTCTGGCTGGGTCCACCGGCGCCGCGACCACGGTGGGGTGATCTTCATCGATCTGCGGGACCGGGAAGGCCTGCTCCAGGTGGTGTTCGCACCCGACGCACCGGAGGTCTTCAGCGCCGGTGAGAAACTGCGCAGTGAATTTGTCGTGACGGTGACCGGTACTGTGCGGCCTCGTCCCGAGGGCACGGTCAATGCGAAGCTGAAGACTGGCGAGGTGGAGTTGCTGGCTGCGGACCTGACCGTGCTCAACACCTCCGAGACCCCGCCCTTCCATCACGACGAGGACGTGTCGGAAGAGTTGCGGCTGAAGTACCGCTACCTCGATCTCCGCCGCAGCGAAATGCTCGAGCGCTTCCGTCTGCGGCACCGGATTACGCGAGCCCTGCGGAAGTTTCTCGACGACAACGGCTTCATGGACGTGGAAACGCCCGTGCTCACGCGCACCACGCCGGAAGGTGCGCGGGATTACATTGTGCCGAGCCGCACCCACCCGGGCGAATTCTTCGCGCTGCCCCAGTCGCCCCAGCTCTTCAAGCAGATCCTGATGATGTCCGGCTTCGACCGGTACTACCAGATTGCCCGCTGCTTCCGCGATGAGGACCTGCGCGCCGACCGCCAGCCCGAGTTCACGCAGATCGACATCGAAACCTCCTTCATGAACGAGCACCAGTTCATGGAGATCATGGAGCGGATGATCCGGTCGCTGTTCCTCGACGTGGCTGGTATCGAGCTGCCGCCGTTGCCCCGCATGACCTACGCCGAAGCGATTGCCCGCTTTGGCATCGACCGGCCGGACCTCAGCATTCCGCTGGAGCTTACCGAAGTGGCCGACCTGATGACCGGCGTGGAGTTCAAGGTCTTCGCCGGGCCGGCTGCTGACCCGGATGGTCGCGTCACGGCACTGAAGATTCCTGGTGGCGGCACGCTCACCCGCAAGGAGATCGACGACTACACCGCTTTCGTCGGTAACTACGGGGCGAAGGGGCTTGCCTATATCAAGGTCAATGAGGTGGCGAAGGGCCGCGAGGGCTTGCAGTCGCCCATCATGAAGTTCCTGCCAGATGCCACGGTGCAGGGTCTGATTGAGCGGCTTGAGCTCAAGGATGGCGACCTGGTGTTCTTCGGTGCCGACAAGAAGAAGGTGGTCAATGACTCGCTGGCCGCTCTGCGCGTGAAAGTGGGCCGCGACCTCAAGATGGTCAAGCCCGGCTGGCACCCGGTCTGGGTGGTGGACTTTCCGATGTTCGAGTGGGATCCGAAGGAGAAGCGCTGGGCAGCCCTGCACCATCCCTTCACGGCGCCGTCCGTCGACGATGTGGCGACGCTGGAGCAGGATCCTGGCAAGGCCCTCTCCCGGGCCTACGACATGGTGCTGAACGGCAACGAGATCGGCGGCGGCTCGATCCGCATTCACTCGTCGGCTATGCAGTCGACGGTGTTCCGGATTCTCGGCATCACGCCGGAAGAGGCGGAGAGCAAGTTTGGTTTCCTGCTGCGGGCGCTGAAGTTCGGTGCGCCGCCCCACGGCGGGCTCGCCTTTGGCCTCGATCGGCTCGTGATGCTGCTGGCAGGCACAGATAATATTCGCGACGTCATCGCCTTCCCGAAGACCCAGACGGCCAGCTGCCTGTTGACGGAGGCCCCCGGCCCGGTCTCAGCGCAGCAGCTGCGGGAAACCGGCATCCGCATCCGCGAGCCGGCGAAGCCTTAGGAAATGGGGACATGCCTAATTTCTGGCGGGCGCATTCCCCGGTTGCCGTTGGCTACTCAGCTTCCCAGACCTTGGGGAATGCGGCCGCCAGAAATTAGGCATGTCCCCAATTCCCCCTGAAACCGTCGTCGTGATCCATGGCCTGTGGATGAATGGCGCTGAGGCCGGTTTGCTTCGCCATCGCCTGTCTGATGAGCACGGCTACCCGACGGTGCTGTTTCAGTACGGCACTTTCGAGGCTGGGTTTACTGTCAACGCGGATCGCCTGCGGGATGCCCTCGATGCCATCGAGTCTCCCCGGGTCCATATGGTCGGTCACAGCACCGGCGGTCTGATCGCGCTGGCGGGCCTGCAGCGCCGGTCGTTTCCCAGGCCGGGCCGGGTCGTGTGTCTCGGGTCACCGTTGCAGGGCAGTGTCGCGGCCGAGCGGCTCGCCCAGCTGGGCGAACTCGGCGCCGCGGCGCTCGGGCAGACCGGCCGGGAGGGGCTCGTCGGCAAGGTTCTCAAGGACTATGTCCCGGACCGGGATGTCGGTGCCATCGCCGGCACGAGCAGTGTGGGCGCCGGGATGATGCTCGGCGTGGTGCCTCTACCGAACGACGGCACCATTGCGGTCTCGGAAACCGAGGCGCCCTGGCTCAAGGACCACCTGTCCTACCCGGTGACCCATACCGGCTTCCTGGTGTCGCCCGAAGTGGCGAGCCAGACGGCGTTCTTTCTTCGGCACGGCATGTTTAACCGGCAGTCGCCGGTCTACAAAAGCACCCTGTAGCAAAAAGGTACCGGACCTTAGTTTTGTAAGTTGTTTAGTTGTTCGCGGCTCAGGCTGGAAATAACTAAACAACTTACAAAACTAAGGTCCGGTACCTTTTTGGGATTTCAGGGCGTAGAGGGCTTCCAGGGCCTGCTTCGGCGTCAGCGTGTCCGGGTCGAGGGCGTCCAGGAGTTCGTGCACCGGGTCCGGGGCCGGCGGCGGGCCGAGGGCGAGTTCCTGCTGGGGCGCCGGGGCACTGCCCCGGTTACTCTGCTGCGCTGCCGACTCGGTCTCCAGCCGCCGCAGATAGCGCCGGGCCCGCTGGATCACCTGGGCCGGCACCCCCGCCAGCGCGGCTACCTGTAGCCCGTAGCTGCGGCTCGCCGGCCCGTCCTTCACCGCGTGCAGGAAGACCAGCCGGTCGCCGTGCTCCGTCGCATCCAGATGTACGTTTACACACGCGGGCAGTTCAGCCGCCAGCGCCGTCAGCTCAAAGTAGTGAGTGGCAAACAGCGTGAAGGCCCGCACCTGCTCCGCGATGTGATGGGCCGCCGCCCAGGCCAGCGAGAGGCCATCAAAGGTGCTCGTGCCCCGCCCGATCTCGTCCATCAACACCAGGCTCTGGTCCGTCGCGTTGTGCAGGATGTTCGCGGTCTCCGTCATCTCCACCATGAAGGTCGAGCGGCCGCCCGCCAGGTCGTCAGCAGCACCGATGCGGGTGAAGATCCGGTCCAGCGGGCCGAAGCGCGCGCTCTCTGCCGGCACCCAGGACCCGATATGCGCCAGCAGCGCGATCAGCGCCGCCTGCCGCATGTAGGTGGACTTGCCGCCCATGTTCGGGCCGGTGATCACCAGCAGGCGCCGCTCCTCATGGAGTTCCAGGTCGTTGGCCACGAAGGGCGAGTCCAGCCGCTGCTCGACCACGGGATGCCGGCCGCCCCGGATGCGCAGCCCCGGCTCGTCGCCGAGCTCCGGCCGGCAGTAATTCAGCGTGCGGGAGCGCTCGGCCAGATTGGCGAGCACGTCCAGTTCGGCGAGCGCCGCCGCCAGCTCCCGCAACGCCACGAGGCGCGTGCCCAGCGTCACCAGTAACTCGGTGTAGAGCTCCTTCTCCCGGGCCAGCGCCCGGTCCCGGGCGGACAGCACTTTGCCCTCGAAGTCCTTCAGCTCCGGCGTGATGTAGCGCTCGGCGCCCTTGAGGGTCTGGCGGCGCTGGTAGTCGTCCGGCGCCTGGGCTGCCTGGCCGCGGGACAACTCGATGTAGTAGCCGTGCACCCGGTTGTAGCCCACCTTCAGGGACGGCAGCCCGGTCCGCGCCCGTTCCCGCGCTTCCAGGTCGGTGAGGTAGCGGTCCGCGTTCTCGCTGATGTCCCGCAGTTCGTCCAGCGTCGCGTCGTAGCCGGTCGCCAGCACACCACCGTCGCGAATCAGTTGGGGCGGCAGTTCGATCAGCGCGCGCTTCAGCAATTCGTGCGTCGCGCCGTGATCGCCGAGCCGCGTGCGCAGTGCGGAGAGCAGGGGGGAATCCAGTGCAGCCACCTGCGCGTCGATCTCCGGCACGAGGGCCGTGGCCGTGCGCAGCTGCGCCAGGTCCCGGGGCCGCGCCGAGCCGAGGGCGATGCGGGAGAGGATGCGCTCCAGGTCGCCGCTATCCCGGAGCAGGTTGCGGAGCGGGTCGTCACCCGTCCCCCGGAGGCTGTCCAGCGCCTGATACCGCAGCCGGAGCAGCGCCTGGTCCCGCAGCGGCCGGTTGAGCCAGCGGCGCAGCAGGCGGCTGCCCATGGTGGTGGCGCAGTGATCGAGCACGGCGGCGAGGCTCGCGGTGGCGTCACCGCTCAGGCTGGTCTCCAGTTCCAGGTTGCGCCGACTCGCGGCGTCCACCTGGAGCGCGTCCGAGTGCCGCTCGGCGACGATGCTGCGGACGTGGGGGAGGGCGCTCTTCTGCGTGTCCCGCACGTATTGCAGCAGACAGCCGGCAGCGCGCACGCCATCGGGAAGATCGGCTACGCCGAAGCCCTGCAGGTCCCGGGTGCCGAACTGGGCGCTGAGCAGGCGCGTGGCGGTCTCCGCGTCGAAGTGCCAGGGCGGCATCAGGTGGCGGGCCAGGCCCCGGTCGGTGCCGGCGTCCAGAGCGGGGAGGTCGAGGCCGTCTTCGACGAGGAGTTCGGCGACCCCGAGTCTGGCCAGCTCGGCGTGGAGATCGGTAAGCGTGGCGATTTCTGTGAGGCAGAAGCGGCCGGCGGAGAGATCGAGCCAGGCGAGGCCGAATTTGGTCGTGTCCTGGCCTGCGCTCTGGCCGGCACACACGGCGGCGACGAGATTGTCCCGGCGCGCGTCCAGCAGCGCGTCGTCAGTCAGCGTGCCGGGCGTGATGACCCGCACCACCTGCCGCTCGACGGGGCCCTTGGACGTGGCGGGATCGCCGATCTGCTCGCACAGCGCCACCGACTCGCCGGCCCGCACGAGCCGGGCCAGGTACTGCTCGGCCGCGTGGTAGGGCACGCCAGCCATCGGGATGCTCTGGCCGGCGGTCTGGCCCCGGGCGGTGAGCGTGATGCCCAGCAGGGCCGAGGCCTTCCGCGCGTCGTCGAAGAACAGCTCGTAGAAATCGCCCATCCGGTAGAACAACAGCAGCCCCGGGTGCTCCGCCTTGATGCGGAGGTACTGCTGCATGACAGGCGTATGTTCCAAAAAGGTACCGGACCTTAGTTTTGTTAGTTGTTTTGCGGAGGACGGGATTGTGCCAGCGCCGAGGGGCTGCGTCCCAGCTTCAAAAGGTACCGGACCTTAGTTTTGTTAGTTGTTGGGCCAGTGCCGACGGGCTCCGCCCCAGAAAGCGGCTGATTTCCGAGACCGTGCCGGCCCCCGCCTCCAGAGCCTCCAGCACTATCCCCGTCCGGGCGCTGCTCAAGCGCCGTGCCCGCGATGGGGAGACCAGCTCCGTCATGCTGATGCCAAGACGCGCGCAGTGCCGGGCCGCAATCTGTTCCAGAGTCTCCCGCTCACCCGGGACGCCGACCGGCGGGGCGAGCGCCACAGCCGGCAACTCCGGCTCCAACGCCCGCGTGTCCCGCGACTCGTGCTTCTCAAACAGCGCCAGGTCTTCCTCCACGTAGGACCGCATGAAGCGCGCATAACGCACCCGCGCCACCCCCACCGCTGGCCCGAACATCCCCAACACGAAATCCGTCTCCAGCCAGGACACCGTCCGCTGCCCCAGGTAATCCCGGTGACTCGACCACCGGTACGCCATCGGCTCCGGCACCATCCCGGCGACGACCGGGTTCAGGTGGATGTAGCGCACCAGCGACTTCAGGTAGCTGTCCGCATCCACCAGGATCGCGCGATAGCGCCGCTCGAACAGGTGGCCCACCTGGCCCGCATCCCGGTGTATGTGCCGTGAGTAGCGCATTGCCAGCCGCTGCATCGGCTGGTCCAGCGGCGTTACCCCGACCCGGACCGCCAGGTGCAGGTGATTGGTCATCCAGCAGTAGGCGAGGATCCGCAGACCGAACCGTGCCACTACATCCCCCACCAGCGCGTTCAGGTACGCCCGGTCCCGGTCGGTACCAAACAGGGGCTCCCGGTGATTGCCCCGCAGAATCACGTGATAGAAGCCACCGGGCACGTGCAGGCGCGGTTTACGGGGCATCCTTGCCTCCCTGAATCGGTTCGGGGAGAGTAGGGCGACGCCGGCCCGAAGCCGAGCCGAGAAACTGCTGAATAACTAACAAAACTAAGGTCCGGTACCTTTTTTGAAAACACTCCACCTGGAAACCGGCAGACACCTGTACGGCGGCCCCCGCCAGGTGCTGCTGCTGCTCGACGGCCTGAAAAAGCGGGGCATCGAGGCCACGCTGGCCTGCCCGACGGACAGCGCCATCGCCGCCGCGGCCACCGCCGCGGGCCACGACGTCATCACTCACGCCATCGGCGGCGACCTGGACGTCTCCGCCATCTCCTTCCTCACCCGCACGGTCCAGCGCTTAAAGCCCGACCTGCTCCACGCCCACAGCCGCCGGGGCGCGGACTTCTTCGGTGGTCTCGCCGCGACCATCGCCCGCATCCCCGCGGTGCTCACCCGCCGGGTGGACAACCCGGACACGCCCGTCGTCGGCAGCCTCAAGTACCTGGCCTACGACCGGGTCGTCGCCATCTCCGACGCCGTCCGCACCCAGCTTGAAAGCCAGGGCGTCCCCGCCGCCAAGCTCCGCACCATCCGCAGCAGCATCGATGCCGCCGCCTGCCAGCCCACCTGGACCCGGGAGCGCTTCCTCGCCGAGTTCGGCCTCGAGCCCGGCAACCTCGTCGTCGCCGTGGTCGCCCAGCTGATCCCCCGCAAGGGGCACGCCCTGCTGCTCCAGGCCTGGCCCCTGATCCACAAGCGCTGCCCCGCCGCCCGGCTCCTCATCCTCGGCGCCGGTCCCCTCCAGGCCGAGCTGCAGGCCCAGGTCCAGGACGAGGCCCGCCACGCTCACACCGGCCAGAACGGCGCTGGTCAAAATCCCACGGGCCTGGCCGCGACCGTCACCTTCGCCGGCTTCCGCCCTGACCTGCGGGACTTCCTCGGCCGTATCGACCTGCTCGTTCACCCGGCCACCCGGGAGGGCTTAGGGATAGGCCTGCTGGAGGCCCAGGCCGCCGGTGTGCCGGTCGTCGCCTGCGCCGCCGGGGGCGTGCCCGAGGCGGTGGCCGACGGGGACACGGGCCTGCTGGTGGCGCCCGGCAATGCCGCGGGCCTGGTGGAGGCGATTACCCTGCTGCTGGATGATCCCGCCTGGCGCGAGAAACTGGGCGCCGCCGCCGCCGAGCGCACCCGGACCCACTTCAGCCCGGACCGGATGGTCGAGGCCTATAGCGACCTGTACCGGGACCTGCTTCGAGGAGATCGGCCATGAGCGACGACGACCTGATCGCAGCCCGGGTGACCAAGCTGGCAGCCCTGCTGGAGGCCCGCGGTCTGAAGCTCACCTGCGCCGAGTCCTGCACCGGCGGCTGGCTGGCCAAGTGCCTCACCGACCGGGCCGGCAGCTCGGCGTGGTTCGAGTTTGGCTTCGTCACCTACGGGAACAACGCCAAGCAGAAGCTCCTGGGCGTCCGGGCGGCCACGCTGGACGCCCACGGGGCCGTCAGCCAGCAGGCGGCCGAGGCCATGGCCACCGGCGCCCGGCGGGTGAGTGGCGCGGACCTGGCCGTCGCGATCACCGGCATTGCCGGCCCGGCGGGCGGCACCGCCGCCAAGCCCGTCGGCACCGTCTGGTTCGCCTGGGCCGGTCCGGACGGCGTCCTGGGCGCCGAACGGCGGGTCTTTCCCGGCGACCGGGCAGCGATCCGCAGCCAGGCCGTCGCGGCAGCCCTGGACGGGACCATCGCGCGGCTGCACCACTAGGTCCCCCCGCCGGACAGCGGGCCGCGCCCCTGATTTTCCGGCAGTTTTTCCGGCCGGAAATCCCGCTGAAATCGCCAGTTTTTCCGGCCGCTGTCTGCCGGGTATCTGTGGAATAATCCCCCCACACTTTCGGCCAATTCCCAGAGCACTTGCCGGGCTCCGCAAGCAAAGGTTCACGCATTCATGGACGACAATCGCAAGAAGGCACTGGCGGCCGCTTTAGGCCAGATCGAGCGGCAGTTCGGCAAGGGCTCCGTCATGCGCCTCGGCGATTCCGGGCCCGCCAAGGACATCGAAGTCATCTCCACCGGCTCCCTCAATCTCGATCTCGCGCTGGGCGTCGGCGGCCTGCCCAAGGGGCGGATCATCGAGATCTTCGGGCCGGAGTCCTCCGGCAAAACCACCCTCATGCTCCAGGCCATTGCCGAGTGCCAGAAGGCCGGCGGTACCGCCGCCTTCGTGGACGCCGAGCACGCCCTCGATCCCGGCTACGCCGCCAAGCTCGGCGTCAATGTCGACGACCTGCTGGTTTCCCAGCCGGACACCGGCGAACAGGCCCTCGAAATCACCGACCTGCTGGTGCGCTCCGGCGCCGTCGATATCGTGGTGATCGACTCCGTCGCCGCCCTCACGCCCAAGGCGGAAATCGAGGGCGAGATGGGCGACACCCACGTGGGCCTGCAGGCCCGGCTCATGTCCCAGGCGCTGCGCAAGCTCACGGGCAACATCAAGCGCTCCAACACCGTGGTGGTCTTCATCAACCAGATCCGCATGAAGATCGGCGTGATGTTCGGCAGCCCGGAAACCACGCCCGGCGGCAACGCGCTCAAGTTCTACGCCTCCGTCCGCCTCGACATCCGCCGCATCGGCTCCATCAAGCGGGGCGAGGAAGTCATCGGCAACCAGACCAAGGTGAAGGTGGTCAAGAACAAGGTGGCGCCGCCGTTCCGCATCGCCGAGTTCGAGATCATCTACGAGAAGGGCATTTCCCGGGAAGGCGAGATCATCGATCTCGGCATCAAGCACAACATCGTGCAGAAGTCCGGCGCCTGGTACAGCTACAACGGCGACCGCATCGGCCAGGGCCGGGACAACTCCCGGGACTTCCTGGTGGCGCACCCGGCGATGGCTGCCGAAATCGACAAGAAACTGCGCGCAGCGCTGATCGTGAAGCCCGTTGATGGCGAGAAACCCCTGGCCGAGGCCGCTGAAGCGCTCGACGAAGCCTGATGTTGGAGCGCCTTCAGGCGCGAGCGGCCCCCCGCTCGAGACTCGCGGACTCGATTCTCGCGGGAGGCCGCTCGCGGCTGAACCCGCGGAGACACCGCCGGCTCGTCGGGCGACTTGCCGGAAGATCGCCCTCGACATCCTCGCCCGCCGGGAGCACTCGGTGCTTGAGCTGCGGGAGAAGCTCGAGGCGCGGGAGTTCGACGGGGACGAGGTCGAGGCGACTCTTGAGGCGCTGCTCCAGGACGGGCTGCTCTCCGAGGCGCGCTTCGTCGAGACCTTCGTCGGCAGCTACACCCGGCGGGGCCACGGCCCCGTCTGGCTGCGGGCCGAGCTGGAGCGCCGGGGGATCTCCGGCGAGGTGATCAGCGACGCCCTGGCGAGGGCTGACGTGGACTGGGAGGCCGCCGCCGAGGCCGTCCGCGTCAAGCGCTTCGGCCCCGAAATCCCCACCGACTTCAAGGAGCGCGTCCGCCAGGCCCGCTTCCTCCAGTACCGCGGCTTCAAAAAAGGTACCGGACCTTAAAAAGGTACCGGACCTTAGTTTTGTTAGTTGTTTCGTAGGGGCGGCTCCGTACTCCGTCGCCCGCGGCCCCCCAGCGGGAAATCCTGTCCGGCTACCGGGAGTACCCGGTGAGCGCCGGACAGGACACCCGCCGTGGGTCCGCTACCACGGTGGGGGCGATCCGTCCCCCCGATGCCGTCCCCGGCGAGGCAACCGAGCGGGCAGTGGCTGGTGCCTCGCCCGCGACAAGACGTGTACTCACGTCAGCGGGCGGGGTCTCCAGCCGCTGGCCGCGGGATGCACCACCGGCCGGACGCCAAACAACTAACAAAACTAAGGTCCGGTACCTTCTGGTTTATCCTTGTCGGCTATGGACACATCAGCACTACGCCAGCGCTTTCTCGACTACTTCGCCCGCCAGCAGCACCGCATTGTGGCGAGCTCGCCGCTGGTGCCCGGCAACGACCCGACCCTGCTGTTCACCAACGCGGGCATGGTCCAGTTCAAGGACGTCTTCTTAGGCCGGGACCCCCGCAGCTACAACCGGGCAGTGAGCGTGCAACGCTGCGTCCGGGCCGGCGGCAAGCACAACGATCTCGAAAACGTGGGCTACACCGCCCGCCACCACACCTTCTTCGAGATGCTCGGCAACTTCAGCTTTGGCGACTACTTCAAGCCCGACGCCATCCGCTTCGCCTGGGACTTCATCACCAATGACCTGAAGATCCCGAAAGAAAAACTCTGGGTCACCGTCTACCAGGACGACGACGAAGCCGCCAGCCTCTGGCTGAACGACATCGGCATCGATCCCAGGCGCCTCACCCGCCTGGACGAAAAATCCAACTTCTGGTCCATGGGCGACACGGGCCCCTGCGGCCCCTGCACCGAGATCTTCTACGACCACGGCGCTGACATCCCCGGCGGCCCCCCGGGCTCGCCCAACGAGGACGGCGACCGCTACGTCGAGATCTGGAATCTCGTCTTCATGCAGTACGACCGGGCCGCCGACGGCACCCTCACGCCGCTGCCCAAGCCCTCCGTGGACACCGGCATGGGCCTCGAGCGCATCGCCGCCGTGATGCAGGGCGTGCACAGCAACTACGACATCGACCTGTTCAAGAAGCTGATCGCTGCCGCCGCGAAAGCTACCGGCACGAAAGACCTCACCTCCAGCTCCCTCAAGGTCATTGCCGATCACATCCGCGCCGCCGCCTTCCTCATCGTCGACGGCGTGCTTCCCGGCAACGAAGGCCGGGGCTACGTGCTCCGCCGCCTCATCCGCCGCGCGCTCCGCCACGGGCACGAGCTCGGCATTGAGACGCCCTTCTTCCACACCCTCGTCGCCACCCTCGTCGGCGAAATGGGCGCCGCCTACCCGGAGCTCAGAGCCGGCCAGGCCCACGTGGCAAAAGTGCTGCTCGCGGAAGAAGAGCGCTTTGCCCTGACCCTCTCCCAGGGCATGAAAATCCTGAAGGAAGCCATGCAGGGCGCGGGCGAAAACCAGCAGCTGCCTGGCGATCTCGTCTTCAAGCTCTACGACACCTATGGCTTCCCCGTGGATCTCACCGCCGACGTCGCCCGCGCCGCGGGTCTGACCATCGACCGGGACGGCTTCGAAGCTGCCATGGACGCCCAGCGCGAACGGGCCCGGGGCGCCCAGAAATTCAACGCGGGCTACGACGCCAGCACACAGCTCACCGAGAAGAGCGTGTTCTCCGGCTACGAGCAGCTCGCCGACGCCGGCAAGGTCATCGCCCTGCTCAAAGACGGCCAGCCCGTCGCGCAGCTGAACCAAGGCGACGTGGGCGCTATCGTCCTC
>CAMBYH010000068.1 GCA_945872065.1 Arsukibacterium tuosuense
AACCCGGCCCAGTCATGACCCCGCACCGTCACATCAAAGCCGTAGTCCAGAGCGTCATCCAGCGCATGGGCGAGGCTGGCAGCGTTAAAGGTGATCTTCTTCGGGACGCAGCCCACGTTGACGCAGGTGCCGCCGAGGGGTGCGGGCTCGATAAGGGCCACGCGGGCGCCGTACTCGGCAGCGCGCTGGGCGGCGGCGAGGCCGCCGCTGCCGCCGCCGATGGTGATCAGGTCGAAGTCCTCGGTCATGGGGCTGGCTCTGAAAGTGCAGGGTTGGGCAGTGTATCAAGGCCATTGTTTGGGGCCGGAGAGGGTTTTCCGTTAGGCTTTCCGGATGCACAACAATCCCCTGCTCGCGACTTCTGGCCTGCCTGCCTTCCACCGGATCCTGCCGGAGCATGTGGAGCACGCCGTGCTGACCACGCTCGAGGCCAACCGGGTTGAGCTGGAGCAGTTACTGGCTGCCGCCGAGGGGACCGATCTGGAATTTGACGCTATGGTGCTGCCCATCGAGCGCCTCAGCGAGCGGCTGCACCGGGTGTGGTCCCCGGTTGCGCACCTGCAGGCGGTGGCCAACACGCCGGAGCTGCGCGCCGCCTATAACGCCTGCCTGCCTGCCATCTCCCGCTACGCGACGGAGATGGGCCATAACCAGCGGCTCTACGCGCTGTACCAGCGCCTCGGCGAGGGGCCGCAGACCGCACGGGGCGAGGGCGCCGGGCGGCTGCTCGAACTCGCCATCCGGGACTTCCGTCTGTCCGGGGTGCATCTGCCCGCCGGGCAGAAAGCGCGTTTCAAGACCGTCATGGAAGAGCTGTCCACGGCGGAGGCCGGCTTCGAGCAAAACGTGCTGGACTCAGCGGCCGCCTGGTCGCTGCACATCACTGAGGCCTCCCGGGTAGCGGGCCTCCCCGGACTGATCCTCGAGCCCGCAGCCGAGCGGGCGAAGGCCGCCGGCGCGGCTGGCTGGCTGTTCGAACTGGATCAGCCCACCTACGTGGCGGTGGTGACCCACGCCGACGACCCGGAGCTGCGCCAGTCTGTCTACCGGGGCTGGGTCACGCGGGCCTCGGACCAGGCCGACTATTCGCCAGGCCAGGACAACAGCGCGCTGATCGAGCAGATCCTGGCACTCCGCCACGAAGCGGCCAATCTCATCGGCTACCCGAACTTTGCGGCCTATTCCCTCGCCACCAAGATGGCCAGGTCGGTGGATGAAGTGCGTGACTTCCTGATTGAGTTGCTGCGTCACTCACGGGATGCCGGCCGGCGGGAGCTTCAGGAACTCGAGACCTTCGCTGGTCGCCCGCTGGAGCCCTGGGATATCGCCTACTACTCGGAGAAGCTGCGGGACGAGAAGTACTCAATTTCCGACGAGGCGTTGCGCCCTTACTTTCCGCTGCCCAAAGTGATGTCCGGTCTGTTCCGCGTCGTGGAGAAGCTCTACGGCATTCGCATCCAGCCGGTGCCGGGCATGGACGCCTGGGAATCCCATGTGGAGTTCTACCGGCTGGTCGACGCCAGCGGCCGGGAGGTGGGCGGCTTCTTTACGGACTTCTACGCCCGTTCCACCAAGCGCTCCGGCGCCTGGATGGACCAGTGCCTCAACCGGCTCTGGAACGCGACTGATCGCCAGGTGCCGGTCGCTCACCTGGTCTGCAACTTTTCCCTGCCAGCGGGCGACACGCCAGCGCTCATCACCCATGACGAGATGGTCACCGTGTTTCACGAGATGGGGCATGTGCTCCACCACCTGCTGACACGCATCGACTACCCGAGCGTGGGTGGCATCAATGGTGTGCCCTGGGATGCCGTGGAACTGCCGAGCCAGTTCATGGAGACCTTTGCCTGGGAGCCGGAGGTGGTGGCACTGTGTTCGGGGCACTACCGCACGGGTGAACCGCTGCCGGCGACGGTTCTTGCGTCATTGCGGGCGTCGAAGAATTTCCAGTCAGCGCTGCAGATGCTCCGACAGGTGGAGTTCGCCCTCTTCGACCTCCGTATCCACGCGGAGTACAACCCGGCAGACGGTGCGCGGCTAATGGACCTCCTGGCGGAGGTGCGGGACGCGGTGGCAGTAGTCCGGCACCCGGAGTGGAACCGCTTCGCCCACGCCTTTACCCACATCTTTGGCGGGGGCTACGCGGCCGGTTACTACAGCTACAAGTGGGCCGAGGTGCTGGCTGCGGATGCCTTTGCAGCCTTCGAGGAGGCCGGTCTGTTCGATGCAGACCTCGCGCAGCGCTTTCGGCAGCACGTGCTGGAGATTGGTGGCTCCCGGGACATCGGCGAAGCGTTTGTTGCCTTCCGCGGCCGGCCGGCCCATGTGGACGCGCTGCTGAAGCAGTCGGGCATCAGCGGGTAGCGCTCGCAGGGGCACTCCGCACCCGAACGATCAGCTTGCGCGCTTCTTCCATCCACAACTGACGCCCCCTAGCATTGCAGGTCCCGACTTTGGCATGCTGCCCGGCATGCCGCCGCACCACCGCCTGCCCGTCCCGCTCCTGCTGCTCGTGTCCTTCGTCGAGGGCGCGGCGGTCATGGTGATCGAACTGCTGGGCGCGAAGGCCATCGCGCCCTACTACGGCACCTCGCTCTACGCCTGGTCCTCGGTGCTCGGGGTGACGGTGGGGGCGCTGGCGCTCGGCTACCTGCTGGGGGGCGGCATCTCCCGCCGCTACCCCGCGGAGCGCAGCCTCTTCGTCCTGCTGCTGGCCGGCGCCGCCTGCACCCTGCTCACCCCCTTCCTCCTGCCGCTGGTCGTGCCGGCCACCGAGCCCCTCGGCGTGCGCTTAGGGTCGCTGGTGGCGGTGCTCGTGTACCTGCTGCCGCCGGTGGCGTGCTTAGGCGCCGTGTCCCCCGTGATCATCCAGCTGATCAACCGGGAGGTGGCCGGGTCGGGCCAGTCCGCCGGCACCGTCTACGCCGTGTCCACCACCGGCGGAATCCTGGCCACGGTGCTGGCCGGCTTCTACCTGATCCCGGAGGTCGGGCTGCGCCTCACCGCCCTGCTGACCGGCGGGCTGCTCGGCCTGATCGGGGCGGGCTACTTCCTGTGGTTCAGGGCACCCGAACCCGGGGCGATCCCCGTCGACGAGCCGCCACCGCCGGCCCCGCCAGCCCCGCCCCGCCCGGGCGCGCTGCCCGCCAGCGCGCTGCTCGCCGTGGCCTTCATCGAGGGCGCCGCGGTGATGGTGATGGAGCTCCTCGGCGCCAAGATCACCGCGCCCTACTACGGCGCGTCCCTCTACGTCTGGGCCTCCGTGCTGGCCGTGACCCTGGCCGCGCTGGCGCTCGGGTATTTCGCGGGGGGCTTCCTGTCCCGCCGCTTTCCCGGCGAACTCGCCATCTTCGTGATCCTGTTCGCGGCGGGCCTGCTCACCGCGCTCGCGCCGCTCATCGCCCCCACGGTCTTCCTCGTGACCGACTTCCTCGGCGTGCGCGCCGGGTCACTGGCCTCCGTGCTGGTGTACCTGCTGCCGCCGGTGGCCTGCCTGGGCATGGTGTCGCCGCTGGTGACCCAGGCGATCAGCCGGGACCGGGACGGCGCCGGCCAGTCGGCGGGCACGGTGTACGGCATCTCGACGGTGGGCGGCATCCTGGCCACCTTCCTGGCGGGCTTCTACCTGATCCCGGAGCTCGGTGTCCGGCTGACGGCGCTGCTCGCCGGCGGGCTGCTCGGGGCCGTGGCCATCGCCTGGTGCGTGTCCAGGGGCAACCCCCGGCTGGTGCTGGCCGGCTGCCTGCTGGCCGGCCTGCCGGTGGTGCTGCAGCCGGCCCCCACGGAGAGCGACAACGCCCGGGTGGTGTACAACTCGAGCGGCATCCTCGGCCAGTGGACCATCCTCGATTACGGCCCCTGGAAGGAGAAGGGCAAGGGGCCCGTCGAGCGGCGCCTGCTGCTGAACGGCATCGACCAGACGATCACCCAGGTGGGCTCCGAGCCGGTGTCGGTGTGGGCCTACGCCCACAAGATCGCGGCCTACGCCAGCATGAAGCCCGAGGGCTCGAAGGCCCTGCTGCTCGGCATGGGGGGCGGCAGCATCGCCCACGGCCTGGTGGTGCTCGGGATGGACCTGGACATCGTGGAACTGGACGAGCGGATCCGCTACATCACCGAGAAGTACTTCGCCTACGACCGGACGGCGTCCCGGCTGTACATCGACGACGCCCGCCACTACATCCGCAACACCGGGAAAAAGTACGACCTGGTGGTGATCGACATGGTGATCGGCGAGGTGCAGCCGACCCACGTGTTTTCCCTGGAGGGCTTCGCGGACCTGAAGCGGATCCTGAACGACGACGCCCTGGTGATCATCAACTACCAGGGCAAACTCGATACGGACGGCATCTCGGCCGGCCCCCGGTCCATCTACCGGACGCTGGAAGCCGCCGGCTTCCACGTGAGCTACCACACGCTCAACAACCAGTGGGATCCCGCGGAGGACATCTTCTTCGTGGCCTCCCTGCAGCCGCAGGATTACCGGACCCTCATGCGGGACCTGCGCTACAACAAGTGGGTTCCCTACGCGAACTTCGCCTACGACAACATGATCCGGGAGGACGGGCCGCGCCTCGACGGCGCGGTGCTGCTGACGGACGACCGGCCGAAGCTGGAGCTGCTGAACGCCGCGAACATCCTCGCGTGGCGCAAGCACAAGATAGAGCAGCACACGCGCCAGATGATCGTGAACGGGATGCCAATCTACCCCTGACGCCTGGTACCTGACCGCCGGCGGTACAGGCCGAACAGCCCGAGGCCAGCAGGCTCGCGCCGTCGAAGGCGCTGCCGCTCTTGCCATCCTTGCCAGCCACCGTCGTCGTGGTGAAGGTGTCCACGACCCGGCCGATGGTCAGGATGGTGTCGGTGGCCGTGGCCCCGCCGCCGCGGTCTTGTGCCGCACGCAGATGGACTGGCCCTTGTTCACCGTGCCGGCAATCCGGGTGAAGTTGGCGCCCGTGCAGCCCACCGAGTACTCGCCGCCGGCGACGGTCCCCAACATCCAGGTTGCCATGGATTGGAAGCCATACATCACCTCCGACCCGCAGATCATGCACGGGGCGGTTTGCTTTCGCGGCACCCGGATCCCCGTGTCGGTCGTACTCGACAATCGGGCTGCGGGCGAGAGTACAGCAACGATTCTGGACGAGTACCCCACGCTGAAGGCAGAACACATTCCTGCCGCCATTGGCTACGCTGCTGACCTTGCCCGCGAGCGAATCGTTGCAGTGCCCGCATAGGAGCGTCGCGTGACGCTTCGCTTCAAGCTCGATGAGAACCTCCCACGAAGAGTCGAACCTGCCCTGCAAATCCTCGCGGCATGCAATGCTGAGAATCGAGTGCTGGTCACTCTGGACTTGGCTTTTCCAGATATCAGGGCTTACCCCCCAGGAAGCCATCGTGGGGTTTGGGTGCTCAGGCCAGCGGAGCAGGCGTTTGCCACTGTGCTGAACTTGGTGCTCGCAGGCATCAAACTGGCCGCTATAGAGCGTACGGCTGGACAACTGTGGGTTATAGACGAGAAGCGCGTCCGAATCCGGGAGTGACGTGCTGCGGCCATGGCTGTGCCCTGGCCGCCGGCCCGGGAACTGTTTGGTTTCGGCGCCCTGTACTGGGATGATGTGGCCGGCTTGGTCTGCCTTTGGTGGATGATGCCAAGGTGGTTCCGAAACAGCAGTCAGAAGAACGTGACGGTTACGCCATGAAACTCGCCTCCTGGAACGTCAACTCGATCCGCCAGCGGCTGACCCATGTCACCGACTGGCTGGCCGCCCACGAGCCCGACGTGCTGGCCGTGCAGGAGATCAAGACCGAGGCCAGTAAATTCCCACTGGCTGAAATCGAGGCCACTGGCTACCACTGCGTCCTCGATGGCCAGAAGGCGTACAACGGCGTGGCCCTGATCTCCCGGGACGAGGCCACCGACCTCTCCACCGGCATTCCCGGCTTCAGCGACGAACAGCGCCGGGTGATTGCAGCCACCTACGGCGGCATCCGGGTGATCAATGTCTACGTGCCCAATGGCCAGAGCGTGGGTTCGGACAAGTACCGCTACAAGCTGGACTGGCTCGACGCGCTGACCGGCTACCTGGCTGATGAGCTGAAGCGCTTTCCGCGCCTCGCCATCGTTGGCGACTTCAACATCGCCCCGGAGGACCGGGACGTGCACGACCCGGAGCAGTGGCGGGACCAGGTCCTGTGCAGCGGGCCCGAACGGGAGCGGCTGAAGGCGCTGCTGGACCTCGGTCTGGTGGACACCTTCCGGCTCTTCGACCAGCCGGAGAAATCGTTCTCCTGGTGGGACTACCGGATGATGGGCTTTCGGCGGAACCACGGCCTGCGCATTGACCTGATCCTGGCGTCCAGGGCCCTGGCTGATCAGTGCTCGGGGTCCACCATCGACGTGGCGCCCCGCAGACTCGAGAAGCCTTCCGACCATGCGCCCGTGGTTGCTGTGCTGTAGGAGCGCCTTGAGGCGCGATCGGTCGGTAGCAGTCGGGATCGCGCCTCAAGGCGCTCCTACAACACCGGGTGACGGCGCAGCACGCCGAGCACCATGAGCAGCGCTGCAAACGTCAGCACCGACGCCGCCAGGAAGGAGGCGCCGGGAAACTGGAATGGCGCCGCAGCCGACGTGAAGTAGCTGAACAGACCCGTCATCATCAGCGGCGCAATACAGGCGGTGATGCTGCGCAGACTGGAGATAGCCCCCTGCAGTTCCCCCTGCTGGTTGGCGGGCACCTGCCGGGACATCAGCGCGGTAGCCGCGATGCTGGCGATGGTGCCGAAGGCGAAGGGCAGGATCCACAGATACATCATCCAGCCCTCGGTCGCGAAGGCGTAACCGACGAAGCTGACCGTGAAGATCGAGAACCCGCTGACCAGAGCGCGACGCTCGCCCAGGAGCTTCACGATGGGCCCCACGGCCAGTCCCTGCACCAGCGCTGCGCAGATCCCGACGAAGCTCATGGAGAGGCCCACATCCCGGGGCGTCCAGTCGAACTTGGCAATGGTCACGTAGGTCCAGGTGGCCGGATTGGCGTCGTGGGCAAAGTGGTAGAGAAACAGCGCGCCGAGCAGCCCCAGCACCACCGGATACCGCTGCATCTGGCGAAAGGCCCCGACAGGATTGGCACGCGCCAGGGAGAACGGGCGGCGGTTGGCGGGTGCGAGGCTCTCCGGGATCACGAAATAGCCATAGACCACGTTGGCCGCAGCCAGTCCGGCCGCCACGAAGAACGGCAAGCGGGGATTGCTCTCGCCGAGCAGGCCGCCGATGGCCGGACCAATGACGAAGCCGAGGCCCCAGGCGGCGCCCATCAGGCCGAAGCTTTTCGCCCGCTGTTCGGGCGCCGTTACGTCGGCAACGTAGGCGCTGCACACGGAGTAGGTTGAGCTGAACACCCCAGACAGCAGGCGACCAACGAACAGCCAGCCCACGGTCGTGGCGAGTCCCATCACCACAAAGTCCACGGCGAAGGCCGCCAGGGAACCGAGCAACACCGGTCGCCGGCCGTAGTGATCGCTCAGGTTGCCGAGGATCGGGGCACTCAGGAACTGCATGGAGGAGAAGGCAAACATGAGCGCCCCGCCATAGAGGGCAGCGGTGCTGAGGGAGCCGCCCAGCAGGTCCATCAGCAGGCTGGGCAGCACCGGGATGATGATCCCAAACCCGACGGTGTCGATGAAGATGGTGGCCAGGAGAAAGACGAGCGCCCGCCGGGGCGCAACGGTCATGGGCAATCCACCTGCACCTGATCGCCCGAGACCCGCACGGGGTAGGTCTGTAGATCCTTCTCGCCACGCACTGCATTGAGCACGTTCACGAGGCCGGGGGGCCAGTTGGCCCAGTCGATCACCTTGCCGGTCCGAATGTCGAACCGGGCGCGGTGAAAGGGGCACTGGATCTTGCAGCCCTCCACGATCTTGCCCTTGGCCAGGGGGGCAAAAATATGGGTACAGCTGGACTGGGTGGCGTAGAAGCCATCATCCAGGTGATAGACCAGGAGTTTCGTCTCGCCCGCGGCGTACAGGCGGTGCTGGCCCACCGGGAGTTCAGCAACGCGGCAAACGGTGTGGGTCGTCATGGCCTGTTCCTCACTCGAAGGCCCTCGGCAAACGGGAGCGGCATGGTAGCGGATTCGGCAGAAAACCCTCTGCTAAACTGTAATTCCTTCAGGAGGATCTGCCTATGTACCGGTCTTCAAGCCTGCTTGTGCTCCTGTGCTTCGCCGCAGCGGTTGGGGGCTGCAGCGCCGGCTCCAAGCAGGGGGCCTCCCAGGGGGCAAAGACCGGCGCCGTGGGTGGCCTGGTGGCGGGCGCCGTGGGCAGCATCTTCTGGGGCGGTGATGCCGTGAACAACGCGCTGCGCACGGCCGCCGTGGGCGCCGCCTCGGGCGCGGCGGTGGGGGCCATGAATGGCGCCGAGCGGGACAAATCCCAGGCACCACCACCCGCCCCGCCGGCCCCGGTTCCGGTTCCGGTTCCGGTAGCAGGGAAATCCGCAGATCTGGCGGCGGCGGATAAGGCGCTCAAAGCCCAGGTTGGCGAACTGAATTTCTCAGCGGGCGACGAGCTGGCTCACTGCCGGCATGTGAGCGCCATCAGCCGCGCCGAAAAGGCCTTTGCCAGCGAGACGGATCCCAACCGCAAGGGCTACTCGCTGCTGATCGAGGCCATGGCGGCGGAGGAGTCGAACAACACCGGCAAGGCGAATGCCGTCTATGCCGAGTGGGCCCGCTTTGATCCTTCCCGGGGAGACATCGCCAGGCTGCGCAACGACGCCCTCGAAGGCCTGCTGAAGGTGCAGAAGATCCGGCAGGAGCGCGGGCTGCCCGTCCTCTGCACATGAGTGCCATTGCGACCATCATCCGGCCCCGGGAACGGGATCTCGGGGGCTTCAGTGTGCGCCGGGTGCTGCCCGCCGGGCCGCGGCAGATGGTTGGGCCCTTCATCTTCTTCGACGCCCTGGGTCCGGCAATGTTTGCGCCCGGCACCGGCGTGGACGTGCGGCCCCACCCCCACATCGGCCTGGCGACAGTCACCTGGCTCTTTGAGGGGGAGTTGCTGCACCGGGACAGTCTGGGCTGCACCCAGTTGATCCGCCCGGGGGAGGTCAACTGGATGACCGCCGGCAGTGGCATCGCCCACTCGGAACGCACGCCGCTGGAGACCCGGAGCCGTCCGTTTCGTTTGCATGCCATCCAGTCCTGGGTAGCGTTACCCAAGAGTGCGGAGGAAACGGCTCCGGAGTTTCGGCATTACGCCGCCAGTGAGTTAGCCCGAACTGAAGGCCGGCGGCGTTTACCTGCGGGTTATTGCCGGCACCCTGCTCGGGTTGACCTCACCGGTCCGGACCTACTCGGCGCTGGGCTACGGCGTTCTGGAACTGGCCGCGAACGCGCGGTGCGGGCTCCCGCCGGAGCACGAGGAGCGGGCGGTCTATGTGGTCGATGGGGATCTCACGGCAGACGGCGAGAGCGTTCCCGCAGGAACCCTGGCGACGCTGCGGGCCGGGGCGTCCGTGGAGCTCCACGCCTCCAGCGCCACCCGTTGCATGGTGCTGGGCGGTGAACCGGCCGATGGCCCCCGTCACCTCTGGTGGAACTTCGTGTCGAGTTCGCCGGAGCGCCTGGAACGGGCCAGGCAGGACTGGAAGCTGGGCCGCTTCGCGACCGTGCCCGGGGAGACTGAGTTCATCCCCCTGCCAGACCTTTAGGCGGACAACCAGCCAGACAGGCCCTGCCAAGGCCCCGGGACTGGGCTTTCTGCCGAAAATCCCTGGTTTTGCGCTTTGAGCACTTTGCTGTCGCGTGCAAGAATCCAGCCGTGACCGCCCCTCCCAGCTTCCAGTTCAACCCCCGGGACCGCCGTAACGATTACGACGTCACGAACACCGTGCGCGTGAGTTCGGTGGACGATGTGCGTAACGCCTGCCAGGACCTCTTTCACCTGACCTGGCCCGGTGCGGGACTGGACCAGCTGTGGCTCGCCTTCCATGATTTCCGCCGGCTGTTTCGCGGTCAGGCAGAGGGCTACGTCGGGTGCGACACGCTGTACCACGACCAGCAGCACTCCCTGGATGTCACCCTCGCCATGGCCCGTCTGCTGGCAGGTTACGAACAGACCGTGCCCGAGGCGGACCGCCTTGGTCACGAACGTGCGGTAGTAGGCCTGGTCTGCGCCCTTCTCCACGACTCCGGCTACATCCGGCGGGTGGGCGACCGGCACCGGAATGGAGCCGAGTTCACTCCGTATCACATCTCCCGCAGCGCGGATTACCTGACGGGCTATCTGCCCCGGATCGGCCTCGGTCAGTGGGTGCCCATCGCCCGGCAGGTGGTGCACTTCACAGGATATGAGATCAGCCTGGACGACATCGAACTGGACGACCCAAAGGACAGCGCCGTGGGCCACCTGCTCGGCACGGCAGACATGCTGGCCCAGATGGCCGACCGGTGCTACCTGGAAAAGTGCCGGGACCGGCTCTACGGCGAGTTCGTGCTGGCAGGTATCGCGGTGGAACAGAAAAGCGCCCGGGAGCGGGTGGTCCGGTACGCGTCGGGGGCCGACCTCCTGCGCCAGACGCCCGGGTTCTGGCACCTGTCAGCCAACGCACGGCTGGAAAAGAGCTTCAACCGGGCCTATCGCAATGTGGAGCCGCTTTTCGGGGGGCAGAACCCCTACCTGCTCGCCATTGAGCACAACCTGCGCTATCTGGAGCAACTCCTGGAGGGCGGCGACACCGCCAGCCTGCGGCGCAAACCGCCCGTATTTACCGTCCTGACCAATCCGGCGGAGTCCGTCGGGGCACTGGTCAGCCGCCATCTGGCCAACCTGAACGCCCCGGCGGCGTCGCTGGGGATTGCGTAGGAGCGCCTTAAGGCGCGATCGGTATTTGGTCGCGCCTTAAGGCGCTCCTACAAGTCGCCGTCTCACCGCAGGGCGGGCACCACCTTCTCCCCGATGATCTTCAGCGCGTCCATCGGGTTGTCGTGCAGACGCAGGGCGATTTCCGTCTGGCCGGCCTTGGCAAACTTCCTGAAGCGCTCGATCTCCCGATCCAGGTCCTGAATGCCGCCGGTGGAGGTCAGTCCTTCGCAGAGGCGGTTGCACAGTTCCTCAGGAACGCCCTGCACGTTGCCGGACCGGTCAAACCAGGCGGCGACAAACTTGTCGAAATTCGTCACCACGGTCTGGACTTCGTCCGGGGACAGCCAGAGCTTGATCAGGTCCCCATCCAGCTTGCGGGCCCGCCACGCCAGCTCCCGGCGGGACTCCCGGTAGGCTTCTTTGCGGTCAGTCTTCACGTGCCAGGCCCAGAAGGCGTTGACCCGTATCGGGTTCATCCCCGGCTCACGCTTCGCCTCCCCGATCCGCACCTGCTCCATGGCGGGCTCGATGATCTCGGTCGGGGTGCAGCCAATGAAAACGCCGTCGGCCACCCGGGCCTCCATGCGCATCATCATGTGGCGGTAGGCAGTGCCGTAGACGAAGGGCGGCGGCGCCTTCAGCCAGTCGTAGGCGCAGGGGTAGGTGACGTTGAACTCCTCGCCCTTGTAGCCGTCCTTGGCGAGCTTCTTGTGGCCGGCGCCGATGACGATCTCCAGGGCTTCCCGCACCGCGACCACGATCTTCTGGGGCTTGTGGAGGGCCATGGCATCCAGGTTGCCCTCGCCGGCGCCGATGGCGGCCATCGCCCGGCCACCGGAAAGCTCGTTGAGGCTGAGCAGCGCATTTGCAATCTTCAGCGGGTGCATCTCGAAGGGGCTGACGGCGAGTGCCCCTATCTTCAGCCGCTTGGTGGCCTGGGCCACTGGTACCAAGCTGATGAAGGGGTCCCAGTGGGCGAAATAGTTGGAGCTCCAGAGGGCGCGGATGCCGTACTTTTCGGCGGCCGTGGCGAGCTCCACGAGCTGGGCGGGGCCGAGGTCTGGCTCCAGGATGATGTCGACTTCCACGGGGGGCTGCTCCTGTCAGGCTGGGGCGGGAAAACGACTAGCCATATTCTTTACACTTACTTGACAGTGTGTCGACACAACTAGCTAAACCCGCCATTTATCAAGGTCTTCGGCGGGAGGCGGCATTGTAGCGGAATTTGGGGACATGCCTCATTTTGGCGGTGCGGTAGGCTCACCGGAGGGTTGTTAACCGCTCGCCTACCGCACCGCCAAAATGAGGCATGTCCCCTATTCCCTCGGCGCGACCTTGGCGTAGTAGCCCCAGGACGAGCCCACCGGGTGCTGGGCCCAGTCCTTCGGGGCCGTCAGCATGTCGGGCCGGTCCCGCTCCAGGCGCGCCCGGACCGGCCGCGGGATGTTGTCCAGCCCACCGGTGATCTTGTAGCTGTGGGAGTTGGCGAACATCCGCCCCTCGACGCCGCTCCGGCCCATCCGCATCCAGGGCAACCAGGGGCACTGGCGGAAGAAGCCGGCAGTCATCGTGGCCCAGGGGCGGCCGCGGTCTTCCAGCTCGTCGGCGGGCACGAAAAACACAAAATGCTCGGACGGGTTGATGACCGGGCCGGTGGACGCTTCCGGCCAGCCCTCGGGCGTTACCGGGTTGGCCACCTCCAGCATCCAGTCCCAACTCAGCATGTACTGGTTGCCCAGGCGCCGCCAGGGCAGCACAAAGGGCACCGTCTGGCCGGACTCTCCCTTGTCGCCCCGGTAGCTCGTGGCGTCTTCCTTGCGGGAGGCCGCATTGCCAATGGCAATCTCCCAGCGGTA
>CAMBYH010000069.1 GCA_945872065.1 Arsukibacterium tuosuense
GCGCATGACCGAGAGCGCCGCGCTGCTGGTCGATGCGGTGCTGCCGCGGGAGCCGATTCGCCAGCGGGTCTTGAGCGTGACCTTTGCCAGGCCCTTCCAGGCCCTGCCGGTGGCCGATCGCGGCGCCGGCTCGCGGCGCGCCGGCTCGACGGCCTGAGAGTTCTCGGCGGCCAGGGGTTTTGTGCAGCTTATACTCTAAATACACGTCAGCCCCGGGCCTTACTCAGGCAGTTGAAATCCAAAGGCCTTATTGTGAACATACACAAGGTTACAAGCCTCGAGGTATTTGGCGTCGTGGATTCGGCCAGCGCGGACATATCCGACTTCGCCCTGGTGAAGGAAAAGCCGCTCTCCATCAGGAACCAAAGTGCCCGCTTCCTTGCGGTAAAACTGGATCGACATCTTCCCGTCTACAACGACTGTCATATCGTCGCCGGGGTGTGAGTGGGGTGGCTCTTCGGTGCCCGCCTGCCAGCGTTCGAGCATCACCTCGACGCCGTCCGGGTTTGTGGGGAAGGTGGTGCGAACCGTAAAGCCCTCTGGTGTCCCAGCAACCGCAACATGATTGCCCCACACGTCGCTGGTTGCGGATGTAACACCCTGATTTTTTTTCTGATCAGTGGACATCGTCCTGACTCCTCTACGAAATTTTGAGATCGTTGGTGTATGGCACCCAACATATACCTGCCTGGTGATCCATCCCAATCGCGTCGGAAGAGCATAGTTCAGCCTCTACAGGAGCGGCGCTCGCCTCTTTATAAAGACAATTCGGCAACTCAATGGTAACCGCCAACTCCTCCGCGCGCTGCGCTTAAGACGGACGGTAAAAAGCCTGGTGTGAGCGCGCAAACACCCGACAGATACAGCCCCCTTTTGTGCATGGCACTATGCTCCGTGTGATGGCCAAACCTGCATAGATCAAACGCCAGGCTCGGGCGCCAGACTCAACCCTGGAGACCATTGTGATTGCTCCGCTCACCATCAGTGACTTCCTGGATCGCGCCGCATTCGTCTACGGGGACCGGATCGGCATCGTCGATGAACCTGACCAACCGGCACCATCCCTCCGTGAACTGACCTATCGCGAGGTGCATGAACGGACGAGGAGCTGTGCCGCGGCACTCGACCAACTCGGCATCGGGCATGGTGAACGAGTCGCAATCGTGTCGCAGAACTCCGCACGCTTGTTGCTTGCACTCTATGGTGTTGCCGGCGCGGGACGCGTCCTCGTGCCGATCAACTTCCGACTCAGCCCGGTTGAGATCGAATACATCGTGGAGCACTCGGGCGCATCGCTGCTGTTGATCGACCCGGAGCTCGCCGCGTCGCTCGCGCATATCCGGTGTCAGCGCCGTGCCATTCTCGGTGTCGAGTCCGACGCGCTGTTGTCGCGTCCCGGTGTCGAACCGGCGCCGTGGCCGCGAGACGAAAACGCCACCGCCACCATCAACTACACCAGTGGCACCACGGCGCGGCCGAAGGGCGTGCAGCTCACCCATCGCAATCTGTGGATCAATGCGACGACCTTCGGTCTGCATACCGGCGTCAATGATCGCGACGTCTACCTGCACACCTTGCCCATGTTCCATTGCAATGGATGGGGCATGCCGTTCGTCGTTGCCGGCATGGGCGCGCGCCAGGTCGTACTGCGCAAGGTCGCGGGGGATGAAATCCTGCGTCGCATCGAACACCACGGAGTGACACTGCTGGGCGGAGCGCCGGCCGTCGTCGCGACGGTGCTTGATGCGGCACAGAAATGGGCCGGGCCAATCCCGGGTCGCGGGCGCGTGCGCATGGTAGTCGCGGGAGCGCCACCGCCAACGCGCACAATCGAGCGCGTGGAGACCGAACTCGGCTGGGAGTTCATCCAGATCTACGGGCTCACCGAGACATCACCGTTCCTCACCATCAATCGCAGCCGCGCGGAGTGGGATTCACTGAGTACCGCCGAACGTGCTCAACGCCTCGGTCGCGCCGGGTCGCCGGCGCTCGGCATCCGCATCAGTGTCGACGCCGAGGGTGAAGTTCTCGCACGCGGCAATGTTGTACTCGATGGATACTGGGCACAACCCGAGGCCACGGCAGTAGCGATCGTAGACGGCTGGTTTCATACCGGCGACGGCGGCTCCATCGACAACGAGGGTTACCTGACGATCTCTGATCGCAAGAAGGACGTGATCATCACCGGCGGCGAGAACGTGACCTCGATCGAGGTGGAAGACGCACTGTTCTCGCATCCAGCGGTGGCCGAGGCCGCAGTGATCGGCGTGCCCGACGAGAAGTGGGGCGAAACTGTGAAGGCGCTGGTCGTGATCACAGCCGGGGCCACAGTTACCGAACGCGAGCTGATCGATCACTGCCGCGCGCGCATCGCGCACTACAAGTGCCCGACCAGTGTGGAATTTCGCACCGAACTCGCGCGCACCGCGACCGGCAAGCTACAGAAATTCAAGCTGCGCGCGCCCTACTGGGAGGGCCGCACCAGGCAGGTAAACTGAAGCAAGACCGGTTGCGGTGCGTTTTTCACACTTCGTCAGCCCCTCGACAGCGCCAGCGTCAGGGCGTGAAAGTTCATTTGGCGTCGAAAGTGATCCAGGGGTTCGTGCCCAGGAGGTCAGCCTGCGCCAGGCCGGGGGGTCGGCGCGGCGGCCTGAGAGTCCTCGGCGGCCAGGGGTTTTATTCGGCTTATACTCAGGCTCCAAGGCCCTTTAGCCTAACTGACGCACGCGCTCGAACAGGCACACCGCGGCCGCCGCGGCAATGTTGAGGGACTCTGTCTGGCCCGGCATCGGGATCGCGACCACGCTGGCCACCCTGTCCAGGAGTTCCCGGGACAACCCCGCCCCCTCGTTGCCGAAGATCAGGCCGATCTGGCCGGTGAGGTCTGCGTCAAAGACCGACTCGGTGGCCCGGAGGTGGGTGGCTATCAGGCGGCCCGGAAAAGTGGTGGCGAATCTGGCGAGGTCCGTGCCGGCGAAACAGTCCAGGTGGAAATGCGCCCCCATGCCGGCACGCAGCACTTTGGGCGACCACAGGTCGGCGCACTGGGCAGACAGATAGACCTGCCGGAGGCCCGCGGCCGCGGTGGAGCGGAGAATAGAGCCCAGGTTGCCCGGGTCCTGCACGTCCTCCAGCAGCACGCAGGCTTCGGGAATGGCAGGAACTGCCCGCGGTGCTGGAATCGGGATCAGCGCGAGGATGCCCGTGGGGGCCTGAACGGTGGACAGGCGGCGGAACAGGGCGTCGCTGAGTTCCAGGAGCGGGACGACCGCCAGCGTCCTCCGCAGGGCCGCCACCTCGGGGCGCTGCTGGCCGCTGCTGCTGACGATCAGCTGGGCTGGGGCACCGAGCCGCAGCCGGTAGCTGTCGATCAGGTGAACTCCATCGAGCAGGGCCAGGCCGGCCTGCCGGCGGTCCCGGGCGGACTCGGCGAGGCCGAGGAGCTCCCGAAAACGGGGATTGTCGCTGGAGCTAATGAGGGTCATGGCAGCCGGCGCGTTAAGGTGGGGCACTTTACCGCAGGCGCGCCCTGGCTAATTTGCCCGGCCCTAAGGACTGTACGTTACAATTCTCTCTAACCTGTCGATAAACCAGACCGAGATCGAATCCCGCCATGCTGCTGCCCCAAGCCCGAATCCTCTGCGTTCTTGCTGCTTGCCTCCTGGCCGGCTGTGGCGGCGCCCCCAAGCCCGAAACCGCCGGTCCCAAGCCGAGCCTGGTGGTGACCACGGTCACCCCGGTCAATCAGAAGATGGAGCGCACCATTGCCGTGTCCGGGTCGGTGGCCGCGTGGCAGGAGATGTCCCTGGGCGTGGAGCTCACCGGGATCCGGGTGGCCGAAGTGCTGGTGGAAGTCGGCGACAGGGTGCGAGCCGGCCAGCCCCTGCTGCGGCTCGATGCGCGGACGCTCCAGGTTCAGGCCCGGCAGGCAGACGCCAGCGTGGCTCAGGCAAGGGCGAGTCTCCAGCTGGCGCGAGCCAATTCGGAGCGGGGTGCCACGCTGGTCAAACAAGGCCTGATCTCCTCAAGTAACGCGGACGAACTCCTGGCGACGCTCACCAGCGCCGAAGCCCAGGTGGCGACGGCTGAAGCCGACCGGGATGCGGCCCGTCTGCGCGTGGGTTTCGCGACGCTGACGGCTCCCGATGCGGGGCTGATCTCGGCGCGGGCCGTGCAGCCCGGCCAGATCGTCTCCTCCGGCACGGACCTGCTGCGCCTGATCCGTCAGGGGCGGCTGGAGTGGCGGGCAGAACTCACCGAAACCGACCTGACCCGCGTGGAGATCGGCACGGCAGTGGAACTGGCCAGCCCGGGCGGCCAGACCATCCTGGGCCGCGTCCGCGCCGTCTCGCCGGCGCTTGATCCGGAAACCCGCACCGGCATTCTCTACGCTGACCTGCCCGCGCCCGGCGACCTGCGGTCCGGCATGTTCGCCCAGGGCCAGATCCTGCTGGGTGCGACCACTGCTTCCGTGCTACCCCGGGAAGCTGTCGTGTTCCGGGACGGCTTTCCCTATGTCTTCGTTGCCCAGGCAGCCGCCGACCAGGCGGGCCAGACCCGGTCGGGGGACCAGGAGGCTTTCAACGTTGCGCAGCGGCGCATAACCGTTGGCGCCCAGCGGGGGGATTTCACCGAGATCCAGAGTGGCCTCAAGCCCACGGAACGCGTCGTGGTCCGGGGTGCGGGGTTCCTGAGCGACGGCGACCTGGTCCGGGAGGTGGCGGCGACTGCTCCCGTGCTGGCTCAGGAGAAGACCCCATGAACCTGTCCCTCTGGGGCATTCGCAACCCGGTGCCCGCGGCGCTGATCTTCGCGGTCCTGTGTGTCCTTGGACTGGTGGGCCTCGGCAAACTGCCGATTGCCCAGCTTCCGGACTTCGTCACGCCCGAGATCTCGGTCACCATCAAGTTGCCCGGCGCGACCCCGAACCAGCTGGAGACCGACGTGACACGCCGGGTGGAAGACGCCGTGGCGTCGATTGCCAACATCGACAAGCTGTCCTCCACCATCAGCGAAGGGCAGTCGACGACGCGCATCATCTTCGACCTGGGCCAGGACATGGACCGGGCGCTCCAGGCCGTCCGGGACGCCGTGGAGCGCACCCGGCCTGACCTGCCCCAGGATATTGATGAACCTGTCATCGCGCGGGTGTCGCTCTTCGGCCCCACCTTGCTGGGTTACGCGGTGGTCTCGGACCGGATGGCGCCGGACGAACTGAGCTGGTTCGTTGACGACACCGTGCGCAAGGCCTTGTTCAGCGTGGCGGGCGTGGGCCAGGTCCAGCGCTCCGGCGGCGTCGAACGCGAGGTGCGCGTCGACCTCCGGCCCGATTCGCTGCAGGCCTTCGGCCTGACAGCGGGCACCGTCTCGGGCCAGCTGGCCCGCCTGCAGGTGGAACTTTCCGGCGGCCGGACGACCCTGGGCGGCGGTGAGCAGACGGTGCGCACGGTGGCGACAGTGCGCACGGCCGCCGATCTGGCCAATTACCCGATCTCCCTGCCGGATGGCCGTTCCGTCCGTCTGTCCTCCCTGGCGACGGTGATTGACGGCACCGCAGAGCCCCGGGAGATCGCACTACTCAACGGCAAGCCTGTCGTGTCGATTGCCATTCAGCGTGCGGAGGAGACCAGTGCCGTCGCCGTGGGCGCCGCCGTGCGGAAGAAGATTGCTGAACTGGAAGCCACCCACCCGGGGGTCAGCTTTGTTGAGGTCGCATCCGGTGTGGAGCCGGCGAAGGCGTCCTATGACGCCTCGGTCACCATGCTCCTCGAGGGCGCCTTGCTGGCGGTTGTTGTCGTCTGGCTGTTCCTGAGGGACTGGCGCGCCACCTGGATTACCGCGCTGGCGCTGCCCTTGTCGGTTTTGCCGACCTTCGCGGTCATGCAGTACCTGGGCTTCAGCCTGAACCTGCTCTCGCTGCTCGCCTTTGCGGTCGTGATCGGCGTGCTGGTGGATGACGCCATCGTGGAGATCGAGAACATTGCCCAGCACCGGGCCATGGGCAAGTCGCCGCGCCAGGCCGCCATCGATGCGGCGGACGAGATCGGCATTGCCGTGATCGCCACCTCCGCAACCCTCGCCGCCGTGTTTGTGCCGGTGGCCTTCATGCCCGGCGAAATCGGCCTCTACTTTCGCGAATTCGGCTGGACGGCGGCGGCGGCGGTGCTCTTCTCGCTGCTGGTGGCGCGGCTCCTGACGCCCATGCTGGCGGCCCAGTTCATGGGCAACAGCAGCACCGTCAGCCCGGAACCCAGCTGGATGCCGCGTTACCTGTCCTGGGTCGAGGCGGCACTGCGCCACCGGGGGCGCACCCTGGCCGTGGCCTTGGGGACATTCGTCGTCTCTCTTGCCATCGTCCCGCTGATTCCCACCACCTTCCTGCCAGCGTCGGACCAGTCGCGGACGGATCTGCTGGTGAACCTGCCGCCCGGTGCGCGCCTCAGCGACACGCTCGCTGCTGCCGAGCAGGTGCGCGCGCTGCTCGAGCCCATGCCGGAACTCAAGAACGTGTTCGCGCAGATTGGCTCCCCACTGCTCGGTGGCTACGATGCTTCAACCCAGGTAGACGTCCGTAAGGCGGCGCTGACCCTGGAGTTCTCGGCCGACCGCAAGCGCCCCATTCAGGACATAGAAACCGAGGTCCGGGAGCGCCTGCGGGACCTGCCCGGGGTGCGGGTGAGTTTCGCCGCCCAGGCCCCCGGCGAAAGGCTGGACATCGTGCTGGCCGGCAAGGATTCCCAGCAGCTGGCGATCGCCGGGCGCAGTGTAGAGGCAGCGCTGCGCACCCTGCCGGGCCTTGGCAGTGTGGCCTCCACAGCGTCCCTGCTGAATCCCGAAATCGTCATCGTCCCGGATGCCGCCCGTGCTGCGGATCTCGGCGTGTCCACGGTCGACATCGCCGCGGCGGCCCGCATCGCCACCAGCGGCGACTTCCGCCGCAACCTGGCCAAGCTCAACCTCGCCGACCGGCAGATTCCGATTCGGGTACAAATTGCGGACTCGTCCCTGAGTGACACCGCGCTACTGTCCCTGCTCCGGGTGCCGTCGCGGAACGGCACGGTGCCGCTCTCGTCGGTGGCCACCATTCGGGATGGCAGCGGACCGGCCCAGATCGAGCGTTTCAACCGGGAGCGCAACATCAAAGTCTCGGCCGAGCTGAACGGGCTGCCCCTGGGCAACGTCACCGCGGATCTGCGCCGTATGCCCGCCATGAATACGCTGCCGCCCGGCGTGCGGATCGTCCCCAGTGGCGACGCGGAGGCCTTTGCGGAGATGTTCCTCGGTTTCGGCCTGGCCATGCTCGCAGGCATCGTCTGCGTGTACCTGGTTCTGCTGCTCCTGTTCCGCAGTGCCCTGCAGCCTCTGGTGATCCTGATTTCCGTACCCCTGTGCGGTGCCGGTGCCTTCGGTGGCCTGCTGCTGACAGGCTATGCGTTGTCCCTGCCGTCACTGATCGGGCTTCTGCTGCTCACGGGCGTGGCCACCAAGAATTCCATCCTGATCGTGGACTACGCGCTCATCGGCGAGCGGGACCAGGGTTTGTCCCGCCACGACGCAATCATCGCCGCGTGCCGCAAGCGGGCCCGGCCGGTGATCATGACCACGCTGGCCATGGGTGCTGGCATGCTTCCCGTCGCGCTCGCCCTGGGTGCCGACGGCAACTTCCGGGCGCCGCTGGGCGCTGCCGTGATTGGTGGGCTCCTCACCTCGACGCTCTTGTCCCTGGTCGCAGTGCCCGCTGCCTACTCGGTGGTCGCCGACCTGATCGACTGGTGGCGCCGCAAGAATGGGGACATGCCTAATTTCCCCCCACAGCGCCTAAGCAGCGCCGCGGGGGGAAATTAGGCATGTCCCCATTCTTCTAGTCCCACTTCACGATCAGGTCGCCCCACTTCGCGTCCACCCGGGCCAGCGATTCCGGTGCGAGCTCAACCAGGATCTCCCGGTTGGTTTTCGGGAAGAACGCCGGACCGTTTTCCCCGGGCAGCTGGCGGGTGGCGTCGATGACGATCTTGCTGGTCTTGTTGGGGTCCCGCTGGCTCGGGTCCAGCGGCAGGCCGGGCAGGTTGTCGAAGATCTTTGCTGCCGGGTTCGGCTGCCAGCGGGAACTGATGGCAGCCATAATCTGGGACATGTCCATCAGGTCCACGTCCTTGTCGAGGACGATGACCACCTTGGCCACCGGGTTGAACTTGCCCAGCTTCTCACCCGCCGCGAGGCCCTGGCCGGGTGCGGTCTTGTCGATGCTGATGAAGAAGATGTTGTTGGCGTTGCTCAGGTAGTGAAAGTCCACGATCTCCGGCACGAACTTCTTCGAGAAGAGGTAGGCGGAGGCCGCGCCCGGGGACTTGATCGGGCCCCGGTCCACGCCGGTGAAACTGTTGTGCAGCCAGGGGTTGCGCCGGTGGGTGACGACTGTGACGTTCATATACCAGGCCAGCTCGCCGTCGCCCTGGTAGCCCAGCCCCTCGCCGTAGGGTCCTTCCTTCTCCCGATCGTCCAGGGGAATCTCGCCCTCGATCACCATCTCGGCCTGGGCCGGGATGAGAAAGTCGTTGGTCTCGCTCCTGATGACCTGCACCGGCCGCCCCCGCAGACCACCCGCCACGGCCAGTTCGTCCACCGGCTTGTCGCCCTGGCGGTTGGCGGTTCGGGAGCCGCTCACCACATAGACGATGGGGTCCTGGCCCAGCACGAGGGAGATGCGGGCAGTTTTCTCGCCGCGCTGGCGGGCGGCTTCCAGCATTTTCCAGCCCGTCTGACCGGCACCCGGGCTGATGGCGACCTTGCGCGGGCCTTTAAGCTGGCAGCGATAGGTGCCGATGTTCACGCCGGCCGTCGGGTCGACGGTGAATACCGACGCCGTATTGATGTAACGCCCCCCGTCCCCGGGATTGACCTGTATGAAGGGGAAGCGGGTGAGGTCGATCTCGTCGCCCTGCAGGATGACGTCCTTGCACCGGGCCTGGTCACGAGAGACCAGCTCTGGTGGAATCTGCGGGTACCGGCCGCCGTTTTTCGTCGCCAGCTCAATCAGGTGGGCGCGGGCCTTGCGGAAGGTGGCCGCGCCGCCGGCCGGGTCCGGCTCCAGGCCCAGCGCCAGGCATTCGGCATCCCAGGGGCCGAGATAGTTACCCACCACGGGTCCCTGCAACCACTGGCCGCCGATCTTCACTTTGTCGAACAGCAGCGCGGGCGCACCCTCGAGGCCGTGCTTTTCCACCAGCCGGTACATGAGCGCAGTGCCTTCATAGGCGTCCTGGTCCACCCGGTCGATCCGGAGCAGTTCGCCCCGGGCATCCAGCGCCTCGATCATCTCCCGCATGGTGTCAAAGGGGCCGACGGGTCCGGAGCGGGCGCTCCGACGGGCCGTGCCTGACGCTGGGGAGCCGGTTGCGGCGCAGCCCGTGGCGGCGATCGCGGCCGCCAGGCCTGCGGAGGTGCCGGCAACAAAGGTCCGGCGGGTGACGGGGGGCATGGGCATGGCGGGTCTCCCGAATTTGTCTGTGGCGCCCGGGCGCACCGGGACAGTAGCATTCCCCGCGTGCCAGCAATCAGACCCTACAACCCCGGCAGCGAGGTCCTCACACCCGAGGGCTGTTACATCACCGAACTGTCCAACTCGCCCGAGGATCCGGAGTTGTCCATCGCCCGGGCCCGGGTGGAACCCGGCGTCACAACCCGGTGGCACCGGCTCACCGGGACCACTGAGCGTTACTGCATTCTTGAGGGTCGGGGTCTGGTCGAGGTCGGTGACCTGCAGCCCCAGGATGTGGGGCCGGGGGATGTGGTGCTGATACCGCCCGGGTGCCGGCAGCGGATCACCAACATCGGCCCGCTGGCGCTGGTGTTTCTGGCCATCTGCACCCCGCGGTTTTCCTGGGACGCCTACGCGGATCTGGGGGACTGATCCCTCCCGCTAGAGGATGTAACGGCTGAGATCCTGGTCCTTTACCAAAGCGCCCAGGTTGGCCTCCACATAGGCTGCATCCACCATCACCCGCTCGCCGCTCTTGTCTGCGGCCTCGAAGGAGATGGTCTCCAGCAGGCGTTCCATCACCGTGTGCAGACGGCGGGCGCCGATGTTCTCCTGTTCGCTGTTCACGTGAAAGGCGATCTCCGCCAGCCGCCGCACACCGGAGGCTTCGAACCCGACGGTTACGCCTTCCGTGGCCAGCAGCGCTGAGTACTGGCGCGTCAGGGATGCGTCCGGTTCCGTCAGGATGCGGACGAAGTCCTCCGTGGACAAAGCGGACAGTTCCACGCGGATCGGGAACCGGCCCTGCAGCTCGGGGATCAGGTCCGAGGGCTTCGAGGCGTGAAACGCGCCCGAGGCGATGAACAGGATGTGGTCGGTCCTGACCATGCCGTACTTGGTATTGACGGTGCAGCCTTCGACCAGGGGCAGCAGATCCCGCTGCACGCCTTCCCGGGACACGTCGGCGCCCTGGGTCTCGCCCCGCCGTGTGACCTTGTCCAGCTCGTCGATGAAGACGATGCCGTTCTGTTCCACGTTCTGGAGGGCGGCGGCTTTCAGGTCCTCATCATTGATCAGGCGGCCTGCTTCCTCGTCCGTGAGCAGCCGAAAAGCCTCCTTGACCTTCAGCTTCCGGGACTTCCGGCGGCCCGCGCCCATGCTCTGGAAGAGGCCCTGCAACTGGCTCGACATCTCCTCCATGCCCGGTGGGGCCATGATTTCCACGCCGGCCGGTGCTGCGGCAACCTCGACCTCGATCTCCTTGTCGTCCAGCTTGCCCTCCCGGAGCATCTTGCGGAATTTCTGCCGCGTGTCGGAGTCCCGGGACTCGACGGCTGAGGTGAAGCCCGCAGCCGGTGGCGGGAGCAGGGCGTCGAGCACCTTCTCTTCCGCGGCGTCCGCGGCCCGGTGCCGGACCTTCTGGACCTCCCGCTCCCGGGTGAGCTTCACGGCGACATCCATGAGGTCACGGATGATGCTGTCCACCTCCCGGCCCACATAGCCCACCTCGGTGAACTTGGTCGCTTCGACCTTGATGAAGGGCGCCTGGGCCAGGCGGGCGAGGCGGCGGGCGATCTCGGTCTTGCCCACGCCCGTGGGGCCGATCATCAGGATGTTCTTGGGTGTGATCTCGCCCTGCAGCGGCTCGCCCACCTGCATCCGGCGCCAGCGATTGCGCAGGGCGATGGCCACGGCGCGCTTCGCCGGGTCCTGACCGATGATGTACTTGTCCAGTTCCTGGACGATCTCGCGGGGCGTCATCTGCGACATGGCAAAAAGGTACCGGACCTTAGTTTTGTTAGTTATTTGGATTCCAGCACTTCGACGGTGATGTGCTGATTCGTGTAGATGCAGATCTTCCCGGCGATCTCCAGGCTCTTGCGGACGATCTGCTGGGCACCAAGTTCGGAGTTTTCCAGGAGCGCCCGGGCTGCGGCCTGGGCAAAGGGGCCGCCGGAGCCGATGGCCATCAGGTCGTCCTCGGGCTCGATCACGTCGCCGTTGCCGGAGATGATCAGGGAGCGCTCCCGGTCGGCAACGCAGAGGAGGGCCTCGAGTCGCCGCAGCCGGCGGTCCGTCCGCCATTCCTTGGCCAGTTCTATGGCGGCGCGGCTCAGATTGCCGTACTGCTCCAGCTTCCCCTCAAATAGCTCGAAGAGGGTAAAGGCATCGGCCGTGCCCCCGGCAAACCCGGCCAGAACCCGGCCGTCGGCCAGCCGCCGGACCTTGCGGGCATTGCCCTTCATGATGGTATTGCCCAGCGTGACCTGGCCGTCCCCGCCGACGGCAACCGAGCCGTTCCGGCGCACGGAAACAATAGTGGTGCCGTCGAATTGCTGCATGGAGGCCCGATTCCAGAGGGTCTTTGGTGGACAGTCTATCTGGAGCCGAGCTGAAAAATGGAAAGGGTGGAAAGGGGACATGCCTGATTTTCAGCGGAGGCGCTGAAAATCAGGCATGTCCCCTTTCCGGCTTGTCCATTTTTACCGCCTACTTGGCGGGAGAAGGGACTGGTGGCGGCGGGCCGCCCATCCGGTCCTGGAACCTCTTGCGGGCCTGGTCCTTCATTTCGTCGCACTTGACGGGGTCTGCCTGGCACTTGGCCTGCAACTCTGCCCGCCTCGCCTTCATCTGTTCCCGTTGTTCCTGGCACTTCTCCGGGTTGGCCTGGCAGAACTCGCGGCGCTCCGCGCGCCTCGCCTTCATCTGTTCACACTTTTCCGGATTCGCTGTGCAGAACTCCTGCCGCCTCGCCCGGGCTTCCTCGCACTTGCCCGGATTTTCCTTGCAGAACTCCCTGCCGGGCATCGGCGGCGGGCCATCATCAGCCAGGGTCGCGAGCGGGCTGCACAGGACCATCGCAAGCGCGACGACTCTAAAGAGAATGTGCATGTGCATAAGACGCCGCTAGTGCGTAGTGTTGAGACTGACTATAACGCCCCTCCCCGGATCCGGTTGACGGGCAGGAGCGCCTTTAGGCGCGATTCGATATCGATCGCGCCTAAAGGC
>CAMBYH010000070.1 GCA_945872065.1 Arsukibacterium tuosuense
CTTCCCATGCAAGTTTCTGCCACCATTCCGCCGGCGCCAGACCCGGCCCTGCCCGGCCGGATCGTCGTGGACCGCCAGACCGACGTAACGGCTGGTCTGCGCTGCCTCTGTTATGCCGCCTGCTCCGAGCTGGTGGCCTCCCCCCACGAACTGGATCCCCGCGCGGCCTTGCGCGGGCGCATTGGCCTTGGGGAGGCGGTGCCCCACGCCAGCCATCTGGATGCCCTGCTCGCGGAGGTCAGCGGTGCCGAGCTGGCCCGGCTGCGCTCCGAGTACAGCGGCATGTTCGAAGTGGGCAGCCAGGGTCCCCCGGTACCCATTCGCGAGGACCTGCAAAGTGGTCAGCGCGCCGGAACCCGGGAGGAGGTGGTGCGCTTCTACGAGTACTTTGGCTACGTGCTCGACGGCAAGTTTGCCTGGCAGCCGGATCACCTGTCCGTCGAGCTCGAGTTCATGCACTACCTGTGCTTTCGCGAGGCGGAGGCGGACAGCGACGCTGATGCCCTGTCCTTTCAGCTGGCCCAGGCAGACTTTGCCAGGCGGCATGTGGCGGCGTGGCTGCCCCTGCTGGCCGACAATGCGGACCAGCTGGCGGCGGGCTCCCTGTACGCCCGGGTGGTGAGGGCTGTCCGGGACTTCGTGGTGGCCGACTGCGAGTGGCAGATGGCCACGATTACCGATAAAGCCGTAGGAGCGCCTTTAGGCGCGATCCCACTCTCCCCAACGAAAGCAGAAGACGCATTATGAACAGCAGTGCAAGCAACGCCTCCGCGCTGGACAGCGTACCCGTCAGCGCCGTGGTCATTGGCGCGCGGGATCTCGACGCGTCCCTCGGGTTTTACTCAGGAACAGTGGGCCTGCCGGTGGTCGAGAGCAGCACCTGGGAGGGACCCGACTTCGAGCGCTACTGGCACCTCCCGGCGGGATCGAGCGCACGCTGCGCCTTTCTGGCCCATGGCGCCGACCCGGTCGGCCGCATCCAGCTCATGCAGTTTTCAGCGCGGGAGCGCAAGCTTACCCGGCCGCCGGAGATTCGCCGCGCCACCGGTTTGTTCAATCTGAACATCTATGCCAGCGACATTGAGAAGGACTTCGCGCAGCTCAAGGCTCAGGGCTTCAAATTCTGGAGCGAACCCGCGCGGAACAACTTTGGTCCGATCGTGGGTGAGACCCTGGAAGCTGCTTTCGACGGGCCGGATGGCGTGGTGATCAACCTCATTCAGTTGCTGACTGAAGATCCGAAGACGATCATCGGGCATATTCTCGCCTTCATCGCCACCTACGGGCGCACCCCGACCGGCTTTACCTCGGTCGTGACGACTGCCCATGGTGTGCTCGACATGGAGAAGGCCATCGCCTTCTATTACGGCCCGCTGCACATGTCGTTGTTCATCGAATCTGTCCTGAAGGGGCCCGTGACGAATCGCGCGTTGTGTCTCCCCGAGCACTGCGAGACCCGGAGCGTGATCGTCCAGGGTGCTCACGAGTACGGCAAGATCGCGCTGGCGACGCCGATGAACTACGAGGTCCCCAACCTGGTGCCCGATGCGGTAGCCCCCAATATCGGGTACCTCGCCCAGTCCTTCCAGATTGCCGGCATCGAGGAGTCTGCCCGGGCCTGCGCGGCGGTGGGCGCCGAGGTGTACACGGCCCCGATGACGCTTGCCCTGCCGGGTCGCGGCAAGTGCGCGTCCATGCTGGTCCGCAACCCGGGCAGCGGCGCACTGCAGGAGCTGTTCCAGGTTCTCTAAACGGGCGCCGCGAGCCCGGCTGGCTTGGTTGTTGATAATTGTCAGAAGCCCGATCGCCCATTAATCATAAGATTCCAGGCCTTCGGTGCGCCTGTTCCAGGAGACGTCCATGAAACTGTCGATCATTCTGTGGGGCATACCCCAGGCCATGCGGCTGGCGGCACTCGTGTACCCCACCTACGCGGCCCGCCTGAAGGAAAAGAACCTCACTGCCCAGTTTCGCCTGCGCGATCGGCCGGTAGGACGCTGGATTACCCTCAAGGACGGCAAGATCACCTCCAGTGCCGGCATTCACGCCAGCCCCGATCTCTCCGTCGTGTTCAAGAACAAGGCTATCGCGGAGAGTTTTCTGACGCCGCCCTTCGACCAGCTTGAGCGCATCGATGCGGCGAAGAATTTCAAGGTGTCCATGGAGGGTCGGGACGACCTGGCCGTCTGGTTCATGTCCTCGCTCATGCGCCTGGAGTCCCTGACCTGGACGAGTGGCACCGACATGGGTGGCGGTGTCACCCGCTACACCAACGGCACCAATGGCGGCCCGCTCTTTGTCTACGTGAAGGACGGCAAGATCATCCGGACCACGCCCATCGACTTCGATGCCGACGATGCGGAGGGCTGGTCGATCACGGCGCGCGGCAAGACCTTTACTCCGCCGCGCAAGACGACTCTGGCCGCCCACGGCATGTGCCAGAAGTCCATGGTGTACTCCAAGGAGCGCATTCTCTATCCCATGAAGCGCGTCGATTTCGATCCCCACGGTGAGCGCAACATCCAGAACCGGGGCAAGTCGGAGTTCGTCCGGATCAGCTGGGAGGAAGCCCTCGACATCGTTGCCGGTGAGATCAAGCGTTGCAAGTCGGTGGGGCCCGGTGCGGTCGCGGTCGCCAATGGGTCACACCATCAGTGGGGCAACCTCGGTCATTACCTGAGTGCCTTCAACCGCTTCTGGAACCTGATCGGCGTGACCAAGCTGGTGCACAACCCCGACAGCTGGGAAGGCTGGTTCTGGGGCGCCATGCACCACTGGGGCAACAGCATGCGGCTCGGGGCCGCGGAGCCCTACGGCACGGTCGAGGACTGCCTCAAAGAGGCGGAGATGATCGTCTTCTGGTCCAGTGATCCGGATGCCACCTACGGCTTTGACGGAACCCGGCGACGTGCGTGGGCGAAGGAACTGGGCATCAAGATGGTGCACATAGACCCCTACATGAACCATACGGCAGCCCATCTCGGCGGCAAGTGGATATCGCCAAAGCCGGGAACTGATGCGGCGTTCGCTCAGGCGCTGTGCCACGTCTGGATCACTGAGGATCTCTACGACAAGTCGTTTGTCGAGAAGAGAACCACGGGCTTCGACGAGTGGAAGGCCTACGTGCTCGGCGAGACCGACGGCACGCCGAAGACCCCCGAGTGGCAGGAGGCCGAAACGGGCGTGCCGGCCCGGGATGTGCGGGCCCTGGCCAGGGAGTGGGGACGCAAGAAAACCTATCTCGGCGCCGGTGGCTGGGGGAGTGGCGTTGGCGGCGCGTGCCGCGGGCCTATGGGCGTGCAGTGGGCGCGGATGATGACCATTCTGGGTGCGATGCAGGGCCTGGGCCGGCCCGGCTCCAACTTCGGCAATCTCCAGTTCGGTACGCCGCTCGACTTCAATTTCTATTTCCCTGGCTACGCCGAAGGCAGTATGTCCGGCGATCTGGCCTACAGTGCCAACGCCGCCAACAACTATCAGCGCATGCCCCACATCGTGACCATGAGCTCCGTCCGGCAGGCGATTCCCCGGATGTACCTCCCCGAGGCCATCATGAACGGCAAGGCGATGGGCTACCTGACTGCGGTGGATTCCGTGCAGGGCCAGTTTTTCCCCTTTGGGTATCCGTCCCCCGGGCACGCGCGGGTGGAAATGCTCTACAAGTACGGCAGTGCGTCTTTCGGCACCATGGTCAACTCTAATCGCTGGGTGCGCATGTACCAGCATGAAAATCTGAAATTCGTCGTCAATCAGTCCGTCTGGAACGAGGGCGAGACGCGGTTCTCGGATGTCATTCTGCCCGCGTGTACGGTGTTTGAGCGGTGGGATATCAGCGAGGAACTCAATGTCGGCGCGGGTTATGTGCATCACATGTACTCCATGTGTAATCACCGCGTGATCAACATGCAACACAAGGCCATCGAGCCCATGGGTGAGTCCAAGTCGGACTACGACATTTTCCTGGCTGTCGCGGAGAAGCTTGACATGGGTGCTGTGTACTCGGAGGGCGGCAACACCGAGCTTGACTGGTGCAAGCGGGTCTTCGATTCGTCTGACGTCTCGAAGCATATTTCCTGGCGCCAGTTCCTGAAGAAGGGCTACTTTGTTGTGCCTGCCGAGCCCGAGGCTTCGCGGGCGCCGACTGCCTACAAGTGGTTCTATGAGGGCCGGAAAAAGGATGTGCCCGAGCCTTATCCGCTGCCCTCAGACTATGTAGCGGACTTCGGCGGCGGATTGCAGACGCCGTCGGGCAAGTACGAGTTTGTCCCCGAGACTCTAGGTCGGATCGATGATCCTGAGCGGCCCCAGGTGAACAGGTACATTCCGACCTATGAGGATAAGAAGAGAGACGAGGGCCTGGAAGGGTTTCCGTTGCAGTTGCTGTCGCCGCACTCCCGCTACCCCTTTCACCTGATGGGGGATGACGAGGGCAGTTCGCTGCGCGACATCCGGGAACATCGCATCAAAGTTGAGGGTCATTACTACCTCGTTGCCCGGATCAGCCGGGCGGACGCTGAGGCGCGTGGGGTGAGAGACGGCGATCTCATCCGGCTGTGGAATGTCCGGGGCTCGGTGGTTTGTGCCGCCCAGGTCACTGACCGGCTGCGACCGGGTGTTGTCAGCGCTTCGCCTGCATCGGCTGAATACCGGCCGGCCGGTGAGCCCGGGAGGTCGACCGATCTGGGGGGTTGTATCAACCTGCTTAATCCCAGCAAGTCCATCACGCCGAAAAGCCACGGTATCCGGCCGAACACTACACTCATCCAGTTCGAGAAGTGGACTGGCGTGGACACCTGGAAGCCGGTGGAGGCAGCCTGATGACCGCGAAATGGAACATGATCATCGATGTGGCGCGATGCGATAACTGTCGTATCTGCTTTCTCGCGAACAAGGACGAGCACATCGGTAACGACTTCCCGGGCTATGCGGCGCCCCAGCCGCCCCAGGGACATAACTGGCTGGAGATCGAGCGCCAGGAGCGCGGCCGCTATCCCATCGTGGAGGCGCACTTCATGCCGGTGATGTGCAATCACTGCGACGATGCCCCCTGCAGGTCGGCGGCGAAGAATGGGGCCGTCCGGAAGCGGCCTGACGGCATCGTGATCATCGATCCCGTAAAGGCCAGGGGGCAGAAGGCCATCGTGGAAGCCTGCCCCTATGGCGCCGTCTCCTGGAATGAGGAGCTGCAGCTGCCCCAGGCCTGGATTTTCGATGCGCATCTGCTGGATACGGGCTGGGCGAAGACCCGGGCCGAGGAAAGCTGTCCGACCGATGTGTTCCGGGCTGTCAAGGTCGATGACCGGGAGATGCAGCGGATTCAGGCAGCGGAGGGTCTGGAAGTACTGCGGCCGGAACTCGGCACGAAGCCCCGCATCTACTACAAGAACCTGCACCTCATGACCAGTTGTCTGGTCGGCGGCACCGTGGTGACTCACGTGAAGGGTGTCGAGGAGTGCGCCGAAGGCGCGGCAGTCGTGCTGAAGCTTGAGGGCCGCGAGGTGGCCCGGACGACGACGGATACCTTCGGTGAGTTCAAGTTCGACAAGCTCGGGAAAGGTAGCGGCCCCTACGAGGTGGAAGTGCAGGGGGGCTCGACCGGCCGGGTAGCCGCGCAATTCAGCCTCGGTGATGACAGCCTTTATCTGGGGGTCATGACCCTCGCGGCCACCGCCTAGCACTGGGTCAGGAGAGAAGCATGATTTTGCTCACGGGGGTCACCGGGAAGACCGGTGGGGAGACGGCGAAGCAGCTGCTGCAGAAGGGCGCCCGGTTGCGGGCCCTGGTTCGGGACGAGTCGAAGGCAGCGGACCTGAAGGCTGCCGGCGTGGAGCTGGTGGTGGGTGACGTGTCCGATGCGGACACCGTGAAACGCGCACTCAAGGGGGCTGAGAAGGCGTTCCTGACCCTGCCAAACGGCCAGCGCCAGCTGGAGCAGGAAAAGCAGTTCACCGACCTGGCGGTTGCTGCCGGGGTCAAACACCTGGTGAAGATGTCCTCCATGGAAGCGGTCGCTCACGCGGAGACGCCCATTCCCCGGGCCCACTGGGCCGTGGAAGAGTACATCCGTGCCTCGGGCCTGGCCTGGACCATGGTCAAGCCGAATTTCTTCATGCAGAACCTGCTCGCCAGTGCCGCCGGCATCAGGACGAACCGCAGGTTCTCCTTGCCGATGGGCAATGGGACTACCGGCATGGCGGACATTCGGGATATCGGTGCGGTGTGTGCTGAAGTCCTGACCGGCCAGGGGCCGGCGGGTAAGGGCCATGCCGGGCAGAGCTACGAGATCACGGGGCCGGAGGTGCTGACGTTCCATGACGTGGCAGAGCGCTTTACCGCGGTCCTCGGCGCTAAGGTCGAGTACGTCCCGATGCCCATGGACCAGTTTCGCGTGCGGATGACCGGGGTTCTGGAGCCCTGGCACCTGAATGCCGTCTGCGAACTGTTCCGGGAGATCGCCGAGACCGGCCTTGATCACACGACCGACACCTTCAGGAGGCTGATCGGTCGAGAGCCGCGGTCGGTCACGCAGTTCCTACAGGACCACGTGGCACTGTTCAGATAGTGAATGCCTCGGACGCCACCGGCTGGACCGTGGTCTTCGAAGCGCAGCGCCAGGGGGATTGTCGCGAACAGGCCCTGGTGCTGGATGCCCTCGGCATTCCCCACCTGAGTGCTGACGGCCCCCGGAACTCAGCCCTTCTGCTCGTCCCCGCGGAACACGCCCTGCGGGCCAGGGAGCAGCTGCGACTCTACGCGGCGGAGAATCGCCGCCGCCCGGTCAAGCCCGAGCTGATTCTCCACGGCCACGGCTACCCGGGGGTCTTCGTCTACGTGCTCGTCCTCGTCGTTGCCTTCCTCGTGCAGGCGCGGGTCGCTTATGGGGTGGACTGGCTGGAAGCCGGGGCGCTGGACGGCGCCGCGGTGCGAGCCGGGGAGTGGTGGCGGGTGGTCACTGCCCTGACCCTGCACGGGGACGGCGGACATCTCGTTGCCAACCTGGTGTTTGGCGCCTTCTTTGGGGCCTTTGCGGGCCAGTACCTCGGGTCGGGCGTCGCCTGGGCCACCATTCTACTGGCGGCAGGTGCCGGTAATGCCCTTGATCTGTTCCTGTTGCCGCCCACCCACCGGGCGATCGGCGCTTCCACGGCCGTGTTTGCCGCACTGGGAATGATCGCCGCACTGATGTGGCGTGCGGAAGCCCGGGGTGGTGCCAGCTGGGCCAAACGCTATGCACCCCTGATTGGCTCCGGTGTCCTGCTGGCGTTTATTGGCACTGGCGATGCGCAGACTGATGCCGTGGCACATCTCACCGGGTTCGTCGCAGGGCTGGTGGCCGGCGCTGCCTACGATGTGCGCCGCCCACGCTGGCTTCAGTCGCCGGGCGTGCAGGTGGCCGCTGGCACTGCAGCTCTTGCCACGCTAGCCGCCTGCTGGTGGCTGGCGCTGAATGCCTGGAGGTCCGGCTTGGCGTGACACTCCCTGGTCGCTATTCTGCGGGGCACCTTTGGGGGATCGACATGCAGACTCAGAACTCGATGCCAGCCGGCGAACAGCCGTGGCCGCGCCCGGCCATCGCCTGGTACGCGGTGGCCATCCTCGTGATCGCCTTCATCTTCTCCTTCATCGACCGGATCATCATTGCGATGCTGGTCGAGCCCCTGAAGCAGGACCTGGGGCTGACGGATACCCAGATCGGCTGGTTGCAGGGGCTCGCCTTCGCCGTGTTCTACGCCGCCGTGGGCCTGCCCATCGGTCGGTGGGCTGATCGCTACAGCCGGCGCACGATTATCGGCTGGGGAATTTTCCTCTGGAGCCTGATGACGGCGGTTTGCGGTCTCGCCCGGAACTTCCTCGAACTCTTCCTCGCCCGGGTCGGAGTCGGCGTGGGCCAGGCGGCGCTGTCGCCCGCCGCCTACTCCATGATTGCGGACTATTTTCCCCGGGAGAAGCTCGGTCGCGCCATCGGCGTGTACCAGGCCGGCGCCTTCTTTGGCGCGGGGCTGTCTTTCCTGGTGGGCGGCCTCGTGATTCAGCTGGTCGGGAAGGCGGGCGCACTGAGCCTGCCCCTGGTGGGCAGTGTGCAGCCCTGGCAGGCCGTATTTTTCGTGGTGGGGCTCCCCGGCATACTGGTCGCGCTGCTCATGCTGACGGTGCGGGAGCCGGCGCGGCGGGGCAAGCTCGCAGGTCACGCCGCCGGCATTCCCCTGGGCACGGTGCTTCGCTATGCCGTCGAACGCTGGCGGGTGTTCGTTCTCCACTTCATCGGCTTCGCTCTGCTCGCCGTCCCCATCACCACGATCGTGACCTGGGCCTTTGCCTTCTTCATCCGTGTGCTGGCCTTTACGCCACCCCAGGCGGCGCTGCGTCTTGGTGGCATTCTCGTGCTCCTGTCACCCCTCGGCGTCTATGCCGGGGGCTGGCTGGCCGACTGGCTCCAGCGGCGCGGCCATCGGGACGCCACGCTCCGGGTGGCTCTGATCGCAGCGGCCGGCTTGTGGCCGCTGAGCGCGGTTGCCACGACGGTGACTGACCCGGGACTGGTGGTGCTGCTCTTCTGTCCCTTCGTCTTTTTCGCCAGCCTGTCGATGGCCATGGCACCTGCCGCGCTTCAGGTCGTGGCTCCCAACCAGATGCGGGCCCAGATCTCGGCCACCTGGATGCTGGTGCTCAATCTGGTAACGGCGGGTGTGGGCCCGACAGCTGTCGGCGCCATCACGGACTACTACTTTGGCGACCCGCTGGCCGTCGGCCAGTCCATGGCGCTGGTGAACTGCATCAGCGTGCCGATCGCGGCACTGGCGCTGTGGGCGGCGCTGGCGCCGTTTCGCAAGGCGGCGGCGGAGCAGGCTGGCAGCGCTTAGGCCGGACCCGCTGGCAGGGCGATCGCGCCAATCGCAGCGAGCTGGTCCGCGCTGGGCTCCCAGCTGCCCGCAGCTACGTTCTGCACCAGTTGCTCGGGCCGCGTGACGCCGGCAATCACACTCGCGACGGCGGGTTGCTCCACCAGCCAGCCCATGGCCAGATCGAGAACGCTCCTTCCGCGGGCATCACCATAGGCGGCCAGTCGTTCGACGATCTCGTAGCGGGCATCCGAGGCGAAACTGCCGCCACCCCGCCACTTGGCAAACCGGGAGCCCTCCGGCAGGGGCTTTCCCTTGCGGTACTTGCCGGACAGCAGGCCGCTCTCCAGAGGGAAGTAGGGCAGCACGCCGACACCCTCAGTCAGGCAGACCGGCACGAGGTCTTTGTCGATATCCCGGGTGAGCAGGCTGTAGCGGTTCTGGGCGGCCACGAAGGGCGTGAGGCTGAGCCGGCTGGAAACCTCGCAGGCTGCGCGGAGCATCTCGCCTGAGTAGTTGGAGCAGCCGATGTGCCGGACCTTGCCCTGGCGGACGAGGTCATCCAGGGTGCGGAGCGTTTCTTCCACGGGCGTGCCGGCATCGGGAAAATGATGCTGGTACAGGTCGATATAGTCGGTGCCGAGGCTCGCCAGGCTGGCCTCGACGGCCCTGGCGATGTAGTCCGCCGACCCACCACCCGGGGCTGCGCCACCACCACCACCCAGCTTGGCGCCAAACTTGGTCGCCACGATGGCTGCATGGCGCCTCCCACCGAGGGCCTTGCCCAGCATGGCCTCGGAGCGGTTCATGGCGCCGCCATAGATGTCAGCCACGTCGAAGAAGTTCACCCCGAGGTCGAAGGCCGTGCTCACGATGGCATCGGTGGCCGCCTGGTCGCACATTGAGCCAAAGTTCATGCAGCCGACGCCGACGGGTGAGATCGCCAGGTTCGACGAGCCCAGGTTCCGCAGTCTCATGCGAGCCGCTGGCCCCCGGAGCGCAACTCGAGAATCTCGGCCTGGGTGGACGCTGAGACGGGGGCGGAAATGAGTCCGGCGAGTGTGTCCACCAGATTGCTGACATAGAGCACGGGGAGGGCGGAAGACACCGCACCGACCGCCGTGCTGCTGAGCCGTTCCCGATCAGCCAGCGCGTTCACGGCCAGGAGCCACATGAGGCCGAAGCGCGGGCCAAACACTTCATCAGGAATATGGGCCAGGGTTGTGCGCAGCTCGTAGTAGATCCGGCCGACACTTTCGCCGAACTGACTGCGCCACATATCTACCAGATTCATCATTGGGTGGCTGAAGAGCTGGGACAGGAACTGCATGCAGTTGCGGCCACCCTCCGAGCCCTCGACTTCCTCCACCATCGGGTAGATCAGGATCTCGATCATCGCAATCACTGGCCGCGGCCCGTCGCCGGGCGGCAGGTCTGCCAGCAGTTGATTGCGCCGGACGTTGAGACGCTCCATCCGGTACGCATAGATGGCCTTGATGAGCGCTTCCTTGGACCCGAAGTGGTAGTGGGACGCCGAAGAATTGCGCTGGCCGGCGGCTGTGTTGATCTGGCGCAGGGAGACATTGTCGAAGCCCTGTTCAGCAAACAGCCGCTCCCCGGCCAGCAGGATGTGCTCCCGCGTCTGGGTACTGGCTGCCGTCAGCCTGGTCCGTGCCTTGATCATCTGTCGTTACGCCCCACCGTCCGACATCAGGTGCAGACTCTACCAGTAGTGGGTCCATCGGGCCCGCTCCTGGAAGTAGCGGAACGCATCCCGCTTGTCCTTGGGCATGTACTCGAGATATCCACCTGGCGCGTAGCGCGCCTGGTACTGGTCGAAGACCGGCTTGTAGAGGCTTAAGTGCAGATCAGGAATCCGGTGCCTGGCCCGGAACTCGCCAATCGGTATGCGGGCCAGTTCCCGGGTCTCAAAGGGTCCGGCCTTGCACAGTTCAATCCCCCGGGGGGCAAAGATGGCAGAGCGGCCCGACCCGCCGAAGGAGGCTTCCTCGAAGAAGCCCGGATTGCGGCCCTGGGTGCTGACCGAGTTGTTGCAGATCATCGTGTACAGGCTGTTGTGGTAGGAGGTGAGCCGCATGTCGTCAAATTCGAAGCCGCCCGTCGCCACCCGGCAGATGATCTCGGCGCCCTTGAAGGCCATGCAGCGGAACAGCTCTGGCTCGAACTGGACGGCTGACATCCCGATGTTGCCGATGTCGGTGCGTTCCACCGGAATCACCGCGTCCAGCCCGTACATCTCGACAAAGCGGTCGTAGACGTCGTAGATCACCGACGTGTACTGCTCACCCCCCGGGAACATCCCCCGCACGTTGCGCTGTTTCCAGTGCTGAACGATGGTGCCGTCCGGCTTGACCATGATCATCAGGTGCAGGATGTGCCCCGGCCAGTTCTTTGGATCCTTGGCGTAGGTGCCGAAGACGATGTAGCAGTTGTACTTTTTCGCCCGCTTCGCCACCTCTTCCGTCTCGGGGCCCGGGACCTCAATCGCCAGGTTGTAGTGCTGGTCGCGAGTCCACTCGGAGAAGCCCGTGATCGGGAACTCGTGAAACAGCAGCAGGTCGCTGCGCCCACCGGAGCTCTGGGCAATATCGATGCATTCCAGAAAGTAGTCCAGATTGCGCTTCAGGTCCGGACCCGGGTTAGCACCATTGATGCCCTGGACGCGGGTCTGCACGACTGCAGCGGTTATCGCCTCCTGGCGCAGGGGAATGGTCGGGTAGGTCCCGTCGGCGCGGACCATCGGTTCTAAGGGGGTGTTGCTCATGGGTCTGATCTCTGGCCTGGCCGGGTTGGGGCTATGATGTGGTCATGATGTTAATACATCTCGCTGATCGACTGGGGAGCACCTGAGCGTGGTCCGGCAGAGCAAAGCAGCGCCCGACCATGCCCTGCGCAGCCCCCGGTACATCCAGGTTTACTCTGCGATCCGGGACTGGATCTACCAGGGCACCTACAAGCCTGGCCAGCGCCTGCCGACTGAGAGCGAGCTTGGCGAACTCTTCGAGTTGTCCCGGATCACGATCCGCAAGGCCGTCGACATGCTGGTGGACGAAGAACTGGTCACCCGGCAGGC
>CAMBYH010000071.1 GCA_945872065.1 Arsukibacterium tuosuense
GCTCGAGACTCGCAGACTCGATTCTCGCGGGGAGGGAGTCGCGCCTAAAGGCGCTCCTGCGCCCGCACGAGACTCGCAGACTCGATTCTCGCGGGGAGGGAGTCGCGCCTAAAGGCGCTCCTGCGCCCGCACGCGATTCCAGGCGTCGAGGGCGGCAATTTTGCAGGCCTCGGCGAAGGTGGGGTAGTTGAACACGGCGCCCACGAAGTACCCGAGCGTCCCGCCGTGGGCCAGCACCGCCTGCCCTCCTGCACGCCCTGGATCCGGACCCGGGCGGTTTCCCGCAGGCGCGCCACGCCAGCCTTGCGCAGCTGTTGTTCGGTCTTGCCGGCGATGCTGATTTCCGGGACCGCATAGATGCCGAGGGGATAGAACTCCGGCGCACTTTCCTCGTGGGTCGAGAACGCGTGGCAGGCAGCGAGCCGGCCCTGTTCGGCAGAAGTGGAAGCCAGCGCCGGAAAGCCGATCACGACCATGGAGCGGGGGCACCTTCTTGAGGTTCAGGAGCCCATCGCTGTCGATGATGGTCTCGTCATCGAGGGGAATTTTGGCCGGCGATGCTCGTGACCCGCACCCTGTTTGCATCCAGGAAGGTCACGAGTCCCTTGAGCACAGTCACGCCGTTGCGGGCCTTGACCCGGTGGCTGCGGCCGTAGATGCCTGTTTCCCGCCAGCCGCAGAGGGAGCGTGACGCTGCTCCCGTTCCCGGTTAGCCTCGCGGGATGGAGAAGCGCCCGCTGCTGGCTTACATCGGTATCGCCTACCTGTGGACCTGGGTCACGATCCTGCCGCTGCTGCTCCAGAAGCGGGGTCTGGTGGACCTCGGCCTGCCGGACGCCTGGGAGGCCGTCGGGGCCTTTGGCCCGTTCATTGCGGCCTATGTCGTGATCCGCCGCACCGCGGGGGCACCAGGGATCGCGGCCTTCTGGCAGAACCTGACCCACTGGCGCGTGGGCCGCGGCGCTCTGGCCCTCACGGTGCTCTCGCCCGTGGCTTTTCTTCTGCTGGCTGTGGTGCTGGTCACGGTGCAGACCGGCTCGCCCCCGTCGCTGGACGCCCTGGCCACGGGCCGGCTCAGCACCCTGCACGCCGGGCTGGATCTCGTGCTGGTCGCCGCGCTGCTCCAGAGCCTGGGCGAGGAGCCCGGCTGGCGGGGGTACCTGCTGCCGAAGATGCTGGAGCGGTTCCGTACCCTGCCAGCCACGCTGCTGCTCTTTCCGGTGTGGTGGCTGTGGCACCTGCCGTTCTTTCTGGGCCGGCCGGAGTTCGGCCTGCCCCAGTTTTTCGGTTTTGGGCTCGGGATTCTTGCGGCGTCGGTCTGGCTGACATTTCTCTGGGAGCGGACTCGCAGTATCTTTGTGGCGGTGCTGTGGCACGCGGTGCTCAACATCACCCGAGGCATCGCGCTGGGCTTTTCCACCGGGATGTTTCTGGCTTACGGGATGGTGGTGACCGTGGGGGCACTGGGTATCATCGTGTGGTGGCTCGTGCGGCGCCGGTAGGTGCCTGGCTAGTAGTGGTAACGGCAACTGCAGGTGCGAGATCCGCTCGTTGCTCACGAGGTAGACCAGCCGGTGCTCTAGCGCGCGGTTTCCTGGTAGCGGTGGTTTCTGGGCACCACCCGCTCCGCGCGTGCTTTCCGGAGGTGCTTTGAATCGCGTATGCTCCGCACGAACCGACACAGGGGCCTGATGCCCGGAACGCCGCAGTGAGGCCCGAGCACCATCCGTCAACAGGAGGTCTACATGAACCCCACAGAGAGTCCCGCAGTCGTCCACTTGGTTCCCGGTAACACACTGATCACCAAGACGCCCGAGGAAGGCCGTCAACTCGCCGTGAAGATGGCGCGGCTGATCATCAAGACAACGCAACCCGATGCCACCGTCCGCGAACGCCTGCGATCCGTCTACACGGAGGACGCATCCATGCTGATTGCGATCACTCAGACCGTGGCCCTGGAATTTGCGACGATCGCCGCGGCCAACAACTACTGGAAATGAACGACGCCGCGCCCGTCGCACATTGGCGTGACGGGGGAGCGACGTTGCATTGCTTCGGACACGCGCCGCTCTGTCCGAGTGATCACACTCGATAAGCGACGGTGTTTTTGTTTGTGGTTAGCTATGCACTGGCCGGCGGCCAAAAGCTACGCGAGTCTAGGGGGAGTTATCGATGCGGTCCTTCGTCGTCCGAATTCTGATCATGGCGCTGTTCACAGGGGCCGCCGCGGCTGCCGAGCCCTGGCAGCAAGAACTCGCCGGGCCTCTGGTGAAGATCGCGGCTGGTCAAATGATCTTCGAGGAGTTCGAGCTTTGCGCCATTCCAGCCGATGCCGAGACTGGTGAGACTCGATCGATCCAGGTGAAGACCCGGGGCGAAGCACCTGCGGGTGCCTTCATCAGTCGCGACTACTTCGTGGCGCTCATGGCCGTGCTCTCTGCGGATGCATCCGAGCAGGTAGAGGTTGACTGCAAGCCGCTCGCTTCCTTGATCGGCAAGCCGGATGTGGAGAACACGGTTCGCATGACCAAGGACGGCTTTCAGTTCGAGAGCAGGGACAATCGCACCGGCCAGAGCGAAACGGTTACCACGCGCTGGCAGGACCTCTTCGCCGAGTAGCGGCGCACCCTTGTGAGCAACGACGAGACCTCAGCCCAACTTGCTGCCCGCGCTCTCGCTCTGGCGGGTGCACCTGTCGATCGGCCGGCGGGACGACCCGCTCCAGTTCAAGGGTTACTTCCACGGCGGAGTGATCAGCGGGCGGGCCGTGGTGTCCATCAGCCCGCACGTGAACGTTCTCGCGTCGGCCCAGGGCGAGCGGCGCGTGGCGAAGGGCAGTGTCGTGAAGCTGGGTGGTACGGTTGGCGTTGCGAGCGTGGACGTCGTAACGCGCACGGGCAACAACTAAAGAAACCTAATAACTAAGGTCCGGTACCTTTCGTATCTTGCGCGATCGCGCCTGAAGGCGCTCGTACGGCGGCGTGAACCGTCGATGCAAGTTTCTTGAGGTCTTCGACCGTGTGGGCGGTCGAGAGAAAGCCCACTTCGTAGGGGCTGGGCGGCAGGTAGATGCCGGCGGCCAGCAGCGCGTGGAAGAATGGGCCGAAGCGGGCGACGGCGCGCTCGGAGAGGCCGGCCGGGGAGCGCATCGGGGCGGGGTCTGGCATGTCATCCAGCGCCAGCCAGAACAGGGAGCCGAAGCGCTGCAGGCGCAGTCCGGGGCTACCGCGGAGCAGCTCGTCCAGCAACCGCCCGCTCTCTTCCAGCGCCAGGTAGGCCGTGCCGTCGGTCAGCTGGCGGAGCGTGGCCAGGCCGGCCGCCATCGCCACCGGGTTCGCCGACAGCGTCCCCGCCTGATAGACCGGACCGAGGGGTGCGACCAGTTCGAGCACGTCGCGCCGGCCGCCGAAGGCACCTACCGGAAAGCCGCCACCGACGATCTTGCCGTAGGTGACCAGGTCGGGACGGATGCCCGTGATTTCCGCCATGCCGCCGAAGGCCGTGCGAAAGCCGGTAATCACTTCGTCGAAGATCAGCAGCGCGCCGTGCTGCTGGCACTGCCAGGCCAGGGCGTCGAGAAATTCCTGACGCTGGGGCAGCAGGCCGTAGTTGGCTGGCAGCGGCTCGATGATCGCGGCCGCCAGCTCGCTACCCCGGGCGGTAAACAGCCGCTCCAGGGCAGCGTTGTCGTCCAGGGGCAGCACGACCGTGTCAGCAGCGACACCCGGCGTGATGCCGGCGCTGTCCGCCACGCCACCGGCACCAGCCAGCCCGGAACCCGCCCGGATGAGCATTGAGTCCACGTGCCCGTGGTAGCAGCCTTCGAACTTCAGGATCACGGTCCGGCCGGTCGCCGCCCGGGCCAGCCGCAGCGCCGACATCACGGCCTCCGTGCCGGAGTTGACGAAGCGCAGGCGTTCGACCCAGGGCAGCCTGCCGGTAATGAGTTCCGCCAGTTCCAGGGAGCCGGACTCGGCAGCGCCGTAACTCCAGCCGCGACTCACTGCCTCGTTCACGGCCTGCATCACTGTCGGGTGGGCATGACCCAGAATCAGCGGGCCGAAGGCCATGCAGAAATCCACGTAGCGCCGGCCATCCACGTCTTCCAGCTGGCTGCCCCGGGCCGAGCGGATGAACACGGGAGTGCCCCCGACGCGGCGAAAGGCCCGGACTGGCGAATGCACGCCGCCGGGAGTTACCGCTGCCGCCCGGGCGAAAAGCTCCGCCGACCGGGTCACTCCTGAGTTCCCTGCTGATCCAGATACAGGGCCGCGCGGCGCGCCGCGTAACTGATGATGATCTGGGCGCCGGCCCGGGCGAAGGCCGTCCAGGTTTCCAGCTGGGCGCGCACCGGGTCGGCCAGGTTCTGCGCGGCCAGCACGTCGATGCCCGCCTGTTCACCGCTGGTCTGGTACACGGCCCAGGGCAGGGGGATGGCGGCGGACAGCCGGGCGAGGACGTCGAGATAGGGGAGGCCTGGCTTGACCATCAGGATGTCGGCACCCTCGGCCGCGTCCCGCCGGGCCGACAGCAGCGCATCGTCCGGCCGGCCGGCATCGATCTGGTAGCTGGCCCTGTCCTTCAGGGTGTTGGCCTTGTCCGGCGCCGAGTCTGCAGCAACGCGGAACGGTCCGTAGAACGCGGAATGGAATTTCGCGGCGTAACTCATGATGGCACGGCGGTCGAATCCGGCACCGTCCAGGCTGGTGCGAATCGCCGCCACCCGGCCGTCCTGCATGTCGCTGGGCGCGATGCAGTCTGCCCCCGCGTGGGCAAACTCCAGTGCCGCCCGGGCCAGCGCCGTCACCGTGACGTCGTTGTCCAGGTGGTCCCGGCCGTCCGTCAGGATGCCGCAGTGGCCGTGGGTGGTGTAGGAGCAGAGGCACAGGTCCGCAGCCACCCACAGGTTGTCGCCGAAGCGGCTCTTGATGTCCGCAAGCCGGGCGCTGGTGAAGGCGTGGGAGATGCGGACGTCGCCCGTCGCTTCCACCTTGCTCCCGGGAACGCCGAACAGCAGAAACTTGGCAATGCCGTTCTCAAGATCGTTCTCAATCTGGCGCAGCAGGCTGGACGGGGTCTCCCGGTAGACGTCCCGCAGGCCCGGCACCGCTTCCCGCGCTCCCAGGCCTTCCACCACGAACAGCGGCTGAATGAACTGTTCCCGATGCAGGCGCACGGCCCGGGTGAGTTCCCGGATATGCCGGTTGTCCCGGTTGCGCCGCAGGCGGACGGGGCGCTCGGTCACTGCAGCCACCGGTGCCACTCCCGGCCGTTGGGGAAGGGTTGCGCATCGGTGCCTGCCCTGCCCAGCGCCCGCAGGGTTTTCCCCGCGCCGCAGGCGTGTTGGGCACTGGCGGGCAATGCCGCGCGGAGGGCGTGGAACTGTTCGGGACTGCTCCAGTAGAAGTGCGTGGCCTGCGCAGCGGCCTCCCGCACAGGCCGCAGCTGGGACTCGTCCCCGGGCGGGAGAATGTCGTAGGTGGCGCAGACCTGTCCCACGCCCGAGTTCCGCCAGCCGGGCACGGCCCAGCTGGATGTGAGCGCGGTCCAGTCCTGCAGCGGTGGCAGGCCCAGCACGGGGCACTCGAGCGTGGCCCGGACGTCGGCAAAGCCCAGGTTATCCCCGCAGCCTTCGACCCACAGGCCCCGGGCAGCCAGTTGCCGCCAGCTTTCCACACCGCTCACCCACAGGCGGGCACCGGCCGGCAGCGTCTGATCCTGCACCGCGTGCCAGTAAGCCGCGAACACCGCCGCCTTCGCGCCCAGTCCTCCGAGCTGCGGGCGAGGCACCACCGGCTGCCGGGTGCAGAGGCGCTGCCACTCAATGCCGTCGAAGCCAAGCGCCCCTCGGGGCGCCGCCGGCCTGTTCCAGTCCAGCCTCTCAATCACGCCCCCAGCAACGGCCCCTCTCAAAAAGCAGACCGGCCCCAACTCCCCATGCCGGATCGCAGTCACCCCAAGACCGGGCCGGTCACTCCGGTTGGTGCTCCCGACGGCCAACTCTTCCAGCGCCACCAACTCCGCCGTCTCCGGATGATGCAGTCCGCGCAGCAGCCGGCCCACGCCCTCGTCACCGGCCCGGCACTCCACCGCCAGCACGCCCTGGCCCGGGGCAGCCGGGCATTTGCTCAGGGGTAGCACCATCCAGCGCAGGTCTTGCAGCAAGGGCTGCAGCGCGGCGCGGCCATCGACGTCGTTCCACAGCCGGGCGAGTCCGGCCAGCGCCAGCACGAGGCCATCCACTGCACCCGCATCAGTCCGCGGGCAGGCCAGGCGGGCGAGTCGCACGTCCACCGCCCCGCGCACGGGCAGGAGTTCGATGCCGGGCGGTCGCCGGGTGGAGGGCAGTCCGTAGGCCAGGAAATCCAGCACGTTGCCCTGGCGCCGGGGCGACGACGAACCCACCCGGATGCGCTCACCGGCGGCCAGGCGCGCGGGCACATCCCCACGCCACAGGATGACGTCCCGGGGGTTTTCCCGGGGCGGCAGCGCGGCCGTGACCATGCCCTGGGGCCTGGCCTGAGGCAGATCCTTCAGCGAGTGCACGCAGAAATCCACCGTGCCGGCCAGCAGGGCGTCGTCGAGTTCTGCGGAGAAAAAATCCGGGTCCTGCACATCCTGCAACGGCGTGCCCAGATTCCGATCACCCCGGGTGCTCACCGGGACCAGCTCCACCGTAATCGCCTGGTGCAGCCGCTGCAGGGCAGTGGCGACCAGCCGGCTCTGCGCTATTGCCAGCAGCGAGCCCCGGGTACCGAGTCGAAGTACGGTCATGTTCAGGGCTCGCCCGGCTTCAGGCGCGCAGGCGAGCGAGGCCCGGAAGCCCGGCTAGCGGGCGACCATCTTCCAGCCGGCGGTGGACGAGTGCCGTGCACGCGTGCGCAGCGGCGGCCAGCTGTGACCCGCGGTACTGGTCCCGCGCACTGGCCAGCGCAAACACATCATCGAGATTGAAACTCGCGGTGACCTGGGCCTGCGGGTTCCGCGGCAGCAGTGGTCCATCACTGCGCCGGCGGCCCAGGTGGACCAGCCCGCGCAGGGCCCGCGAACCCACGCGCGAGGACCAGGCCTGGTCGTGGTCCGGATTCCGCGGCGTGGTGAGCACGAGGTCCGTGGCCCAGTCCGCGGCATCGTCGGCGTCGTCGGTTGAAAACCAGCGGCAGACATCCGCCAGGGGCGACCCGTGCCGATGGTTCCACACACCCACAGCGAAGGATCTGAAGAGCGGCAACATCGAGCGGGTGAGTTCCCCGGTACCAATGAAGAGCACGCGGGCATCCCGCCGGGGCGCCAGCAGTGCCCGCACCAGGCTGCCATAGGACTGGCCGGCAACGCCCTGCAAATAGCCGGCCCGGAGGGTGCGCGTGTCAGCCTGCAGGGCCTCGATGAGCGGCTTAAGGCGCTGCCACACAGCCGGTTCGAGCAGCGTGGCCGCCTGGTCGGTGGCCCGCCGGAACTGGCCGGAGACATTCGTTTCCCCCGGCACGGCGCTGCGCAGGCCGCAGGCCACCTCAAGCAGCAGGCGATAGGCCGCCGGGCCCGTGGTGAGTTCACCCCCTGCAAAGTGGGTCTGGCCAGGGTCCGGCGCCAGCCCGAAGGCGAGTTGCCGCAGGCAGGTCGAGAGGAACACGGCGGAGCGGCGCAACCCGGCCGCCGGTGGTGGAGCCAGCTGGCCATTGGGCCAGTGCAGGCACCAGAGGTCCGCGACGAGTCGGCTGAAAGTCTGCTGCATCGGTTGCCTTCAGCCTGTCTTGCTGCCGGCCTCAAGGGCGGCGAGCCATTCGTCATCGGAACCCTCGGGCACCTCCTGGAAGAGGAAGCTCGACAGGTACCGCTCACCGGTGTCCGGCAACATCACGAGAATTGAGGAATCCGGGGGTGCTTTCGCCGCGACCTTGAGTCCGGCGGCGAGCGTGGCGCCCGCTGACAGCCCGACGAAAATGCCTTCCTCCCGGGCGAGACGCAGAGCATTTTCCTTGCCTTCGTCATCCGTGACCGTGACCAGTTCATCGTAGACCTGGGGGTTCAGCACGTCCGGCAGGAAGTCGGGCGTCCAGCCCTGGATCTTGTGGGGCTTCCACTCCTTCCCGCCGAGCAGCGAAGCACCCGCCGGTTCGGTGACAACCACGCGGACTTCCGGCCGCCCGGCCTTGATCACCTCGCCGGCGCCGGTCAGCGTGCCGCCCGTGCCCCAGCCCGTCACCCAGAAGTCCAGGCGCCGGCCAGCGAAGTCCTGCAGGATTTCCGGGCCGGTGGTCTGCCGGTGATACGCGGGGTTGGCGGGATTCTCGAACTGTCGGGCGAGAAACCAGCCGTGCTTGCGGGCAAGTTCCTCGGCCCGCCGCACCATGCCGGAGCCGCGCTCCGCGGCGGGCGTGAGGATGACCTTGGCGCCGAAGGCCCGCATGATCTTCCGTCGTTCAATGGAAAAGGTCTCCACCATCGTGGCGACGAAGGGATAGCCCCGGGCGGCGCACACCATGGCCAGTGCAATGCCGGTATTGCCCGACGTGGCCTCGACCACGGTCTGGCCCGGCTTGAGAGTGCCCCGCCGCTCCGCGTCGGTGATGATCGCGAGAGCGAGTCTGTCCTTCACTGAGCCGCCCGGATTGAAGGCCTCGACCTTCACGTACATTGCCACGTGTTTGGGCGGGATGCGATTCAGGCGCACGACGGGCGTGCGGCCGATCGTTTCCAGGATGTTGTTGTAAATCATGGTGGTGCTCCGATGCGTTCCGCATTGTAGGCTGCGCCGGGGGCAGTGGGACTGAACCAGTGGAGGCGGGCCCGCAGGTCAACCACGTCGCCCACATACAGGATGGCCGGTGAGACAAAACCCCGGGCACTGAGCTTGCCGGCGAGGTCCGCCAGCGTCCCGGCCACGGTGACCTGCTGGTCGGTGGTGCCCGCCATCACGACGGCGGCCGGCGTTGCGACCGGCCGGCCATGCTGCAGCAGCGCCGCGCAGACCTCGGCCACGCGGCGCCCTGCCATGTAGACCACCAGCGTCTGGCCCAGCGCAGCGAGCCGCTGCCAGTCCGGTTCCTGGTCGCCCCCCAGGTGGGCGGAGACGAAGGTAACGGCGTGGGCCGCATCCCGGTGGGTGAGTGGAATGCCGGCGTAGGCACCGCAGCCGCTGGCGGCGGTGATGCCCGGCACGATCTGAAACGGGAGCCCGGCATCCGCCAGGGCCAGGGCCTCTTCACTGCCCCGGCCGAAGACATAGGGATCACCGCCTTTGAGCCGGCAAACGCGCTGCCCGGCCTGCACCCGCTCGATCAGCAGAGCGTTGATGGCCGCCTGGGAGGTGGAGGGGCCACCGCCGGTCTTGCCCACGTTGATCAGTTCCGCGTCCCGGCGGGCGTAGGCCAGCAGGGCCGGGGCGACCAGCCGGTCGTAGAGCACCACATCCGCGTGCTGCAGCAGGTACAGGCCCCGGAGGGTGAGCAGCTCCGGCGCGCCGGGACCGGCGCCTACCAGCCAGGCCTCGCCCGGTCCGGCGGTGCCGGTTTCTCCCCAGGACTCATTCTCCAGGGCGGCAGCCAGCGTGGCATCCGCCGCCGCCAGGCGTCCGCCGATGACGTCCTGCGCCAGGCCAGGCCGGGCCCCGAGCGCTCCTTTGAGTAGCTGTTCCCACAGACGTCGGCGGGCGTTGACGTCGGGCAACTTCGCCTTCACGCGTTCCCGCCAGCTGCCCGCCCAGGCGGCCAGCGCGCCGAGCCCCGCCGGCAGCCAGGTTTCGAGCTGCTGGCGCACGAGCCGGGCGAGGACGGGTGCCTGCCCCCCGCTGGACACGGCCACCAGCAGGGGTGAACGGTCCACGATGGACGGACTGATGAAGGTGGAGACCTCGGGATCGTCCACTACGTTGCAGAGGCAGAGCGCGCTGCGGGCCGCGGCGGCCACTGCGTGATTGACCGCCCGGTCGCTGGTCGCGGCAATCACCAGGATCTGGAGGGGAATCAGTGCCGGGTCAAAGGGCCGGAGTGCAACGGCCAGCCGGCCCGCTTCCGCATCGGCGGCCAGGCCGGGGGACAACCAGGGTGCATTTACCGTTACCCGGGCGCCGGCAGCCAGCAGTTGAGCCACCTTGCGCTCCGCCACGCTGCCGCCGCCCACCACGAGACACGGCTGGCCAGTGAGGGCGGCAAAGATCGGGAGGTACTGCATGGCGGGAGAGAACCTTGAAGGTCGTGCGACCCCACCATAGCCCTTCGGCGCCCCGGAAAAAAATAGAGGATTGACAGGGTCTTGTAACCGGTGGCTATATAACCTGCAACCATGACCCTGCAACAGCTCAAGTACCTGGTCGCCATCGCCGACAGCGGCCTCAACATCACGGCGGCTGCCGAGCGCCTGTATACGAGCCAGCCGGGGATCAGCAAGCAGCTGAAGCTCCTGGAGCAGGAGCTGGGCGTGCAGCTCTTTACCCGCAAGGGCAAGAGCCTGGCCGCGATTACGCCGGCTGGCCGGGACGTTATCGGTCGGGCCCGGCGGATCATGCGTGAAGCGGAGAACATCCGCAGTCTGGCCAGTGACCTGTCCGGCGAGCAGGACGGCACTCTGTCGATTGCCACGACCCACACCCAGGCCCGCCACGTGCTGCCGGAGGTCATCAAGGCCTTTCGCGAGCGCTACCCCAAGATCAATCTGGAGCTGCATCAGGGTACGTCGGAGCAGATTGCGGAGCTGGTGGCTGCCAATCGGGTGGATTTCGCCATTGCGACGGGGTCGCGCCAGCTCTTCCCCGGGCTCGTGCTGCTGCCCTGCTTCCGCTGGGACCGGATCATCCTGGTCCCCAATGGCCATCCCCTGACGGGCGGCAACAAGAAGCTGACGCTGTCCGTCCTGGCGGGCTACCCGCTGGTGACCTATGTTTTTGGCACTACTGGCGAATCCTCCCTCAAGAAGGCGTTCGCCGAGCAGGGTCTGGAGCCCAACGTGGTCTTCACTGCGCGGGACGCCGACATCATCAAGACTTACGTGCGGATGGGCATGGGCGTGGGCATCGTGGCGCCCATGGCCTATGAGTGCCAGGACCAGAAGGACCTGACGGCGATCTCGGCCGCCGGCTTGTTTCCCCGGGTGACCACCTGGTTAGGCTTCCGGCGGGACGCCGTGCTGCGTCGCTATATGGTGGAGTTCGTGACGCTCTTCGCACCCCAGCTCACCCCGCAACTCACCCGGCAGGCGGCCCAGCTGCCAACCCAGGCAGAGGTGGATGCGTTGTTCGACGAGGAGGCGCTACCGCTGCGGGTGGGCTGCGAGGAAGGGCAGGAGCGCCTTTAGGCGCGATTTCCTTCCCGTGAGAATC
>CAMBYH010000072.1 GCA_945872065.1 Arsukibacterium tuosuense
TAAGGCCGCGTTGGCCGAACTGCAGGCCAGCGCCAGCAGCACCATTCCAAAGAGTGTCCGTTGCATCGTCGTGTCCCCTCGCGCTCGGGCGCGTTAGTTGTTGCCTGCGGCTCACTGGCCTCAGTTACTCCGAAGGCTACCCCCCCCCCCGCTGCAGCGCAAGCCCAAAATTCAGCGGCGAACAACCCGGCGTTATGTCAACGCACAGGCCGGCGGATCACGCTGGCGCGCTGCCGCCCCATTGCCGATGGAACCAGCGGGATTCGCGACTGGCCTGGGCAGGGCCCGCGAACGATCGAACCGACAGCACTGCCGGGAAGGGTTGCCCGTGAACTCGTGGCTTGCCAACCGTAGCCTATGAGCTGGAGCGCCGCGTTGATGGGACTGCTCGACACCCCCATATAGGTGTGGTGGCTGACCACGGGTTCAGGGCTCACCGCCAGGGAGAGCGCTGCGGCATTTCCGGCGAAACCCGGGAGAAACTCGACCTGCCAACGGCTGCCCAAAGGCGGTAGCCTGACTCGCTATCAGCCAACGGCTAACACCCATGAGGCACACCGTGGACTACCTCTACTCGCTGTATGATGCCCTCATCAGTATCCACGTCCCAAACGACAAGGCTAGGGCCGTGGTCGATGCGATGGAGCGGGATATGGCTACCACGATCGCCACCAAGTCGGACCTGCAATTGCTGAAGGCGGACCTGAACGGTCTTCGACAGGAGCTGAAGTCTGATCTGAACCTGCTCCGCCAGGAACTCACCGCGCAGATTTCCCGCCTCGCGACCCGTGAGGAGCTGCTCGCCCTCAGGGCCGAGATGCGCGAGAACTATGCCCTCGTCCGCAAGGACACGGAAATTCTCTCCACCCGGGTCGAGATGCTGTCCTCCACGATGACGGTCCGGCTGGGCTCGATGCTGATGGTCGGCCTCGGCCTGCTGTTTGCCGCACTGAAACTCACCTGAGAGTGCCGGCGCGGCTCGGGAAGTCCTAGCCTAAAGCTTACTGGCCTAAAGCTTACTGGCCTAAAGCTTACTGATAGACCGGAAACCGCCCGCAGAGCTCAACGACCTGCTTGCGGATGGTTTCGGCCCGCTGCTCATCCTTGATGTCATCCAGGATGTCGGCGATCCAGCCCGTCAGCTGGCGGATCTCGGTGGCGCGAAAGCCCCGGGTGGTCACGGCAGGTGTCCCCAGGCGCAGGCCACTGGTGACAAATGGTGAGCGGGGATCATTGGGCACGGCATTCTTATTGACGGTGATGTGGGCGCCGTCGAGCACCGCATCCGCGTCCTTGCCGGTGATGCCCTTGTCGATCAGGTCGAGCAGAAACATGTGGTTCTCCGTGCCGCCGGAGACGATCTTGTAGCCCCGCTCCATCAGCACGCTGGCCATGAGCGCGGCATTAGCCTTCACTTCCTTCTGATAGACCTTGAACTCAGGCTGCAGCGCCTCGAGGAACGCGACGGCCTTGGCGGCAATGACGTGCATCAGCGGCCCGCCCTGCGTGCCGGGGAAGATGAGCGAGTTCATCTTCTTGTGAATGTCGTCCTTTCCGGGGTCCGCACAGGGCCTGGCGAGGATCAGGCCGCCGCGGGGCCCGCGGAGTGTCTTGTGCGTGGTGGTGGTCACGACATCGGCAAACGGCACCGGGTTTGGATACTCACCGGCAGCCACGAGGCCGGCCACGTGGGCCATGTCGACAAACAGGTAGGCACCCACGCTGTCGGCAATCTCGCGGAAGCGCTTCCAGTCAACGACCCGCGAGTAGGCGGAGAAGCCGGCGATGATCATGCGGGGCTTGTGTTCCTGGGCGAGACGCGCCACCTCGTCGTAGTTGATGAGCCCGGTCTGGGCATCCACACCGTACGAGACGATGTTGAACAGCTTGCCCGAGAAGTTCACTGGTGAGCCGTGGGACAGATGCCCGCCGTGGGCGAGGCTCATGCCGAGCACCGTGTCCCCCGGCTGGAGCAGGCCCAGATAGACGGCGGCGTTGGCCTGGGAACCGGAATGGGGTTGCACGTTGGCGTAGGCGGCGCCGAACAGCTGCTTGGCCCGGTCAATGGCCAGGGTCTCGGCCAGGTCCACGAACTCGCAGCCACCGTAGTAGCGCTTGCCCGGATAGCCCTCGGCGTACTTATTGGTAAGCACCGAGCCCTGCACTTCCAGCACATGCTGGCTGACATAGTTTTCGGAGGCGATCAGCTCAACATGTTCTTCCTGGCGGCGCTGTTCCAGCCCGATGGCGCGGGCAAGTTCGGGGTCGAATCCGGCGAGACTGGTGTGACTGGCGTGACTGTCGAGCATGGGCGGGCTCCGGAGCGGAAAGCACGCCATTCTAACCGAGAGCCACCCCGTCACGCGGCCTGGCCCGCAGCAACGAGGGCCTCGACGACGGCAGTCCAGCCGAGTGCCACGTTGCGGCGGTTGTAGCCACCACCACCCAACGCCAGGAGCCGCCCGTCGCACCACCGGTCTGCCAGGGCGGCCAGCCGCCCGGCGGCATAACCGTGGGCGGCGGGCGACAGCCTGAGGTGGGTGAGCGGGTCCCCCGCGAGACTGTCGGCGCCGCACTGAAAGAGGATGAACTCGGGCCGGAAGTCCGTGACATAAGACTCCACCCGCTCCCAGGCGCTGCGGAACTCGTCGTCCCCGGCCCCCGGCGCCAGCGGAATATTCAGTTTTGTCCCGGCAGCCGCCCCACGCCCGGTCTCCGCTGCAGCGCCGGTTCCGGGATAGAGATAGCGGCCGTCCTCGTGGATATCGGCAAAGCCGATGCAGGGATCGTCTTCAAAGGCGTAGAACACGCCATCCCCGTGGTGCGCATCGATATCCACGTAGACCACGCGCCGCAGGCCATGCCGGGAGCGGAGCAACTCCAGCACGACGCCACAGTCGTTGTAGATGCAGAAGCCTGCGGCCCGGTCCCGGGCCGCGTGATGCAGCCCCGCAATGGGCACGAACGCCCGGCGTGCATGTCCCCCCATGATGTTCTCCATGGCAAAAATGGCGGCTCCAACGACCGCGGCGGCGGCGGCATCCAGACCGCGCCGCGCCGGCGTGTCGCCGCCATCCAGCCAGCCATCACCGGCCAGACAGAGGGCTTCGACCCGGGAGATGTGCGCCGCGGTGTGGAAGGCCAGCAGTTCGGCGTGGGTTGCCTCGCTGGCGCAGGCCAAGGTGACCTCCCGCGCAACACCCCGCTCGGCCAGTTCCTGGTGGAAAACCTCGTGCCGGTCGGGACCGAACGGGTGGCCCTCGCCAAAGCCGTAGGCGGCGATGTTCTCGCCCTTGAGCACGAGCACTTCATTGCGTCCCGCAGCCACCGGCAGCACCCGAACGATCAGTTATGGAAGGACTCAGTATAGCTTTGCAAGGTGTACGCCTTGGCCGATAATGCCCCGACATCGCTTTAACTCCAGCACGCGGCCAGAAGCAGCGACACAGACTGGCGCTAGCTGACGCAGCTGACAAGGATTCCGGGTGGCTCAGTACGTCTACACAATGAACCGGGTGGGCAAGATCGTCCCGCCGAAGCGCTTCATCCTCAAGAATATCTCCCTCAGTTTCTTTCCCGGCGCCAAGATCGGGGTGCTGGGACTCAACGGTTCCGGAAAATCCACGCTGCTGCGAATCATGGCCGGGGTGGACCCGGATTTCGAAGGCGAGGCCCGGCCCCAGCCCGGCATTCGTATTGGTTACCTGCAGCAGGAACCGGAGTTACCGGCCGGCAAGACCGTGCGGGAGATCACCGAAGAGGGCCTGGGGGAGATGTTCGCGCTGGTGAAGCGCTTCAACGAGATCAGCGAGAAGTTCGCTGAGCCCATGGACGACGACGCGATGAACAAGCTGCTCGAGCAGCAGGGCAAACTCCAGGATCAGATCGACGCCAAAAACGGCTGGGAGATCGAACGCAAACTGGAGATCGCCGCCGATGCTCTGCGCCTGCCGGAGTGGGACGCAAAGGTTGAAAATCTCTCCGGCGGCGAGCGTCGCCGGGTCGCACTGTGCCGGCTGCTGCTGTCCGAGCCCGACATGCTGCTGCTCGACGAACCCACGAACCACCTGGACGCCGCTTCGGTGGCCTGGCTCGAAAAGTTCCTGGAAAGCTATCCGGGTACGGTCATCGCGGTCACCCACGACCGCTACTTCCTGGACAACGTCGCCGGCTGGATTCTGGAACTCGACCGGGGCCAGGGTATTCCCTGGGAAGGCAACTACTCCTCCTGGCTGGACCAGAAGGGCAAGCGACTCGCCCTGGAAGAAAAGTCCGAGCAGGCCCGCCAGAAGAACATCAAGGCAGAGCTGGAATGGGTGCGGGCCAATCCCAAAGCCCGGCAGGCCAAGAGCAAGGCGCGCTTGAGCCGGTTCCAGGAGCTCGTCTCCCAGGAGTACCAGGAGCGCCAGGAAACCCTGGAGATCTACATTCCGCCCGGCCCGCGGCTGGGCGATCTCGTGATCGAAGTGACGCACCTCCGCAAGGGCTACGGCGACCGACTCCTCATCGAGGACCTGAACTTCCAGATCCCGCCGGGCGCCATCGTCGGCATCATTGGGCCCAACGGGGCCGGCAAGACCACCCTCTTCCGCATGCTCACCGGCCTCGAGAAACCCGACTCGGGCGACATCCGCCTGGGAGAAACTGTGCAGCTCGCAGCCGTTGATCAGTCCCGGCAGTCGCTTGACCCAGCCAAGTCAGTGTTTGCCGAGATCTCCGGTGGTGAGGATCTCCTGCGCATCGGCAAGTACGAGACGCCGGCCCGCGCCTACGTCGGCCGCTTCAACTTCAAAGGCACCCAGCAGCAGCAACTCATCGGCGAGTTGTCCGGTGGTGAGCGCAACCGGGTCCACCTGGCCAAGGTCCTGAAGTCCGGCGGCAATGTGCTGCTCCTCGACGAACCGACCAATGACCTCGACGTGGAAACGCTGCGGGCGCTGGAAGAAGCCCTGCTGGAATTCCCGGGCTGTGCCATCGTCATTTCCCACGATCGCTGGTTCCTCGACCGGATCGCCACGCACATTCTCGCCTTTGAAGGCGACAGCCAGGTCCTGTGGTTCCAGGGGAACTATGCGGAGTACGAGGCCGACCTGCGGCGACGGCTGGGCGACGACGCCAGTAATCCGCACCGGATCCGCTTCAAGCCACTGACACGCTAAGGGTACACAGCAGACACATGACAGCCAGCATCACGGCAGACGGGCGTTTCGAACGCATTGGCGGCCCCGGGACGACGGAATGCCCGACCTGCGGGGCCATCGGGCCCATGACGGTGACGGCTTTTCCGGCGTTCAGCACACTGAAGGCCGAGCGGCCCGCTCAGGTTGGCGTGGTCCTGCAGTGCTCCGCCTGCAAGGCCCCGGTCTTCCTCCGCTACCGCGCCCGCGCCTTTCGGGACGATCGGGTGGAACTGAACCCTTTGCCTCAGGTCGTGGAGCACCCGCCGGAGCGCTTCAGCCTGAGTTATCTGCCACCGCCCGTCGCGGCGCGCTTCCGCGAGGCGCTCGCGTGCTTCAGCAGCGGCTTCTGGCAGGCCTTCGCGGCGATGTGCCGGCAGACCGCCCGGGCCACGTTCGAGGAGGCCGGCGACGCCGGGCGGATGCGCATCTTTGATCTGGTGGCCGAGGTGCAGGAACTGGGCGACATCGACGACGCCACCTTCGCCGCCGTGCGCCGGATTATCTTCGACCCGGACGCCGGCAGGCAGGAGCCGGAGTACGACCGCCGCCAGGCAGCCGTGTTGCTGGAAACCATGAAGGATCTGCTCACCCAGACCTACGTGCGCCGGGCAAAGCTTCGGCAGGCGCTGAAGGTGCGGCGGTTCTTTGCCAACCAGGCGGCGGGAATTGACGAGGACGAGCCGGAGGCTCCGGTGCGGATTTCACCTTTGAAGGATCGGCCGGCGTAAGGAGTCAGTGATGAGCCATGCGGCGATTACGGGCTGGGGCAAGTGCCTGCCCCCGGCAGTGCTGAGTAACGCAGACCTCGCCACTTTTCTGGATACCAGCGATGAGTGGATCCTGAGCCGCACGGGCATGCGGGAGCGGCGCATTGCCCATGTCCCGGCCATCGACATGGCGGCGGTCGCCAGCGCCCGGGCCCTCGCCTGTGCCGGGCTGGACAGCAAGGACCTCGACCTCATCGTGTACGGCAGCTGCAGCTCCGACGAGCAGGTGCCGAACAGCGCATCCGGCGTGCAGATTTTGCTCGGCGCGCACAACGCCGGCGCCATGGACATCAATACGGCCTGCACCAGCTTCCTCTACGGGCTCTCCGCCGCCAGCGCCATGGTCCGGTCCGGCGTGGTGCGGAACGCGCTGGTGATCGGGGTTGAGCTGATCTCGCCCTACATGGACTGGGAAAACCGCAACGTCTCGGTGCTGTTCGGGGATGGCGCGGCAGCCGTGATTCTCCAGTCCAGCGAGAGCGAGCTCGGCGTGCTTGGTGAACATCTCGGCTGCTTTGCTGATGCCCGGCAGACCCTGCGCGTCCGGGGCATGGGCTGCTCCTACGCCAATCAGGGCGTGCAGTATGGCGATACGCTCTGGGACTTCGATGGCCAGGAGATCTTCCGGCGCGCTGTGAAGGGCATGGCGCAGGCGACCGAGAAAGCGCTGGGCAGGTGTGGCATCACGACGGACCAGATCGACCTGATGGTCCCCCACCAGGCTAACCTGCGCATCATCGAGTCTGTGGCGAAGTACGCCGGGATCCCGATGAGCAAGGTTTTCCTGACGGTGGAGCGCTACGGCAACATGTCTGCCGCCACGGTGCCGGTCGCTCTGGTCGAGGCACTGGAGGCTGGCAGGGTCAAGCCAGGCGCAACGATCCTCATGCCCGGCTTCGGCGGCGGTCTCACCGTGTGCTCCCATGTGGTGCGCTGGGGCGACCGGGTGACACCCCTCGGCCTGAGTCCGGCGGAGCTCCCACCCAATGAGCGGACCGCTCTCGAGATGGTGAACGACATCCGTGCGCGGCGTAGTGCTCACGGTGCGTCAGAGCGGGGTCTGATGGCACCCCGCTTCGCAGAGACCAGACTGGCGGACTGAGCAACTACCCCGCAAACCGCCGGGCATTGCGAAACAGCTGCATCCACGGCCCTTCGTCACCCCAATCGGCCGGATGCCAGGAGTGTTGTACCGTCCGGTGGACGCGCTCCGGGTGGGGCATCAGGATGGTCACTCGCCCATCTGCGGAACACAGGCCGGCGATGCCGCCGGGCGACCCGTTCGGATTAGCGGGATAGGTTTCAGCAGGCTGGCCGTAGTTATCCACATAGCGAATCGCGACCTGCCCCTGACTGGTGCAGGCCTGCTGGCCGCCCGGTGCGAACGTGGCAAGTCCCTCGCCGTGGGACGTCGGGACCAGCAGGCGGCTCCCCGCCATCCCCTCGAGCAACACCGACCGGGACGGGAGCACCTCCACAAGGCTCAGTCGAGCCTCGAACTGTTCCGAGCGGTTCCTGAGAAAGCGGGGCCAGTGCGCCGCGCCCGGAATCAGCTCGGCAAGTACCGACAGCATCTGGCAGCCATTGCACACGCCGAGCGTGAAGGTGTCGGTCCGGGAGAAGAACGCAGTGAACTCGTCCCTGGCCCGCGCGTTGAACAGGATCGATTTGGCCCAGCCGCCGCCGGCGCCGAGGACATCGCCGTAGGAAAAGCCACCGCAGGCAGCAAGACCGGAAAACTCCCGCAGCGAGCGCTGACCCGAGAGTACATCGGTCATGTGCACGTCGACGGCGTCGAAGCCGGCCCGGGAAAATGCCGCCGCCATTTCCAGCTGGCTGTTGACGCCCTGCTCCCGCAGGATCGCCACGCGGGGCCGGCGCCTGCTGGTCGCAACCGGCGGGACGGGATCGAAAGTCAGGAGGGGTGACAGCCCCGGATCGTCCGGATCGAGCTGTGACTGCCAGGCTTCGGCGGCAGCTGCGGGATTATCCCGCAGGGCCTGCATCCGGTTGGAGAGTTCCGACCAGACGCGCAGGAGTTCTGTGCGCGAGCAGCTGAAGAGGGACGCGCCAGCGGCCGAGATGGTGATATGCGGAGAAGCCGTGACCCGCGCCACACGGCGCACCAGCGCTCCAAGTCCATGCCGGCCGAGAGTTTCTTTCAGGCGCGGAGCGTCGCTTTCACGCACCTGAACGACCGCACCCAACTCCTCGGCAAACAGGGCACCGAGCTGCGGGTCCGCACCGGACACCTCCAGCTCCACGTCAAGACCGGCACGGCCGGCGAAAGCCATCTCACACAGCGTGACGAACAGGCCGCCGTCACTGCGGTCGTGATAGGCAAGCAGCAGCCCGGCAGTGCGCAACTCCTGAATTGCCGCGAAGAATCCGCGGAGCAGGTCTGGAGCGTCCAGGTCGGCCGGCTCACCACCGGTCCGCCCATAGACCTGCGCCAGGCAGGAGCCACCCAGGCGATTGCGGCCGGCCCCGAGATCGATCAGCCAGAGCGCCGTACCCGCCTCACGCTGGAGTTCGGGAGTCGAGGTGCGGCGCACATCGTCCACCGGGGCAAAAGCCGAGACCACCAGCGACACTGGCGCGACTACCGCCCGTGCTGCCCCCGCCTCCTGCCAGCGGGTCTGCATCGACAGGGAATCCTTGCCCACCGGAATCGCAATGGCGAGTTCCCGGCACAGGGCACTCACGGCGGCTACGGTGTCATAGAGTCGTTCGTCCTCACCCGCTGCACCGGCAGCGGCCATCCAGTTGGCCGAGAGCCGCACCTGGGCAATATCGGTAATCGAGGCCGCAGCGATGTTGGTCAGGGCTTCGCCCACGGCCAGGCGGCCCGATGCGGGCGCGTTCAGCAGGGCAACTGGCGACCGCTCACCCATGGCCATGGCTTCGCCGGCGAAGGTCTCAAAACCCAGTGCCGTTACGCCCACATCGGCGACCGGCACCTGCCAGGGCCCCACCAGCTGATCCCGGGCCACCAGGCCACCAACGGTCCGGTCGCCGATATGAATCAAAAAGGACTTGTCCGCGACCGCGGGCAGGCGCAAGACCCGCAGGCAGGCTTCCGTCAGTTCAATGCCGGCGAGATCGAACGGCTCACTGACCGCAGCCGTGCGCATCACCTGGCGCACCATCTGGGGTGGCTTGCCGAGCAGCGTCTCCAGGGGCATATCCACGGGGGTGTCGCCCCGCTGCCGGTCGGTCACGACCAGGCGGCGGGTATCATCCAGAGCGCCGAGGACCGCGAAGGGACACCGCTCCCGGGCGCACACGGCCGAGAACCAGGCGAGATCCGTCGGGTCGAGCGCCAGCACGTAGCGCTCCTGGGCTTCGTTGCACCAGATCTCCAGCGGCGACATCCCGGAATCCGCACTGGGAATGTCCCGCAACTCGAAGCGTCCGCCCCGGTGAGCGTGGTCCACCAGTTCGGGTACGGCGTTGGACAGCCCGCCTGCGCCCACGTCATGGACCATCAGGATCGGATTCGAACGGCCGGTCGTGGCAGACAGCGCCCGGCAGGCCTCAATGACCTGCTGGGCCCGGCGCTCGATCTCCGGATTACCCCGCTGCACCGACGCGAAGTCCAGATCGGATGAACTCGAACCGCTACCCACCGACGAGGCGGCGCCACCACCGAGCCCGATGAGCATGGCAGGCCCGCCGATGACGATAACCAGAGACCCGACAGGCGGATCTGCTTTCTCGACGTCAGTTGCCGAAATATTGCCCAGACCACCGGCCAGCATGATCGGCTTGTGATAACCCCGGGCCACGCTGCCCTGCCGCGGGTCCACCTGCTCGAAGGTACGGAAGTAACCCGTGATGTTTGGCCGCCCGAACTCGTTGTTGAAAGACGCCGCGCCAATCGGCCCCTCCAGCATGATCTGCAGCGCGCTCGCAATCCGCTCTGGCCGGCCGATGGCAGCCGCCGCTGATTCCCAGGGCTGCTCCCAGCCCGGCAGCGCCAGGTTGGAGACCGTGAAGCCCATGAGCCCGGCCTTGGGCCGGCCGCCGCGGCCCGTGGCACCTTCATCCCGCAGCTCGCCGCCAGACCCGGTGGCAGCGCCAGGAAAGGGTGAGATCGCCGTGGGGTGATTGTGGGTTTCCACCTTGATCAGCGTATGCACCGGGGCCAGCGTGGCGGTGTAGAGCCCGGTCGACGGGTGGGCGTGGAGATGACTCGCGACCTGCCCCTCGATTACGGCGGCATTGTCCTTGTAAGCACTCAGCACACCGGTCGGATTCTTCGCGTGGGTGGACCGGATCATCTGAAACAGGCTGTGCGCCTGCTCTTCACCGTCGATGACCCAGCGGGCGTTGAAGATCTTGTGCCGGCAGTGCTCCGAGTTGGCCTGGGCGAACATCATCAGTTCTGCGTCGGTGGGATCGCGGCGTTCGGCAGCGAACTTGTCTGCGAGATAGCGGATCTCCTCGCCCGAAAGCGCAAGACCCAGGTCCGTATTCGCGCGCTCCAGCGCCGCCACACCCTCCCGCAACAGGGGCACGTGACCCAGTGCACGGGGCGCTTCCTCCATGAACAGTGACGCGGCCAGCCCGGCGTCGGGAACCATGCCCCGTAGCAGGCTCTGGGTCATCCGGTCATGCAGCAGGGGCGCGAGTAGCAAAACATCGGCCGCGGTCAACGGCTGGGGCGTTGCAAAGCTGAAACGCACGGCGCGTTCGACCCGGCGCACAGCAAGCAGGCCGCAACTGCGGGCAATATCAGTGGCCTTGCTGGACCAGGGGGACACTGTCCCTGTCCGGGGCACCACGAGAACGCTATCAGCGGGCAAGTCCACGCCGGGCGCAGTATGGTCGTCCAGCAGGCTGCGCAGTTCCTGCTCAGCGAGCGCTGTCAGCGGCTCCGAGAGCGCCACGATGTGCAGATAACGGGCCCCGACTCCCGTAACCGTGGGCACTTTCGCCCGGACATCGCGCAGGAGCTTCTGCAGTCTGAATTCCGAGAGCGCAGCACCGCCAGGCCAGATCAACGGAGCAGCGAGCGGTACTGTCACTGGCCCGAGCCGCCGGGGCCACCCGGCGTGTAAATGGGTCCGGGAAACTGGGTGAC
>CAMBYH010000073.1 GCA_945872065.1 Arsukibacterium tuosuense
CCACCGCCGGGCGCCGATGTCCCTGGTAGACAGGACTGCTCGCCCGTGGAACTGCTGAGGGGAGTCGTCAGACCGAAGCCGAAGAAACCTTCCAGTTCATTCTTGAACTGGAAAAAGCGGATGCCCCCCGTGGCTGACAGCTTCTCCGTGAGGTCGTAGGTCACTTCGCCGAAGATTGCCGAGTCTTCGTCTGTCCGGTCCTGCTGGGTCAGCCAGAGCGTGTCCGCCTTGCCGGTGACCTCCAGGGAGGTGGCCAGATCATCCACCAGGTAGTTCTGCTCGATACGGTGCTTCTGTTTCTGCCAGAACAGGCCGGCGATGCCGCGCAGGCGCTCGTCCTGGGGTGTGGCAATGCGGAGTTCCTGGCTCCATTTCTTGTATCTGTCGCCGCCCTGAATGTAGTTCGACGGATTGATGACCTCATTGGCATCGTTGAAGAAGTAGTCGCCGTAGGGAAAGGTACTGCCGAAGTACAGGGTGTCGTAGGCAAACGAGTAGTCGGCATAGTCGGACTCGACCCGATCCCTGCGGTTCAGGTAAGCGCCCGCGTAGACGATGTCGAAGTTGCCGATCTTGCCCTCGACGGTGAGGGCTGCCTGGCTCCACTTGTCTACCGTGCTTTCCGGATAGTAGTGGGTGACGTTCATCTTCCCGAGGGAGGTATCCTGGCCAAAGAAGCCGTCGGTGTCCGTCTTCTGGCCCATCAGCGTGGCGGTCGCCGTCCAGCTGTCGTTCAGGTCAATCCTCAAGGCGGCGCGGGCGCCGGTCGTGGTCACGTCGTTGTAGTTGCTCTCCACGAAAGCCGCATTGGTCACCGTGCCATTGCCGCCTGTTGCCGCATCCAGCGAGGGAAAGGTGCGGCTGCCGGCAATATTGTCTATGTAGCCAGCATCCTGCTGATACCAGCCCACCACCCGGACGGCCGCCCAGTCGCTGAGCGGAATATTCGCGTAACCCTCGGCCGTGTAGCCGGCGCCGCCGTCATGGACTGCATTGCCTTCCAGGTCATAGGACGCAGAGAAGCCGGAGGGATCGGGCTTATTGGTGATGATGCGGATGGTGCCCGCCTGGGAACTGGCGCCATACAGCGTGCCCTGGGGTCCGGCCAGGGACTCCACGCGGGCAATGTCGTAAATGTGAATGTCCAGCGGTCCCTGGATCGTGGTGACCGGCTGCTCGTCCAGGTAAGTCCCGACGGTGGGCAGCGGGCCCGAATGGTTGCCGTTATCGCCGCTTGAGACGCCGCGCATGAAGATACGCGTGAAGCCAGGCGACGTCTGCTGAAAGGCCACGCTGGGAATGTACTTGGCGTAGTCCTCGAAATCCGAGACGCGCAGCTCCTCCAGCTTGCGCGTATCCAGCGCCAGCACGCTGATCGGCACGTCCTGCAGGTTTTCCGAGCGCTTCTGCGCCGTGACGATGATCTCTGGCAGGGCGCCGGATGCCGTCCGCTCCTGGCCCATCGCCGGGGACATGGCGGCGAGCAGTGTGGAGGCCAGTGGAATGCCGTGACGAAAAACCCGGAACTGAGGTGCCCGCCGCAACTTACGCTTTTTGGAACGCTGCATGACTCAACTCCCCCCGGCAGTCGATTCGCCTTGAGTCTAACAGCGTTCCGCCGGGGTCAGGCAAGCGGCATTTCGGGGTAGGCCGTCAGGGTGGTCCCGAGTGCGGACTTGAGCGGCCCGAGCCAGGGTTCGTAGGCGCGCCATTGCTCCAGCCCTTCCCGATAGATGGGCTGACGGACCTGTTCCGAGCTGGCGGTGCGAACGGCCCGGTCGTTCTCGAAGAACCGCAGGCAGGCGTCCTCAAAGGGCAGGCCGCAGTAGTCCAGTAAGCGCCGCACCTCGCCTTCCATGTCCTCAACCACGGTTTCATAGAACACCCGGTGGACCCGGCCGGGAAGTACGGTGTCGAAATGGTGCATCAGCTCTACATAGTCCCGGTAGTAGCGGCCGATTTCCTCCAGGCTGTAGGTGAAGTTCTGCCCCCGGGCGAAATGCTGCTTGTAGCCGGAGAAGCAGCACCCCAGGGGGTGCCGGCGGGCATCGATGATCCGGGCCTTGGGCAGCGCGAGATGGATAAGGCCGAGGTGCACAAAGTTGTTCGGCATCTTGTCGATGAAGAACGTCGCGGTGGTTTTGCGCTGCACCCGCGTTCGGGCGAGGTACTGCTCACCCAGGCCACGGATCTCCGCCGCACTCAGCTCCGCGAGATTCTCCGGGTAGCGGGACGGATCGGAGCGCTTCTGCTTGCCACCCAGGGCCCGGGCCATGGCGGAGATGTCCGGCAACTCCATCGTGCCCTCGACGGCGGAGTGACTGGCCAGGATCTGTTCCAGCAGCGTGGAGCCCGAGCGGGGCAGACCGACGATGAAGACCGGATCCGGGTCCGTTGCCCCATAGCTGGCCCGTTCGGCGAAAAAGTCCCGGGAGAACAGCGCTCTGGAGCGCCGGAGGTGGTCTGTTGTTTCCTCAGGGTCGTAGTGAATCTCGGCGCGACGCAACCGGTTGGCCTCAGCGTAGTGGCGGAACGAAGCCGCGTAGTCGCGCTCGTCCTCCAGGGCCTTGCCCAGAGCGAAGTGAAAGTGGAGCCGGTCCTCGCTGCCCAGCTCCGGACGGGCCACCTGAGCCTGCATGGCCTCAATGTCCGCCGGCGCAAACCGCACAGTCTTGAGGTTGGCGAGACTCCACTGAGCCTCGCCCAGGTCTGGCGCCAGAGCGCTGCACTTCCGGTACGCCACGAGACAGTCGGCCTGGCGACCAGCCGTCTTCAGCGTGTGGCCATAGCTCAGCCAGAGCTTGGCCTGGCGGGGATACTGGGCCAGCAGTCCCTCGTACAGGCGGATGGCATCCTCATACTCGCCGATGCGGACCAGGATCGCCGCCCGCAGATTGCGGTAGCCGGGATTGCCTGGTTGCGCGACCAGCAAGGTGTCCACCTGAGCCAGGGCCTCCGGTTCCTTGCTCTGCCGATGGAGAGCCATGGCGAGGTTGTGCCGGGCCGCCGTAAACCCCGGGGCAAGCTCGAGGCAGCGGGTGAGGAGTGCCTCGGCGTCCCCGTACCGGCCAAGTCGCGCCGCCACCTCGGCCAGCATCCGGATCGCCGCGACGTCCGTCGGCAGCTGCTTGAGATGCCGGCGAAGCAGCGCCTCAGCAACCCCGATCCGGTTGTCACACAGCGCGGCTCCCGCTTCAAGCAGACGTGGATCGCGCGTGGATGCCTTGAGATAGCGGGAATAAGCTTCGTCGGCGGCCTCCGGGTCGGCGGCCGCATGCAGGTGATCCGCCAGTGCGCGCCAGGAGTCCGCAAGTTCGGGATTAATCTCTACCGCCCGGCGCAGCGCGCCCACGGCCGCCTCCCCCTGCCCGGCTGCGCCCAGCGCCAGGCCCAGCTCGTGGTGCGCCGGCGCCCAGTCGGGATGGGCCTCGGCCAGCGGCTGTAACACCGCTGCCGCCGCCCGGGGATCCCCAGCGCGGCAGTGTGCGACCCCAAGGTATAGCGTGGCGATGGGATGGCCCGGAACGCTCCTGAGAATTTCCTCTGCCTGCTCGCGGGCAAGGCGCGGCTCGGTCGCCAGGAACCGGGCTGCGTTCTTCAGCGCCACCTCCAGGGATCCGGCAGGTTCCGGCGTCGTGGTCATGGGCGCCAGTGTAAAGCCCGGGGGCTGCGGCGAGGATGTATCCTTGCCCCCATGCGTGCTGTTGTCCTTCTGGCGCTCCTGCCACTGCTGGGCGGTGGCGCTACCGCTGCCCCCGGCGACGGGTCCCTGGCGATCCGCTGCGGCACCCTCATCGACGGGGTCTCCGACCAGCCCCGCACCAACGTGACTGTCCTCATCGTTGCCGGCCGCATCGTGGCCGCCGGTCCGCAGGCCACCGCTCCGCCGGGGGTACCGGTGGTCGACCTCACGGGGTACACCTGCCTCCCCGGCCTGATCGACATGCACACCCACCTGACCATGGTGCCGGACGATTCCCTGGACTACACCGTCTACTACAAGCGGAGTCAGGCCGAACAGACCCGCATTTTCCGGGAGAACGCCCGGAACACCCTGGCGGCCGGCTTCACGACCGTGCGGGACGTGGGCGCTTACATCGCCTGGACCGACAAACAGCTGCGGGACGACATCAACGCGGGCCTCACGCCGGGACCCCGTATGCAGGTGGCCGGCTTTTTCCTGACGATCCCCGGCGGTGGTGGCGACCTGATCGTTCCCGGGGTGCCCGCGGCGGAAATCCCGGCAGCGGGGCATAGGGGCGTGGCCCGGGGGCCCGACGAGTTCCGGCGCAAGGCAGAACTGGCCGTGGCCGGCGGTGCCGACGTCCTGAAGGTGATCGCCTCCGGCGCCGTGTTCGCCTTCGGTGGCGTGCCCGGCGATCCGGAAATGACCGAGGAGGAGATTGCGGCCGTCGTCCGGGTGGCCCATCGCGCCGGACTGAAGGTGGCCGCCCATGCCCACGGCGCCCGCTCCATCAAGGAGGCGCTCCTGGCCGGGGTGGACACTATCGAGCACGCGTCGCTGATCGATGACGCCGGGATCGAACTGGCCCGGCAGCGCCAGGTGGCCCTGGTGATGGACGTGTACAACGGGGACTACACGGAGACGGTCGGCCGCGCCAAAGGTTATCCCGCCGAGTTCCTGCAGAAGAACCTGGACACCACTGAGGCACAGCGGGTGAATTTCACCAAGGCCCACGCGGCGGGCGTACCGATCGGGTTCGGCACGGATGCCTGCATCTACCCCCACGGGGACAACGCCCGCCAGTTCGCCATCATGGTGCAGCGGGGCATGAGCCCGATGGAAGCCATCCAGTCCGCCACCTCCGTCGCCGCCAGGTACATGGGCTGGGCGGACCGGGTGGGCAGCATCGCGCCCGGGCGCTACGGGGATCTGATCGCGGTGCAGGGCAACCCGCTGGAGGACATTCGCCGTCTGGAGAAGGTGGCGGTAGTGATCAAGGGCGGAATGGTGTTCAAGCGGCCATGACAGTGGGCATCAAAGCAGCCCTGGCCGGCGACCTGGCCGCCACCTGCCGCCCGTTCCCGGAGGCCCGCACGCTGCCGGCCGCCGTGTTCACCGCCCCCGAGGTGCTGGCCACCGAACAGGCCGGCCTGTTCGGTCAGACCTGGCTCTGCGTCGGGCGCGAGGCGGACATCCCCGCCGCCGGGGATTTCTTCACCCGGGAGATTGCGGGGGATTCAGTGATCGTGCTTCGCGGTGCCGACCATCAGGTGCGCGCGTTCTTTAATGTGTGCCGGCACCGGGGCTCCCGGCTGATCGATCAGCCCTCGGGCCAGGGCCTGAACCGGATCCTCTGTCCCTACCACGCCTGGAGCTACCGGCTGGATGGGAGCGTGGCCCAGATCCCCGGCAGCGGCGACCGGGAGAGCCTAGGGCTGGTCCCCGTAAACCTGGCCACTCGCGCGAGCTTCATTTTCGTCAATCTGCACACCCCACCCGCGCCGCTGGATGACCTGCCGGATCTCGCCCGCTTCCGGCTGCCGGAACTCCGCTGCGGCTGGCGCCACACCTACGAAGTGCAGGCCAACTGGAAGCTGATCTGCGAGAACTACAGCGAGTGCTATCACTGCCCGGGCGCCCACCCGCAGCTCGCGCGGCTCAGCGATCTCATCAGCCGCAGCAGCCGGCCGATGGAAACCGGCCAGGGCTTCAACGGCGGGCCGATGCAACTGAAGGACGGCATCGAGACCATGTCCCTGAGCGGCAAACGCTCCGTGCCCGTGATCCCCGGCCTGTCCGCCGACGATCACCGCTACGTCTACTACTACGTGATCTACCCCAACCTGCTCCTCTCCCCCCACCCGGACTACGTGCTCACCCACACCGCCTGGCCCCTGGCGCCGGACCGCACGCGGGTGGTGTGCGAACTGCTCTTCACCCAGGAAGCCCTGGCCCGCCCGGGCTTCGACCCGACGGACATGGCGGACTTCTGGGACCTGACCAACCGGCAGGACTGGGCGCTCTGCGAACGCGCGCAACTCGGCGCGGGCTCACGGGGCTACCGGCCGGGGCCCTATCAGTCTGCCGAAGACTGCGTCCACACCTTCGACCGCTGGTACGCGGAGCGGCTCGCTGCGCTTCTTTGACCGCAGAGCCCCGTGATGTGGCGGCGGATCCGCTTCGGAGTACTGCTGCTCATCCTGTTCGTCGTGGCCGGCGGCACCTGGAGCGATCGGCAGCGCACCACCGACTGGAGCAGCACGCTGTGGGTAGGCGTGTTCCCGGTGAATGGGGATGGCAGACCCGCCACCGCCCGCTACATCGCTGCACTGGAACAGGATCAGTACGCGGATATTGAGGAGTTTTTCGCGGGCGAAGCGGCAGAGTACGGCGTGACAATCGGACAGCCGGTGAAGATGGCGAGTGAGCAGGCAGTAACTCTGCGACTGCCAGGGGTTTGCCCTGTTCAGCGTCCCGAGCGCTCCATCTCGAAGCACCGGCCCGTCTCCGTCGGCCAGGCCTTGTCGACGCCCAGACCCCGGTCGTAAGTGAGCCCCGTACCCAGCGCAGCAGCGGTGGACGCGGCAACCCCGACCAGCAGCAGCCAGGCCAGCAGCAGCGGTCCCGGCGCCCGGTGGCGGGTGCGATAGACGGCGATGCCGGCGATCAGCGAGGACCACCAGGTCACGGCACCGGAACGCCGGTGGATGATCGTGTCGGCGATCGTGGCCGCGTCGCACTGGGCAGCCTGGTAGTCGACAAAGCCACTGGCAATGGAGGCCAGGGCGAAGGCTGAGCCAAGCCAGAGGTTCCAGCGGGCCGCGCTGAGGACGGCGCTCGCCCAGGTTCGGGAGCCCCCGGCCTTGCCCAGAAAAAAAAGGACCACGCTGATCAGCAGCAGCGCGACGGGAAAGTGGACGACGTAGGGATGCAGTTGAGTGAGCATGGAATGCGGTGCCTCTGCGTCAGGGCGCCGGAGAGTTGAGTTCCGGGTAGGTCGGCCGCCACTCGAGGGCCAGCTTTTGCGCTTCAAGCACCTGCGCCGGGGTCATCTGCTTGGCGAGGATGTCCCGCTTCCGGGCCGCGTCAACCTCACCAGCGACCGTGGCGAGGTTGAACCACAGATGGGCCAGCACGAGGTTCCGCGGGACGCCGCTGCCGGTGGCGTACAGATCACCCAGGCCGGCCATGCCCAGGCCGTAACCGCGCTCGGCAGCCTGCCGGTACCAGCCCGCGGCTTCGGCGTAGTCCAGTTCAACGCCCGCGCCCCCGGCGTAGAGCGCCCCCAGGCGAGCCATCGCGAGGCCATAGCCCTGCTCCGCAGCCTGGCGATACCAGCCGGCGGCCTCGGCGTAATCCAGTGGCACGCCCTGGCCGTTCGCATACAGGGAGCCCAGGCCTGCCTGGCCGGCGGAGTAGCCCTGGGCAGCGGCCAGCCGGTACCACTTCTCGGCTTCGTCAAAGTCGGGGGGAAAGCCCTCCCCGCTGGAGTAGAGGAACCCGAGGCCCGCCTGGGCCTGGGCGTTGCCCTGGGCCGCCGAGGCGGTGAACCAGCGCAGCGCTTCCGCATAGTCCAGAGGCACGCCCTGCCCGCGGCTCGCCATCACTCCCAGGTTGTACTGGGCCGCCGCGTCACCCTGCTCTGCCAGCGGCCGAAACAGGCTGGCCGCCCGGGAGTAGTCCCCCTGGCTGAAAGCGGTAACAGCCTCGTCCCAAGGGCCGGCAACCGCGGCCGGGCCGGCCAGCAGCAGGCCAACCAGGCCGGCGCACAGCCCGCCGCTCAGGGCGGTTCTCAGTCTCGCGGTGCTCCTCATGCCTGAAGCATAGCGAATCCGGCGGCTCAGGCTGTGGCTGCCGTTCGCACCCGGCGGATCACGAGCACCAGCCCAACCACCAGTGCGCCCACCAGAACCCCGGTCAGGCCATCCAGGGCCAGCGTGACGGCTGGCCCCCCTGCGATGCCCTCCAGCCAGTGATGCAGCGGGCCAATGCCATGGCTGATGATCCCGCCGCCCACGAGGAACATAGCGAGGGTGCCGGCGACGGACAGGCCCTTCATCAGCCAGGGCGCTACCCAGAGAATGGCGCCGCCCACATTGCGAAGAGCCCGCGGGCCCGGACCGTTGCCCGTCCTGCGACTCAGGTAGAGGCCGCCATCGTCGAGCTTCACGATGCCTGCGACCAGGCCATACACGCCCACCGTCATCAGCAGGGCGATCGCGACAAGGACTGCCACCTGCTTCGAAAACGCCGCCGTCGCCACCGTGCCGAGCGTGATCACGATGATCTCTGCCGACAGGATGAAGTCCGTGCGCACGGCACCCTTGATCTTGTCCCGCTCCAGAGTCAGCAGGTCAATGGCCGGGTCCGCCAGCGCCCGGGCCAGCTCGTCCCGATGCGCAGCATCCTCCGCGCTGTCCCCGCCGGCGGCATGCACGAGCTTCTCGAAGCCTTCGTAGCAGAGGAATGCCCCGCCCAGCATCAGCAGCGGGCTCACCAGCCAGGGCGCCACGGCGCTGATCGCCAGCGCGCCTGGCACGAGGATCGCCTTATTGATCAGCGAGCCCTTCGCCACGGCCCAGACGACAGGCAACTCCCGGTCTGCTGCCACGCCGGTGACCTGCTGGGCGTTGAGGGCCAGGTCATCACCGAGTACACCGGCCGTCTTCTTTGCCGCGACCTTGGTGAGCAGGGCCACGTCGTCCAGGAGCGTGGCAATGTCGTCGATGAGGGCCAGCAGGCTGGTCGCCAAGAGCTTCTCCAAAAGCAGAAAACCCGCCGCAGCGGGTTTGCCGGTAGTCGGTGCAGAGCCGGAACGCTACACGGACCCTTGCCGCCGCAGCCAGCCCATCATGCCAAGTGCGGAACCGAACAGCCAGCCGGCGGCGGGCACCGGGACTACGTTAATCCCTGGTCCTACCAGGAACTCCTGGACATCAATCGAACTCTGGATCAGCGGACTAGGCGTGACCACGCGCATGACGCCCGTCCAGGTGGTTGGCGGGTTGACGAAGCTGTAGCGGGAGTCGCACAGGCCCAGGATCGAGTCGGTGTCGAGGGTGAGCGAGTAAAACCCGGAGTAGACGCCACCCCGATCTACGGAGTTGGCGACATTATTGAAGGTGACGGAGGCGGCCTGGGCAACGGTGCCTGCCAGGATGAGCGTGGCGGCGACGATTCGCGCAGGCAGGCATTTGTTTAGTGGCGTTTACCTTAGTGCAGTACTCAGGGGAAAACGTCACCCGTATGGCTGAGGGATTAAACATAAGGGGTTCATGGAGTGAATGGTGGCCAGGCACGTTTAATGGCGCCCATTTTCGCTGCGCCCTCATGCGGGTCGTCACCTTGTCCTAATTCTTCATCCGCGCGGGTCACACCGAGGCTCAGACATCGCGGTTGAGTAGTTCCATGTAACGCCGGTACTCGAACACGCGGTTCCGACGTCGACCCGTCACCTCGCGAACGATCCCGAGCTTCGCCAGAACATCCAGCGCCTTCAGGATGGTTGGTGGCGATCGGCGAGTTACCTTCTGCAGCCCGGAGACATTGCGCAGTGGTCTGGCTTGCATCGCCTCGTGCACCTGCAGTGCGGAGCCCGCCTCGCGACCCAGGGCCTGGATGCTCTCGCGGTCTGCCTTGAACAGGCCACCCAATTGCCTGGCCGTGTCGACAGCGCCCATCGCGGTCGTGCGCACGGCATCGGCAAAGAACTCCAGCCACTCCTCCCAGTCGCCCTCCCGACGGACCTTGTCGAGCAGCTCGTAGTAGCGCTGCCGGTTGCGCTTGAAGTACAGGCTTAAGTACAGCAGCGGCTCGCTGAGTACACCCTCCGAGGCCAGCAGCAACGTGATCAGCAGTCGACCGATACGTCCGTTGCCGTCCAGGAACGGATGAATGGTCTCGAACTGCACGTGAGCCAACGCGGCCTTGACCAGGGTCGGCGTCGTGTGGGGCTGATTGTGGACGAAGCGCTCGAGGTCAGCGATGCAATCCGCGATGCGCGGCCAGGGTGGCGGGACGAACACTGCATCGGCCGGAGTCCGGCCGCCGATCCAGTTCTGGGTGCGACGGAACTCGCCGGGCTGCTTGCTGGCTCCCCGTCCGTCACGGAGCAGCGCGCCGTGCATTTCACGAATCAGGCGGGAAGATATCGGCAGGCCTTCCTTTATGCGTTGGAGACCGACTTCCAGTGCTGCCACGTAGTTCGACACTTCCCGCACGTCATCCATGGGCACGCCGGGAGCTTCGTCGAGCTCAAACAACAGCAGGTCGGACAGCGAGGATTGCGTGCCTTCAATCTGGGAGGAAAGCACCGCTTCCTTCCGAACGTAGGTGTAAAGGAACAGCCGGGTGTCCGGGAGCAGCGTGGACACGCTGTCGAGACGGCCCAGGGCGACCAGCGTGTCGTCCAGGGACTGACGCAGGGTGCCCGTCAGCTCCAGGGGCGGCGCGGGCGGCAGCGGAGCGGGCACGAAGGCCTGAAACGGGCCGCTTCCTGTGACCGTACCCACCTCATAGAGACCTGTAAGCCCTCGACGCATATGAAGTTTTTCCAGCTAGTAAAGCCAGTTGACTCAGGGCCATCACTAATAAAGCAAACTAAGATTGCCTTTATTAGCCGGTTTCGTCAACGGCGCTGGATATGTCGACACGGTCGACCTATCGGCCGGGACATGTCGATGGATTGGGTTTCCATCGACAGACAGGCGTAAACAGGTAATTGGTGGCCAGGGGTGCCCTGGCATTTAGCGCCTAACCTACTAATAACTTTGGTTTTTACGTCCGGCCGATGACGAGAGTTACCCCCAAAGTTACCCCTAGCTGATGCATCTACACATTGCCGGCTTGGGTCCATGCAGCCTGCAATCGAGCCGAGAATATCGCGGGAGGGGAGTATCGCCCCGGCCTGCCATCGCTCCCTTTTCCAACCCCCCGGTAGGAACAAATCCA
>CAMBYH010000074.1 GCA_945872065.1 Arsukibacterium tuosuense
ATGGTGGAAGTCGCGAAGCTGATCAGCCCCGAGATCCTCGTGGAGATCGAGGCCGACGCCTACGTGCCTTAGGACGGCTGGACGTTGGCGTTCAGGTGGAACAGGTTGGCCGGATCGTAGCGGTCCTTGAGCTTGAGCAGCCGCGGGTAGTTGGCGCCGAAGTTCGCCCGGATCTTCTCCTGGCTGTCGCCGACTGAGGTGTTGAAGTAGAAGCCCCGGGTGTAGGGCTCCAGCGGCCCCCAGTAGCCCTTGATCCAGGCGGTGTGCCGCTCGTTCTGGCTCGGGTCGTCCCAGCCGCCGAGCACGAGCAGATCGAACTTCGCGCCCCGGTGGGGAAAGGCCGTGGCGTCGTTGCGCACCCGGGCGATCGCGCCACCCAGCTGCTGGAGCACGACGATCGTGGCCCGGCCCGGATCCGCACTGTAGCCGGTCAGCAGGTTATCCAGCAGTTCCGGTCCGACCTGCTCCACGAAACCACTCTTGATGTAGTAGTTGCGGCCCGCGGCGTTGGCCTCATCCGCTCCGCTCTGCAGCTTCACATAGGGCATGGCCTTGACCTGATCGGCCAGCGGCTTGCGAAAAGCCCGGAGCGGCGCAATCACCTTCTCGCCCTTAGCCAGTTCGCCGGAGTAGCAGATCTCCAGAACCACCATCGGCTTCGCACCGGGCGGCGCAACGATGGCGCAGTCGATGTTGAGCTCGTCGGGGGCCGTCGCCGTGAACTCGATGAAGAACTCGAGCACCTCCCGGGCCTGACTGAAAGGAAAGATGAGCGGCCCGCCGAGAATCGTCGGTCCCATCTCGTGCAGGCGATACTCAAACCCGGTCGCGATGCCGAAATTTCCCCCGCCACCCCGCAGGCCCCAGAACAGGTCCCGATTCTCGTTGTTGCTCGCCCGCAGGAACTTGCCGTCCGCCGTCACCACGTCCACCGACTCGAGGTTGTCGCAGGACAGGCCGAAGCGCCGGCCGAGACGGCCAAAGCCGCCACCCAGCGTGAGACCCGCGGCGCCCGTGTGGGACACCGTCCCGGCGGTGGTGGCCAGGCCGAACAGCTGGGACTCCCGATCGAGTTCCCCGAGCAACGACCCGCCGGGGACCCAGGCCCGCTTCGCTTTGGGGTCCACCCGGACGCCATGCATGGCCGACAGATCGATCATGAGGCCGCCGTCGCAGACGGACTGGCCCGAGGTGCTGTGGCCGCCACTGCGGACGGCGACGAGCAGGTCATTGGCCCGGGCAAACTGGACGGACCGGACCACGTCGGCCGGGCCACTGCACTGGGCGATCAGCGCCGGACGGCGGTCGATCATTCCGTTCCAGACCTGGCGGGCCCGGTCGTAGCCGTCCTGGCCCGCCAGGAGCAGGGGGCCCCGCAGGCTGGCCTGGAAATCCTTCACCGCCGCCCGGGTCAGGACGGTTTCACCGCCAGCAAGGCGCGTGGCCGGCAGGTCACCCGCAATGGGCGTCGCTGCGGCAGCCGCGAGCGCCCGGGCCAGAGAAACGCCACCGGCGGCGGCACCGAGGAGGGAACTGACGAAGAGACGGCGTTGCATGGCGTGCACCTCCGGGACCAAATGCAGTCCCGACGCTACCACGCAAAAAGGCGCTCCTACCAGCAGCGCTCCACGTCGTCGGTGCCGGTGATGGCGCGGACTCCCGTATTGGTCAGGCTCAGGCTGCCGCACTTCTCGTCATCCACCTGGGCGAGCTGGGGATCGGCAGTCAGCGTGTAGTTGGCGGCGTCCGGAATGGCTACCGTCACCGTATAGAAGCCGCCCTGGGAGGCGATCTCCTCGCCGTCATCAATGGGACAGTCGTCGGCATCGTAGGCCCCGAACTGGGTGTAGCAGCGCTCCAGGCGCTGGGCGGTGTCGTTGATCACCACCCGGGCCTCTGCCCGCCGCCCCTTGATGATACTGGCCTGGTAGCTGGGCACCGCGATCATGGTCAGGACCGCAGCGATGCCCATGACGACGACCAGCTCTATAAGGCTGAAACCCTGCTGGTGTGACCTGCGAATCATTGGCATTCTCCTCAGTCAACTTCCCGCCAGGACTGGCGGCCCTGGGCCTGGCCTGTGGGGACGATATAGCCATCGCAACCCGCTCCGTCGTTGGTCCCGCAGGCCTTGTAGATGTCGGATTCGCCATCGCCTTCGGTGATGAGGAGCATCTGGTCCACCATGCCGACCTCAGACTTGGCGCCGGTCGCAGGAACCTCCACTTCTTCACCGTCGATCGTGACCGTGATGAAATCCTGGCGATCGAAGGTGCCATCGAGATTGAGGTCCAGCAGGGCGGCCTCCGGCCGCCCGCCCGCCAGCGCGTCCAGCACCATCAGCCAGCCCTCACCACCTGCCGAACAGGCATCGCCACCGGGAATGATCGTGGTGAAGATAATCTTGCCGTTGCGCAGGGCCGAGTTACTCACCTGGCGCTCGCCGGCAGTAGGCAGGTTGAGAAACCAGCCATCCTTGGTATCAGCCACCGGGTTGGACGAGGTCACCCGCACGCCGGCAACATTCGTCTGCACCTCCACATTGCTGACCAGCTGGAAGAACGCCTGCTCTGTGTTCTCGTAGATGACCGTCTGGGCCTGGAGATTGGCCCGTCCGGCAGTCAGCGCGACGGGCGTGGTGGTCTCCTTGCCGTTCCGGTCGCGGATTGCGTAGAACGTCTGCGTGCCTGAGGCGGCGTTGTCACCCGTCGCGAAATACTGCCCGGTACCGAAGTACAGGACGCTGCCCAGGGTGGGGTGCTTCCCGACTTCCGGCGCGCTCGTGATGGGCTGGCGATTTGCAGCCGTGCAGGGATCAGCCTTGCAGGCCGTGTAAAGGGGAATGGGCGTACCGACAGTACCGAACGAAACCTTCCAGTTACTGGCGGTCGTGGATGTCAGGTCAAACTTCCACATGTTGCCCTTCAGGTCGCCGGCGTAGACGTAGTCAGCAATCCGGTCCCCATCCACGTCCACAGGCGTCGGGCTGGACAAACCGTTGTCGCCACCGACGCCAGTGCTGATCTCGGCGAGCTTCGCGCCGGTCTTGAGATCGAGCACGAAGAGCTTGGCCAGTCCGGCGGCACTGTTGTAGCCGTTGGAGATGATGGCGACCCATTTGCCGCCGCTCAGGCGGGCAATGGCGGGCTGGGGCATCGAATCCCCCAGGTCGGAGTCATCGACGGAAGTGAACTCCCACATCACGTCACCCGTGCCGAAGGTCGCGGGGCTGGAGACATTGAGGGCATAGACACCCTTGCCGCCCAGGCCGAGACTCCCGACCAGAATCGTCTTCCAGGACCCGTCAAGGTAGGCGTCCAGCGCCCGGGGCGAACCGTCGTTGATGTACCGGTGACTGTTGTCGTAGGACGGATCCACATGGAAGGTGAGTTCGGGGTACACGGCGTTCGGCATGTAGGCCAGACGCTCTACGCCGGTGTCCCCGTCGAAGCCGTGCAGCATGCCGTCGTTGGACGCTACATAAACCATGGTGGGACGATTGGCCGCCGCCCTCCCGGGGCGGGTCGACTTGTAGCTGGAGCCCTCGGCGCCCGGCAGCAGGTTGAAGCCGAAGTTCTGGGCGCCGACGTAGGTCGGATCCGAGTTGATGATGTCGCCCAGCATTGAATCCCGGGTCCGGAACTGCTGGCCGTTCGGCGTCTCGTTGGTCCGGTCACCGCGCAGATAATCCAGGCGCGCCTGGCCCTGGCCATCGGCCGTGCCGCCGATGTTCTTGTTCAGCTCGGTCTGCTGGGCCGCACTGAGCGAGGCCCAGAGGAAGGTCCGGCCCCGCGCCCCCGCCGAAGCGGTCGGGTTGTAGGTCAGGATGTTCCGTGACCCGGCGGCGGGCAGCAAGTCGGCGGCATTCCACTCGATACTCCCGAGTGCACCGCCCGACAGGAGCGGGTAGGCCAGCAGGCTGCCGCCCCAGGGTACGGTCGAGAACTTCGCCTGATAGAGCAGGCTGTCCCCGGTCAGGCGGGTGGAGTTCGAGGTTACCGAGGACACCGTGCTCGTGCGGGCCTTGATGTCGGCCACGGCGGCCGCCAGCGCGGTGGTCAACTGCGCCGCATTGTTGGCGGTGTAGTAGGTGCCTTTGCCGTAGGCGGCCGCGTCGGCCAGCATCTGGTTCGAGACGGCAAAGCCGATGGTGTAGGTGACGAGGTTCTGCTTCAGAAAGGCCGGATCGTTGTAGCTGCCGCCTTCGTTGTCTGTGCCCGTCGTCTTGAGGTCGATGTCATTGCCAAATTTGGCGAGATCGTCCAGGTACATCGCGTAGCCCTCGTTCCAGTCTTCACCGGCGGACTGGAAGCCATCGGAGTATGGGGGTAGGAAGTTCGGGAACTGGGCCAGGGTGGTCGTCGGCGCCAGTTTGTCCCAGTTCGGGAGGCTGCGCGTGGTGTCCGCCGTATCGGCCGGGTCATTGGTCGGGATGTTCGTATCCCTGGTCGGATACCCGTCCGTAATCATGATGACGAAATTCTTCTGGCACCGGTACTGGATCGGGCTCGTGTAGGTGTTCACGTTGAAGTAGCCGGTCATGCCGCGGAAATACCGGGTGATCTCGTAGTAGGTTTCTGCCAGGGGGGTGTACCCCTCGAAGGCCATGCTGGCAATTTTCGACCTCAGGGTGGCCGTGGCAGTGCCACAGGCCGCGTCGATTTTCCCGCCTTCATTGTCCCAGAACGAGGAGAGACCGATGCGCAGGCTCGGGTTGTTCACCACAAAAGTGTCCGCGACGCTCTTGGCGACCCCGAACCGGTAGGTGTTCGGAATGATCGCCCCGGTACTGAGGTTAAACGGGACGAGGCTGCCGGTAGTACCGTAAGTGGTGAACAGGTAATTGAGGTAATTGCCCTCCCACTGTGTCGTGCTGCCACCCGCTGGGTCAGGCAACGTGAGGCAGCGGGTGTTGCCGTTCGACTTCTTGCCGCGGACCGAGCCCGCGGGGCAGTCGATGCCGGAGCCGGAGGTCCGCCAGGTGCTGCTCACCAGGCTAGAGAGACTGGGATTGGCGCTCGAGGTCCACGCGGAGGCCCCGTTTTTGACCAGACTCCAGTCTGTGTAGGTGGTTGCCGGGTTGTAGGCCGTGGCCCAGATGGCGTTGTGCATGCTGCCGGAGTTGTCGATCATCAGCATGACGTTGGGCGCCACTGTGCCGCTGACGAACAGCGGGGTCTCGGCAATGGTTACGGCATTGGCTGAGGGGCCCGCTGCCAGCAGGGCACCACCCACCAGCGTCAGCCAGCGGCTACGCAGGAAGGTGTACAGGGGGAAGCTGCTGCGAATGATGCCGTTCATGGGTATTCCTTCAGTTCGCGCGCTTGTAGGTGGTTTGGACGACAACAGTGGCATTGCCTGCGGCGCCCACGCCCCGGGCTGTAACCCGGTAGATCGCTGGTTCGTCAGGCACGACCCCGGCTTTCTCGCTGCAGAGGACACAGGGCACCGGCGGCATCTCCTCAATGGCATAGGCCGCCGTGGCCTCGGCGAGACTGCCGGGCGCATTCGCCAGGCCGTTGTAGCTGAGGACATCGTTGCCCACGTCCTCCCAGTCCACGGTCTGCCAGACCGGCTCATCCCCGGGAGCAGCCGGCTGCCAGAGGCCGTTGGTGCCATCGAAGTCGGGAAGCACGGGAGCGATAAGGTCGCCTTCGCCGGTCCGGATCGCCGCTTCGGCGGCCTGGAAGGCCACGTTGCGGTCCTGGGTGTTACCCATCATCCGTTCGTCCAGCAGGGTCATGCGGGCGCTGGCGGTCGCCAGCAGCGTCAGGATGAGGAGCATGACCAGGGCGATGACCATGGCCGCGCCCCGCTGGCGGGCAGGCGATGAGTGATGGTTCTGGTTCTCGTACACGAGCGTGTGCCTCTTGGAGTGCATGTGGATCAGGCGACCCGGTTGCGGAGCGCGACGGTGAAGGTCACGACGCGGCGCAGGCGGCCGTCGTCGAAGGGGCCCACGCCCTCGCCGAGAAGCGTGAAGGTGCGGGGGTCCGCCTCAGCCACGCCGTCGGCCACGCCGGCGACGAGGAGAGCCACCTGCATACTGACCACGTTGCGCCACTGGTTAGCCGGAACGTTGTCGGCCGCGCGGTACTCGTCTGCGGTTTGATTGGCATCCGTGTCCAGGCCAAAGAGCAGCTGCATGTTCTCGACGCCCTCGGCAAGCTCCTGGGGCGCGGCGATGCCACCGCTCCGGCGCCAGAGTGCGGGCCCGGTGCCGTTGGCGCTGTTCCGGATGTAGTAGGTCGTGGTGCGGATCGCGAACACCTGGGAGCCGGCGCCAAAGCGCCGGTTCAGGTTCTTGGTTGAGTTACCGGGAACCGTGCCGCCTTGGTTGTGGGCGATGACGCCTGTGGGAGCATCAAAGCCCGTGACCTGAAAGATCGCGGCACCGCCGCAGTCGGTGATCAGCGCAATGTCATTCACGGCGAAGGGGGCAGGATCCAGGTCGGCCACCGTCACCGGATCAGAAGAGGCGTTGGCCAGAGTGGCCGTCGTGAAGATCCCCGAGTCGTCCACCGTGCGCAGGGTCAGCACGTCGGTGTTGGGCACCACGTTGGCGATGCTGCCCGGAAGCCCGGCGCCATTCTCGAAGCCCTCCACGTGCCGGTCATAGCGGTAGAGGAAATCTGTGGGCGTGTTCAGCGTGTTGGTGACGGTGTTCACGTCCCGGAGGCAGCCCCGGTAGCCCGCCATCTGGGCGTCCCGCTGGATGATCTGCGCCGCGAATCTGCCCGACTCCTGGCGCCCCGTCAGGCTGGTCTGCATATCGTTCTGGCGCTTGGTCGTCAGATAGATCTGGACGATGGCGCCCGTGACCAGCAGGCCCAGGACCAGGGAGATCATGATCTCGACGAGGCCTACGCCCCGCTGCTGCTGTAGCCCGGCGATTCGGGTCCGGTTGAACATCACAGTTCCGTCCTCAGGAAGACCGACATGTCCCGGGAATCGGCGGTGTTGTCGTCGGAGGCGTCGGTCCACTGCACCTCGATCGTGACGACGCCGGCGGCTACGTTGATGGATCCGTCACCGTTCGGCAGCACCGCGAGGGCATTGCGCCATTCGTCCAGATCCTCGCCCACCAGGTTGGCACCCGCCGGTGCGGCACCCAGAGCCAGGTTGTACTGGCCGGCCAGGGCAGCCTGGCGGTTCGCCCGGATCCGCTCGAGGATGTCGTGGGCCAGGGTGGTGGCCTCGAAGCGCTCACTGGAGCTGTTGGAGTTCTGCACGGTCGTGAGCTGCAGGCCGGCGAGACCCAGTAGCCCGATCGAGACGAGGACGACGGTGATGAGCACTTCGATCAACGTCGTGCCGGTCTGGTTGGTGCGGCTGTAATACTGATGCTGCATAGGATTTCCCGGGGTGCTCAATTGGTGCAGGCGGTCTTGGCGATCGCTGCCCGGCCCTGGAGATTGAGGGTGATCCGGCGGTTGTGGTTGCCGGTGCACCCGTCGATGTCGAGATCGAAGGTGATGCCTGCCGCTGTGCCCAGAAAGCCGTTGGCCACGTAGGAAACGAAGTTGGCGTTGGCGGCCAGCTCAGACCCGGTGCGCAGCGCCGGCAGGGCGCGGAGGACGGTGTCGGGGTTGTCGACGCTGCCGACCGGTGCCACCGCGTCGGTAAAGACGATCCAGCCCGTAGTCCAGTCCGGATCATCAGCGCAGGTTGCGTTGTCGGTGCTCGAGCAGACGGAGACAGGAACGCCCCGGGTGACTGCCTCGTTGCGGGCGAGGGCCAGAGCGCCAACCAGCGCGTTGGCCTCTTCGGCAGTCCGGTTGTCCTGCAGGAAGTCGCGAAAGCTGGGGACCGCCATCGCGGTCACAAGACCGACGATGGCGAGGGAGAACAGCAACTCCACCGCGGTGAAGCCCCGGGCGCGGCGGAGGCGGCGGCCTGAGCTGCGGCTAGCAGTAATGGAACTCCGGTAGGTCACGGGCTCGTCTCCAGCACATCTTGCGATGGCGGGAACGATAGGTGACCGGAGCGCCGGGGACCGTGATGCGTTTCCGGTGTTCCCGGAAAAGCTCTCTATCTTTCAGCAGGTTAGCGCCGCTCGTCGGCGCCGGGGAACCGCTGGTCCCTTATGTCAGGTCGGCAGCCGGGCAATTGCCGGGCCAAGCCCGGGCCTGCAGCGGGCTAGAATCCCCCGCTGTCTTCCCAGGGATAAACGCCATGCGCAAAGCCAGTGCCCGCCACATCCTGGTCGCCGACCAGACCACCTGCAACGACCTGAAGACCCGGATCGAGGGGGGCGAAGACTTCGCCCAGGTGGCCAAAGCCCATTCCACCTGCCCCTCCGGCCAGGAGGGCGGCGATCTCGGCGAATTCAGCCCGGGGATGATGGTCAAGGAATTCGACACCGTGGTCTTCAGCGCCGAGGTGGGCAAGGTGCACGGCCCGGTGAAGACCCAGTTCGGGTATCACCTCATCGAGATCACCCAGCGCTCGGCCTGAGCCTCCCAGCAAGTCCAGTCCCGGTGCCCTTCAGGCTAGCCCTCAGATTCCTCGGCTTCCAGAACTTCCTCTTGAGGAAAGACTGGCTGGGCGGGATGGGCGACGTCATCCTCGTGCTCACCACGACGGGGCGGCGCAGTGGCAAGCCAGCCTCCACGCCCATCGGCTATGTGCGGGACGGCAAGGTCTGGGCGGCGCTGAGCTACCCCACCTCCAACTGGTACCGGAACCTGCGGCAGACGCCCGAGGCACTGCTGGAGATCGGGGGCAAGCCCCTCCGGGTCCGGGCCGAGTTCGTCGATGACGAACCGGGCCGGCAACGGCTCGTGACTCTCTACCGGGAGCAGCGGGCAAAAAATTTCAAGATGTTCTTCAACGTCGCCATGGACGCGCCAGCCGAGGAAGTGGCCCGGGGCATCGCCGCCCGGGCCTTTGTCCGCTTCCTGCCCCTGGACACGACCCAGCCATGACGGCGCTCCCGGCCCGCCACTTTGTTCTCGGGGTAGATCTGGACGGCGTCGTGGCGGACTTCGCCCGGGGCCTCAAACCCATCGCTGCCGAATGGCTGGGGGTCGCCGAAGACACCCTGACGGATGACATCAGCTATGGCTTCAGTGAGTGGGGACTCGACGCGGTGGGCGGTTACGACGCCCTCCACCGCTTTGCCGTGAAGGAACGGGAGCTGTTTGCCCGACTCCCACCGATCGCGGGGGCGCCAGCGGCGCTGCGGCGCCTGGATACGCTGCCGGAAATCCGCATCCGCATCATCACGCACCGGCTCTACATCCAATGGTTCCACAAGGAAGCCATCCGCCAGACCACCGACTGGCTGGAACGCCATGGCATCCCCTACTGGGACCTGTGCTTCATGCGGGACAAGGCCGCGGTCGGTGCCGACCTGTACCTGGAAGACAGCCCGGACAACATCCGCGCGCTGCGGGCCGGTGGCCACGAAACCATCGTGGTGCGCAACTCCACGAATCAGGATCTACCCGGGCCCGGTGCGGCAAGCTGGGAAGAGATCGAGGTGCTGATTCGCGAGCGCGTCGCCCTATGGCGGGACGCCTTGCAGGAGCGCCTTTAGGCGCGATCTCTATCGATCGCGACTAAAGGCGCTCCCTGCAGCAAATCCGGTTGCTTCACCAAGATTAGCCGCTTGTTGGCGCCGTCCCGTGCGGCGCAGGATGCCCGGCAATGACGGTGCGACTCATTGCTGCCTGGCCCCTGGAGCGCTACCAGCTCTGGCTCGCCTACGCCGACGGCACGGAAGGGGCGGTAGACTTGGAGCAGCAGCTGGCGCCCTGGTCCCTGGAGCCGCTCCGGGATGTCCGGGAGTTCCGCCGGCTCACCCTGGACCGCAGCCAGAATCTGCTGGTGTGGCCCAGCGGTGTGGATCTGGACACCAGCGCGCTCTACCGGGAACTCAAACTCCGCAAACGGCGCAAGCGCGTGGGCTTCTATTAGTTAGAAGGTCACTACGCTCCGGATGGACTCCCCGGAATGCATCAGGTCGAAGGCCCGGTTGATGTCCTTCAGCGGCATGGTGTGGGTAATCATCTCGTCGATGCGGATCTTGCCGTCCATGTACCAGTCGACGATGCGCGGCACGTCCCGCCGGCCCTTGGCACCGCCAAAGGCGGAGCCCCGCCACACCCGCCCTGTCACCAGCTGGAACGGCCGGGTGCTGATCTCGGCTCCGGCGGGCGCCACGCCGATGATGATGCTCTCGCCCCAGCCCTTGTGGCAGCACTCCAGCGCCTGGCGCATCACCTGCACGTTGCCAATGCACTCGAAGCTGTAGTCCACCCCGCCGCGGGTGAGGCGGATGATTTCCTGGACCACGTTGTCGCAGTCGTTGGGGTTGATGAAGTGCGTCATGCCGAAGGACTCGGCCATGGCCCGCTTGCCCGGATTGGTGTCCACGCCAATGATCATGTCGGCACCCACCAGCCGCGCGCCCTGGAGCACGTTGAGGCCGATCCCGCCCAGGCCGAAGACCGCCACGTTGGCCCCCGGCTCCACCTTCGCCGTGTTGATCACGGCGCCGATGCCGGTGGTGACTCCGCAGCCGATGTAGCAGACCTTGTCGAAGGGGGCATCTTCCCGGATCTTCGCGACGGCAATCTCGGGCAGCACGGTGTAATTCGAGAAGGTGGAGGTCCCCATGTAGTGCAGCACGTTCTTGCCGCCCAGCCGAAAGCGGCTGGTGCCGTCGGGCATCACGCCCCGGCCCTGGGTTTCCCGGATGGCCTGGCAGAGGTTGGTCTTGCCGGACAGGCAGTACTCGCACTGGCGGCATTCCGGCGTGTACAGCGGAATGACGTGATCGCCCTT
>CAMBYH010000075.1 GCA_945872065.1 Arsukibacterium tuosuense
CGGGCTGACGCCGAAGGCGGTATAGAACGCAGGCACATTCGGCAGCACGCCCGTCACCCGGTACTCATCCGGGGAATGCGGGTCGCTGAGCAACTGGGCCTGCAGGCGCCGGGGGCGGTCCATACCCCGAAACGAGACGGCAAAGCCGATAAAGAGCCGTTGCTCACCCGTGAAGCCATCTATCACGGGTGCTTCCCTGCCCTGCAGGGAACGCTGCCAGGCACGGTGGCTCATGGTCAGGCCCGCCAGATCCGCGATGTTCTCGCCCAGCGTCAGCTGGCCGTTCACGCTGAAGTTCGGCAGCGGGCGAAAGCCGTTGTAGCGGGCCACCAGCCGCTTGGTGCGAGCCGTGTACTGCGCGGCGTCCGCCGGCGTCCACCAGTCCCGGAGCCGGCCATCCCCGTCGAACTTGCGACCCTGGTCGTCGAAGCCGTGGCTGAATTCGTGGCCGATGGTCGCACCCATGCTGCCGTAGTTGAAAGCATCATCCGCGGCTGGATCGAAGAACGGTGGCTGCAGGATGGCAGCCGGAAAGACGATTTCATTCGAGGTGGACTGGTAGTACGCATTCACCGTCTGGGGCGTCATCAGCCACTCGTTCGGGTCGACCGGCTTGTTGAGCCGGGCAGTGTTGTAGGTGTGGGCAAAGGCCTGTGTCTGTCTGAGGTTTGCTGCCAGGTCACTGGCAGCGATCCTGACGGACGAGTAGTCCTTCCACCGTTCCGGATAGCCAATCTTGCTGCGGAACCTGGCGAGCTTCGCCTGGGCTGCCTTCTTGGTCTCTGGCGTCATCCAGGCCAGCTGGTCGATGGCTTCGTGATAGGCCTCACGAAGGTCGGCAATCATGCTGTCCATGCGCGCTTTCGAGGACGGCGGAAAGTGGCGCTCAACGTAAGCCTTGCCGACCAGATCTCCCAGGGACTGGCTGGCCAGCTTCACCCCGCGCTTCCAGCGGGGCGTGTTTTCCCTGATGCCCTTGAGTACGCCGCCTTCGAAGGCGAAGTCTTCCTGCACGAGTGCGGCGTTGAGGAAGGGCGCGTAGTGCTTCAGGGTCTTGAAGCGCAGCCAGGTTTGCCAGTCGGCGACCGGCACGGAGCGCACGAGGGGACCCAGGCCTGCAAAGTAGTCGGTCTGGGCCACGACGAACTTGCCTGGTGGCTGCAGCGCTGCAGCCGCCAGGAACCGGGACCAGGGGAATTCGGGAAACTGCCTCGCGGCCGCTGCGAGGTCCACCTGGTTCCGGTAGATCTTGTCGTCGTCCCTATTCTGTACGGACGACCAGTGGCGTGCAGCGATGCGCCGCTCCAGCGCGAGGATGGTCTGCCCGGCCCCGGTGCCGTCGTTCCAGCCTGCGAGCCCGTACATCTTCTCCACATGGGCCTGATAGGCGGCTCGGGCTTCCCTGAGTTCAGGACGATCGTCCAGGTAGTAGTCCCGGTCCGGCAGGCCAAGGCCGTCCTGCCAGAAGTAGGCCAGGTTGCGCGTGGGGTCGGTGGCGTCGGCGTCCACATACCACTGCACGGGCGTTTGGACGCCGGCGGCCATTGCGGTGCCGAAGTAGGCAATCACGTCATCGTGGGTGCGCAGCGCGGCGATGGCGGCAAGCTCGGTCGCGAGCGGCTGCACCCCCAGTGCTTCGGCCCGTGCCTCGTCCATGAAGCTCACGTAGAGACCCCCGATCTTCTGCGGATCGGAGCCGGGTGCGCCGGGCTGCTGCGCGGCTTCCTCAACCAGCGCCCGCAACTGGCGCTCGGTCATCTCGTCCACTATCTGAAAACTGCCGTACCCGGACCGGTCCGCCGGAATGGCGGTGGTGGCGAGCCACTTACCGTTGACGTACCGCCAGAAGTCGTCCTGCGGGCGGACGGTCCGGTCGAGTTCCGCCGGGTCGAAGCCGAGGCCCCGGGTGGCGGGTGCCGTGGTGGCTGGCGCGGCCGCTGCTGGCGGCGCTGGTTGGGGCTTCCCGGAGGCCACGAGCAGGGTGGCCAGAAGCGTCAGGGCGGACAGGCTGCGCATTGGTCGTTCCCCAGGGTTACCCGGCGGATGGTACCGTTTCCCCATGCGGCAGTGGCTGGTGCAGTCGATCGCGGTGCTGGTGGTCCTCGCCCTGGCGGGTGGTGTCGCCCTCTGGTGGTGGGGACTGCACGCGCCCGCGTTCCCGCAGCCTCCTGTCACGGGCAAGCTGGAGGAGCGCCGCTTCGAGTTCGGTGGTCTGTCCCGCTCCTTTCTCGTCTACATACCCCTGCGTCTCGCCGACCCGGCGCCTGTGGTTCTGGTGCTGCACGGGGCCGTCAGCTCTGCAGCGGGGATGCGCAGCGACACTGCCTGGGCCTTCGAGGAAGTGGCAGACCGGGACGGGGCGCTCATCGTCTATCCCCAGGGCTTCGAGGGCGACTGGAACGACTGCCGGGCCACGGGTGATTTTGCTGCCCGGGAGCGTTCGGTGGATGACGTGGGTTTTCTCCGCGCGGTGGTGGCCCGCCTGGCCGGTGACCCCGCGCTCAGTGGCCAGCAGGTTGCTACGGACGAGGTCTTCGCCGCCGGTTTCTCCAATGGGGGCCACATGGCGCTGCGGCTGGCGCTGGAGGCCCCGGATCTCGTCGCTGGCGTCGCCGCCATCGCGGCGAGTCTGCCCGCTGCCGGCAACCAGGGCTGCCGGGAGAGCGGTCAGGCCGTGCCCGTGCTCCTGATCAACGGTGACGAGGACCCGGTCAGTCCTTACGAGGGCGGGGCAGTCTGGTCAGTGGGTCTCTTCAACCGGCGCGGGGCTGTCCTGTCCGCTTTCGCCACGGTGGACTATTTCCGAACCCTGGCAGGCTACCCGGCCCTGCCTTTCGAGCACCGCTACCCGGACGGCGATCCCCTGGACGGCACCGTGGCCAGCCGCCGGCTGTGGTCTGCGGGAGACCGGCCCGAGGTGGACCTCATCACCATCTACGGCGGTGGCCACACGCTTCCCCACCCGCAGAAGAGCATGCCGCGCATTCTGGGCCGGACCAGCCATGACGTGCCCGCTGTCGAGGAGATCTGGCGGTTCTTCGGCCGGCAGTTGCTCGGAGGCCGGGATCCCTCCTAGTATCGAGCGCGGCTTCCCGAATTTCCGTTTCGTGCTGCACACCAAGGAGAACTGGAGTGAATGCCATGACCACCCCCCGGGCGCTGGGCGCCGCCTCTGGACTCGTCCTTGGACTGTCCCTGATCGCCCTGTCCGCCAGGGCAGCAGTCGAGCCTGCCGCTGCCCCTGCGGCGACCGCAGCAATGGACCACTCCGGCCACGACATGAGCCAGATGGACACGGGCCGGGATGCCGAAGGCCGCAGCCTCTATGGCATGAAGCACAAGATGGATCCCGCCATGACCCGGGAGTTGCGGCAGAAAGTTGCGCTGTACCAGAAGTACAGCGACGCGGAGATCACCATGTCCATGGACATGATGGGCCCGGAGTATGCCTGGTACATCAGCCCGCCGGACGTGAAGGGCTCCCAGGGGATCCTGATCCTGATGCACGGTTTCCGGGAGCAGGGGGACAAGATCTTCAAGGATCAGGTCCAGTCCATCGGCAATATTTTTCCCACCTCCATGGGGGTGGGCATGGCCATGATGATGTCGGAGCACATTCAGGTGGGCCTGGACGACCTGAAGGCCGCGGGTGCGAAGGAGATCGTGGTGATACCCGTGACCTCGTCGGGCACGAACGAGCTGTACCGGCAGTGGCTCTATATTTTCGGCCAGCGGGAGACGGCGGAGTTTGCCAGCGTGCCGCGGGTGAAAACGGATGCGAAGCTGCACTTTGTGGCGCCGCCGGGGGATAACCCGCTGGTCGCAGAGATCCTGCTGGATCACGCCGTCGAGATGAGCAAGGATCCCGCGAAGGAAGTGGTCATCATCGCGGGCCATGGCCCGAGTTCTGCCGCAGACAACGCGGAGGAACTCCGGGTCCTTGCCGGCCTCGCGAAGATTGTGAAGCAGGACGGTGGCTTCGCGGATGTGCGGGGCATGACCCTTCAGGACGATGCACCACCGGAGGTTCGGGCTGCCAACGTGCAGAAGCTGCGCGAGGTGGTGGAGGCCGCCATGAACAAGGGACAGCGGGTTCTGGTCGTCACCAACCTGATCGGTGCCCGGACCATTCAGGCCAAGTTGCGCAGCGACCTGAAGGGGCTGAGCTACGAGTTCAATCCCAAGGGGCTCGTCAATCACCCCAACTTCATGAAGTGGATGGGTGAGTCGGTCCGGGAAGAGTTTGAGAAGAGCGCAGCGGTCAGCAAGAAGCCGCCAGCAGGGACTTGACCGTCTACCGGCCTATCCGGCGAGCGGTCTATTCGTCACGGCACGAGCCTACCGGGACGGCACCATGCACGTGGTCTTCGAGCCGCTGGACTTCATGGCGCGGCTGGCGGCGCTGGTGCCGCGGCCGCGGATGCACCTGACGAGATTCCACGGGGGGTTCGCGCCACCCAGCACACTCCGAGCCCAAGTCACGCCGGGCGGGCGGCGAGAAACTGCACGGTCGCGTGACCTCTGCCAGGCCCTTCCAGGCCCTGCCGGTGGCCGATCGCGGCGCCGGCTCGACGGCCTGAGAGTCCTCGACGGCCAGGGGTTTTGTTCGGCTGATACTCTAATGGCGATTACGACCTGTCCGCAGGGCCTCGCGCGCGACGAGCTTGCCTTCCGTGGAGTGCCATGCCACGTGGGCGATATCGCCTACGCGGACGAGGACGACGTTGTCCTCATGCCTGCGTCGGCGTAAACGCCTCTACGCGGCTACGAGGTGGCGGACACCGCGCGCGCGATCAGCACCGTCAGCATCAGGATCGCGAGCAACACCTGCAGCACCATCACGCTCTTCGCGAGGCGCGAAACCACCGCTTCAGAGGTCGGTCCATACGTCGAATTGACGTTGAAGGAGATAAAGAGGTAGTCGACGATATCCGGCATCGGTGGGTCTTCGTCGGGCCGATTCGGCCAGACGAACGCACCACCAGGTGTGCGAATGTCGATCACGATGTAGACGAGTGCGAAGACCAGCACGCTCGTGCCATAGACGGCCGCGACGTCCCAGAGCGAGCCGAGGTTATGGCCGTGTCGCCCCGCCGCACTTCCCACCATCAAGATGACGTTGGCAACGACCTGTGCCACCGAGAAGGTCAGGTAGATGGCAGCGACCCGGAACAGCCACGTTGGGTAGGGCTTGTAGATCACGATAATCAGGCTCAACGTGACCAGCACGAAGATGGCTGTGCCAATCCATTCGAGTGGGCGCTCGACGGACGCCGACACACCCGTCAAGACTTGGGTCCGTACGAGGTAGCGGCCGAGCGTGGTGTTCAAGATCCAGACGACCGTCGTGGCGACGATGATCAGTAACCGTCCGCGCCCCTCGTTCAGGTGCGCATAAAGTTGCTCTGCGGGGGCCAGCTTGATTGTCACATTCTGTTGCACACTGACCTCCACGTTCGCGGGGATGAGTGTACCTCAGGGTCGTCGGCTGCGAACGCCGCGGCAAGTGCCGCGGCTCCGACGACCAAAGGTACCCCCAGCGGGATTCGAACCCGTTCGGCCGCGTCATGCGCCAGGTGTTCACGAAGGAGCGCGCGCGGATACGCTGGTCAGCAACGCCGGCGGGTGCGCGGTGTCCGAGCCCGCGTTAGTCACGCGTGCCGCTGTTCGTCACGGCACGAGCCTACCGGGACGGCACCACGCACGTGGTCTTCGAGCCGCTGGACTTCATGGCGCGGCTGGCGGCGCTGGTGCCGCAAAGTCTTCTTGGTAGAAGAGGTAAATACCTACGGTTGATAAAGTAGCTGTTACGTAAAACCAAGGGCTTACTGTTTCTCCTAACCAAAGGGGGTGCAATTATTTCTTCTCTTCCAGCTTCTTCGGCACGCTTCCAAAATCCATCATGCTCTCTGCTGTTAGATAAGCGAACGCGGCATACGCCGCCACCTGCTGGTCGAGGGCTTTCGGATCGACTTTATCGAGCGTGTCATTTGCAGTGTGGTGCAGATCGAAATAATCGGTACCGTCCTGCTGCAGAGAGGCCCACGGCATGCCGAGCGCCACGATGGGACCGATGTCGGGGCCGGCGCCGCCTTTGCCTTTCTCCGTGGTGATGCCCAGCGGTGCGAGCACAGTGCCGATTTGTTCCAGTACTGGCCACACTTCTTCGCTGACACCTGCAGTTAGCGCGTAAATCCGTCCGGCACCGAAATCGCTTTCAGCGCCGATTTGATGGTTGGCGACGGTATCTTTGTGGGTTTCGGCATAGGCTTTGGCACCGTATAAACCCTGTTCTTCGTTGGCGAAGGCAATCACGCGAATGCTGCGGCGCGGGGCCTGTTTCATTGCGCCGATTAATGCACCGGCCGCCATCGTGATGCTCACGCCGGCGCCGTCGTCGACGGCACCGGTGCCCAGATCCCAGGAATCCAGATGGCCGCCGATAACGACGAATTCATCCGGTTGTTCGCGGCCGCGAATTTCGCCAATGACATTGTGCGAAGTGTAGGTACCGTTGAAGCCAGCCACGATATCCAGACGCAAAGTGACCGGCTTGCCGCGCTTCAACATGTTTTCAAGCAAGTCTGCATCGGGGACGGAAAGTGCGGCAGCAGGGATTTTGTTGACTGCTGCGTCGTAACGCATCTGGCCGGTATGCGGCAGGCGATCACTATCGGTGCCGACGGAACGAATGACAATCGCAACCGCCCCTTTTTTTGCCGCTTCGACTGCGCCTTCACTTCGTCCGGCGACGACCGGGCTGTAACCCGAACCATTCTTGTGGCGCTCCATGCGTTTGTTGATGAAGGCAATCTTGCCGTTCAAACTGTTTTCCGGTGCGACCTTCAGTGCGTCGAGGCTGGCGAATTCGACGACTTCTGCATCGAGCGGTTTTCCATCGGTACCGATGCTGCCGCCCAGTGTGGTGATTAATAGCTGCTGCGGGAATGGCGATAAAACGTCCGCTTTTTCAGGGCCGCGTTGCCATACCGGAAATGTCACCGGCTGCAAGATCACTTTGTCGTAACCGAGCGCCTTGAATTGTTGTTCGGTCCACGCGACTGCTCTCGCATCGGCAGGCGAACCGGCCATACGCGGGCCGATTTCGGTCGTCAGTGATTCAAGCAATGCGTAGGCTTCGTTTTGTTGCAATGCGGTGTCGCGCAACTCGGCGGCCCTGTTCAAACTTGTGGCATCGAGTAATTGTGAGTCGGCGGCGAAAGAGGCGTGGCTAAGCAAACAAAGACTTAAAGGCAAAATAAAACGGGTCATTGAGGGCTCCGGAAAGAACAACGCCGACATAAAGCCGGCGTTGCGCAACAGGGGTAACCGTAGCTTACTATTTTTCAGCAAGTTGCGAATGTCAGTCAGTAACACTATATCTTCCGCTGCCGCTGGACTTCATGGCGCGGCTGGTGCCGCGGATGCACCTGACGAGATTCCACGGGGTGTTCGCGCCACCCAGCGCACTCCGAGTCCAAGTCACGCCGGGCGGGCGGCGAGAAACTGCACGGTCGCGTGACCTTTGCCAGGCCCTGCCGGTGGCCGATCGCGGCGCCGGCTTGCGGCGCGACGGGGGGTCGGCTCGACGGCCTGAGAGTCCTCGGCGGCCAGCGGTTTTGTTCGGCTTATACTCAAGGAGAGTAGATCAGCCATCCTTTCGGCAGATGTCGGATAAAGATTTCGGGAGAAAACTGGCAATGAAAACTAAGTTCCTCATACCTGCTCCGGCTTGCTCAATGCCGGAAAGTAGTTGACTCAGGAGTGCGTCCATCTGTTGAAGAAGTCCTTGAACCCCTCCTGCAAGTACGGATCGAGTCGCGGCCACAGATCCCTCAGTTCCGCTAAGGCTTGCGTCATCGGCGGCGTTGCGGAGGAAAAGTCCGGTTCTGCCCCCAACTCCAGCATCTCCAGATTGAAGTCGTCCAGAGTCTCCCCCGACTGCAACCTGTCGTGCAGTTCCTGGGCGTCCACCGGAGGCGGCATCGGTTCGGGCGGTGACTTCGGTGAGGGATTCATCTGACACTCCTTGGCTGCTGGCCGGCTCGGCGGCAGCGTGGGGGGAGTCCGGCCTCTCACATTTACTATATATCACGGAGGGCCCGCCCCAAGCTGGGCAGGGTGGCTTGATCCGCTCGTTCTTTGGGCTGTACTTCGTCATCCCTGATCACCCCTACCCAAAGTCACAATTCAAGGAGGGCTTGGTACTCTCGTCTAGATTGACGCCACGACCAGCAGGGGACCGGCTGAGACCACGACGCCACCTGGCTGCTCGGCCGTGATCGCAAAAGCCTTGGGTGACCGGATCTGCAGCTTGGCCTGGATGGGGATAATGACTTCCCCAGTGGCGCTGACGTTGAACACGCCACCGTCCACCGGATTCTTGTCCCGGTCGGGATCCACGATCCAGAGCTGGTACTGGCGGCGGGCGGGGTCGTTCACGGGCATGTTGGCGAGCCGCAGGTAGCCCTGCTGGCGGGACTGGCTCCACACCACGTCCCCGGTAACTTTCTCGTAGCCTGCCGCCGTGGGCGGCGCCCAGGGCAGCGTGAGCACATCCGGTGCCCCATTCACCAGGCTGGCCCGGGTTGCGGCAACATCGGCTACAGGCGAGATGGCCGCGGGTTCATTGCGGACGACGACGAAGGCCACAGCCAGCATCGCTGCCAGGGCCCAGCCGATCCCGCTGACAGGTGACCACCGCGGGGTAGCCGGCTCCCTGGCTGTCGTCGGCGCACTTTCGGTCTTTACGAGTCGCGGCACGGTGGCCGGGCCACGCTGGCGCAGGACCAGCGCTTCGCCCTGGCTGGCCAGCCGTTCCCGGAGGCCTGCGGGCATCCGGTCCATGGCGGTGCTGCGGCGGAGGATTGCCACCTGGGCGAGGGCGGCGGCCTGGAGTACTCCGTCCCGCGGGATGGAGGGGATCTGGACCAGCAACCGGTTCAGTTCTGCCGCATCGCTGGAGTCCAGCGATGCCGAGGCTTCGTCGGCCAGCAGGTCGTAGAGCCGGTTTCTGTCGAGGGCGCTGCTGGGGGTCATCCGGCCAACTCCTGATCGGTGTCGTCGGGTGGCGGGATCTGCAGCCGCTGACGAATGTGAATGAGGCCGCGGCGCACGCGGGTCTTTACCGTGCCGAGGGGCAGCGAGAGGGACTCCGCGATTTCGCTGTGGCTGTAGCCCTCGTAGATCGACATGGCCAGCACCTTCTGGTGCTCAGGAGCCATCTCGGACAGGATGCGCTCGACGATGGTCACTTCCGTGTCGTTTTCGACGGTGGCAGGAACGCCGGGATCTATCGGGACGCCTTCGTCGTCATCCATGGAATCTGTGAGCGGCCGGCGCCCGGCCTGGCGGATCTTGTCGATCAGCCGACGGCGGGCGATGGTGGAAATGAAGGCGACTTCACTCGCGATGTTGAGGTCGTAGCGACCGGCACTCCGCCAGATGTCGATGAAGATGTCCTGGACGGCATCCTCCGCGTCCGCGGCGTTGCGCAGATAGCGGCGCGCGAGAGACCAGACGAGATCGCCGTAGCGCTCCATGCACTCGTTGACTGCGGATGAATCTCCGGCAGCGACGCGCTCAAGTATGGATTTTGTAGACAATCGGGTTGTCTCTCCGGACCAAACCAAGTCTGGTGCCGCTGCCACTGCCGCCGGGGAGAATCCCTGGCGAGGCCTGGCAGGCGTTTTCTCGACAACAGTCATTATATACACGTGGTCCGTTGTTACGAGGCTTTGGTGGTTCCCGGCCGAAGAAAAACGGCGACCGGAACAAGACTGTCCCGGTCGCCGGGTCGTGCAGTGCCTTACTTCTTGGCAGGCGGCAGGAGGACCGTGTCGATGACATGGATCACGCCATTGCTGGCAGCGATGTCAGCCTTCTCGACTTTCGCCCCGTTGACCGTGACGCCGGACGCACTGGCGACGATCGTCAGGGTCTGGCCTTCGAGGGTTGCAGGCTTCACGGTGCCCTTCAGGTCGGTGGACATCACCTTGCCGGAGACCACGTGGTACAGGAGGATGGCCTTCAGCTTTTCCTGGTTGGCGGGCTTCAGCAGGTCGTCAACCGTTCCGGCGGGCAGCTTGGCGAAAGCGGCGTCGGTCGGGGCGAAGACGGTGAGGGGGCCCGGAGCCTTCAGCGCGTCCACCAGGCCCGCAGCCTTCACGGCAGCAACCAGGGTGTTGAAGGAGCCGGCCGCTACTGCGGTATCGACGATATCGGCAGCCTTGGCCCCGTAGTGGCCGCCGGCGTAGGCAGCCGGAGCGACGGTGAGACCCACGAGAGACAGGGCGAACACGCCAGCGATGGCGCGGAGGCCACGGAAACCGGCTTGATTAGCAACAGCAGTCATTATTGAGTTCTCCTTTGAGGCGACTGGGGATCCAGCTTGTGCAGTACGCTGGGGTTCTAAACCCGTCCAGGCTGGCCGTTTACGCGATGGCATCCAGTTCGGGTCCGGAGGGTTGTTCGCGGCGCTTCCTGCGGCGGATTCAGGTGCTGCGTTGCGAGGAAGAGGCCCCGGGTTTGGCAACTTGGCC
>CAMBYH010000076.1 GCA_945872065.1 Arsukibacterium tuosuense
CCAGCAGCTGCCCCCGTAGGAGCGCCTTTAGGCGCGATCCCTATCGATCGCGCCTAAAGGCGCTCCTACGGGGGCAGCTGCTGGCCCCGGGTCTCGATGACCCAGGGGATGAATAGCAGGCCGATCAGGGGGACAACCGCAAGCGTGAGCAGGGCATTGAGAATGACCTGGGGGCCCCCGGCGCCAGCCGCTGCCACCGACCCGATGACGAAGGGCCCGACTGCTGCCACGACCCGTCCAATGTTGTAGCAGAACCCGGCGCCCGTGGCCCGGAGGCGGGTGGGAAAGAGTTCGGGAAGGTAATAGGTAAAGCTGCCGAAGACGCCAAACACGCTGAGGCCAATAAAAAAGTACAGGTAGAGCCGGCTTTCGTCCCCGATATCCAGACCGAATGTAGCCATCAGTGACAGCGCTGCGACACCGAAATACACAGCAAACATTGGCCGACGACCGAAGCGCTTGGCGATGGGCACCGTCAGGAGGGTGCCGATCAGCCCGCCCAGATTGAAAGATGTGGTGGCGATCGTTTTCCAGCTTTCGACCAGAGTGCTGGTCGCCAGTTTGTCGAGACCGGCTGCGGCCGCAGCGGCCTGGCCGAGCGTGGCACTGACCACCGGAATGAACGCGTTACAGCTCCACCAGGTCAGCAGGGCCACAAAGGTCATGAGCAGCGCGCTGCGGGTCCTGGGCCAGAAGACCGGATTGAAAAGTTCTCTGATGCGCGGTGGCGGTGCGCTGCGGGCGGCAGCGAGCCAGCGTTCGGGCTCCTTGATGAACAGGCGCACCAGAAAGGCGACCCCGGCGGGCAGCAGCCCGAACAGCAGGACGAAACGCCAGCTCGTCTCCGGACTCTCAATCAGGAGATTGCCCGCCACCAGGGCGTTGACTCCCGTGGCCAGAAACAGGCCGAACGGCGCGGCCGTATACAGCAGGGCGCCGGCGTCCACCCGGTCCTTCTCATCGACCACCTCGGCCACCATGGCGGCACCCGCCGCCCATTCCCCGCCGATCCCGAGGCTCGCAATGAGCCGGCACGCCGTCAGCTGCCAGATATCAGTAACGAACGCACAGGCTGCCGTTCCCACCGCATAGAGCACCATGGTGACCATCAGGGTGCGGCGGCGCCCGTAGCGATCGCTGAACACGCCGAAAATCACACCACCGACGGCCCAGCCAACGAGAAAGAGAGACGTGAGCAGACCAGTCCAGTACAAGGTGGCCGAGCGGGCTTCCGGCGAGCCCAGCGGCAGGCCCAGCAAGGTCGGCACGGCATTCGGGGCTACGTAGTTGAAGAGCAGGCCATCAAAGACATCGAAGCCCCACCCGAGCCAGGCGGCAGCGAGGACAGTCCACTGGTAGCGGGTGAGTTTGAGGTTGAGCATCCGGAGATGATGTTAACAGCAGTGTTAGAGTTTCGTTGGTCGCAGCGGCTGCGGACCGAGCTCGTGAATGCGCAGTTCGACTTGTAGCAGGCCCGCCTGCCCGTCGTGATTCTTGTTTCCGGCGATGACCGGAGGGGCATCAACTCAGTCGTGCAGCTGCTACACGAGTGGCTGGATGTGCGGTATCTGGATACCACAGTTGCCGCCGAGCCCACTCAGCAGGAACAGCAGCGCCCTCCTACTGGCGCTTCTGGGCCGCTTTGGCACCGCGGGGTCGTATCGGACTGGTGGTGGGCGGTTGGGCCGCCGCGCCGATCCGCAGTCGGCTTTCCCGAGGGCTGGATGATGCAGGCTTTGATGCCTACGTAAGCCACGCGGCCCGCTTCGAGCAGGCGCTGGCGGCGGATGGTGCCCTGATCCTGAAGTTCTGGCTGCACCTGCCCCGCAAGGAGCGCAAGCGCCGTCTGGCCGGCGATCGTCCGGAGGCGGACGGGTCCTGGCAGCTGCAGGACTCGGACGAAGCAGTCCGGGAGAACTGGGACCGCTGGCTCCCGCTGGCGGACCAGCTGCTGGAAGCGACAGACTCGCCCCTGGCCCGCTGGCACGTCATCGATGGCACCCAGGAGAGAGTGCGTAATCTGGCGGTGGCCCGGCTCCTCCTGACGGGCCTCCAGCGGTTGCTCGCCCGCCGTAATCCCCGGCCGGCAAGCATCCTGCGTGGCAGACGGAACACAGCGCTTAGGCCCAATGCGCTTGCTGAAGTGGATCTGGCCATGCGCTTCAGTGACAACAAGGTTTACGCGGCAGCGCGGGAGAAGCAGCAGGGCGCACTGGCCCGGTTAACCCGGGAGGCCCGGGAGCAGGGGCTGTCGACGATCGCAGCTGGTACGGCCGGGTCCTGGTCGAGCGCGTCGAGGGCCTCGCGCGCCCGGAGGAGTGGGAGCGTGCCTATGACGAAATTCTGGATTTCGAGAGCCAGCTGGTCACGCATGGCATTGTTCTGCTGAAGCTCTGGTTGCACATCGATGCGGATGAGCAGCTGGACCGCTTTACGGCGCGGGAGAAGACGCCCTACAAGAAGTACCGCATTGGGGCGGAGGATTATCGGAACCGGGCCCGCCGCGCGGACTACGTCACAGCCGTCAACGAGATGGTCGCCCGCACCAGTACCAGCCTCGCGCCCTGGCACCTGATTCCGGCCAACGACAAGCGCTACGCCCGGGTTGCGGTTCTGCGGACCGTCTGTGGCGCCCTGCGCAAAGCCCTGTAGGAGCGGCTTTAGCCGCGATATTGACCTATCCCCCGGGAGGGGATGACAATACCGCCCTCTATGTTCAAGGGTGATCCCCATGCCCGTCGCAAAACCTGCCGTCCATAGCCACGATGCAGCAGCCCACCGCAGCCACAAGGACGTCGTCAACCGTCTGCGTCGGGCCACGGGCCATCTCCAGACGATTGCCGGCATGGTGGAATCCGGTCGGGACTGCGCGGATATCGCCCAGCAGATGCACGCCGTGATTCGTGCGCTGGAAGAGGCGAAGTCGACCCTGATCCACGACCATATCGAGCATTGCCTCGAAGACGCGATCGGGCCTGCCAGCCGCGACCAGCGGGTCACCATTCAGGACTTCAAGAAGATCAGCCGTTACCTGTAGGTGGCGGACCGGGGAGAACGAACGATGTGGCGCGCGACAATGGACTGGCTGGGCTTTGGTGAGAAAGGTCACGCGGTGGGCCATGCCCATGGTGGCCACGGGCATAGCCACGACGGCGGGCATGCCCACACCCATGGCGTGATCGACCCGACGATCGCGACGACCGAGCGCGGCATCTGGGCCATCAAGTGGTCCTTCGTCATTCTGGCCAGCACGGCGGTCTTCCAGATCTTCGTCGTCCTCATCTCCGGCAGTGTGGCGCTCCTGGCCGATACGATTCACAACGTCGGCGATGCCGCCACGGCCATCCCGCTCTGGATCGCCTTTGTGTTCGCGCGGCGGAAGCCCAGCGACCAGTTCACCTATGGCCTTGGCCGGGTGGAGGACCTGGCCGGCATGACGATCGTCGGCCTGATCCTGTTCAGTGCTCTCGTCGCGGGTTATCAGACCATCGACCGCTTCATCAATCCCCAGGAGATCAGTTTCCTCTGGGCCGTGGCTGCGGCCGGCGTGGTCGGCTTCATCGGCAACGAGGCGGTGGCCGTGTTCCGGATCCGGGTGGGTCGCGAGATCAACAGCGCCGCACTCATCGCGGACGGCTATCACGCCCGGGTGGACGGCCTCACGAGTCTCGCGGTCGTGGGTGGCGCCATTGGGGTCTGGCTGGGTTTTCCGCTGGCAGACCCGATCGTCGGGGCGCTGATCACCTTCCTGATCTTTGGCATCGTCTGGCAGTCGGCCAAGGCGGTCTTTACCCGGGCCCTCGATGGCGTCGAACCGGAGTTCACCGCCCTGCTGCGGCATACGGGTGAGCACGTGCCCGGGGTCCGTGGCCTGCAGAACATCCGCACGCGGTGGATTGGCCATCGCATGTATGCCGAAGCCGATGTGGTGGTGGACGGATCCCTGCTGGTGCGCGAGGCCGCCATCATCACCGAGAAACTGCAGAAGCAGGCGGACAAGCACCTGCCGGCCCTGGCTTCATTGCGCCTCGCGCTCGCGACGGGTATCGATCCGGAGGAAGCCGGGCGGGCTGAGCGTAATCCGGCACCGGCCCACGATCACGGCGAGCAGCATGACAAGCGCGGGCACGACCATGGTGATCACGAGCATGGCGCTCACGGTCACGTGCATTAGGGAAGGTCTGCATCCTCCCCGCTCATCGTACTCAGTAGGCTGCGTCGAACAGGCCGATTCAAGGCTTGAGCCAGTCCTGTACCGCAAGACCCAGCCCGCGGGCCTCCGCGTCAGGGTGTGCTCTCCGCAGGTGCTTTGAATCCCCTATGCTCCCGGCCGCGGTCAAAGCTCTGTCGCCGGATAACCTGCCTCACGTTGATGCCGGATCGCCAGAATCAGGACGGCGTCGTGGGCTTGTTCGAAGCTGTAAAGCGCTACATACCCGGAGCGACCACGCGAGATGACCAGTTCGTGCAACCCGGACTCGACCGGGCGGCCAATCAATGGGTGACGCCCGAGCACGAGCACCGCTTCTTCAATCAGATCGAGCGTTGCTCCTGCAGCGCGAGGGTCGCTGTCCAGCAGGAAATTACTGAGTCGCTCCAGGTCTCGAAGTGCCTGTGAGGAGTAGATCAGTCGCGCCAAGACTTCGCTTTCGGTCTGGTGAGTTCTTTTCCAGCCAGACGACCGCGCAGATAGGTGTGTACTTCACCCGCGGCGTAACCCTTGCCACTCTTCAGCAGTGAGCTTCTTGCCCTTGTGGCTTCCGCGACAAATTGCGCACGGGTCTCTGCTGTGATTGCGGCCTGCTCAATGGCGCTCACCATGAAGGCATGGGGAGTGATCCCCTGCTTCTTTGCGGCCATGATTGCACGCTGCTTGATCTCATCAGGTAATTTGAGTGATGTGGTGGCCATGAATCTGCCCAGCGGGTATAGGTGCTAACAAGGTAACACCCGGGTGGGGCTGGACTCAACGGGGGACCAAGCTGGGTCTCGAGAGCTGCGCAGGCTGCGGTGGCCAGGTGCGGGTTATCGCCTGCAATACGGAGAATGTGAAGGGCCTGGTCCTCAAGGCCCGCTTTCTCGAGAAGGTCTGATGATTCCAGAGAAACTGGTCAAACCCCGGCTTTTGCGACCTACCCCGCTGGTCCGGAACGCCTTAAGTTCTATGGATGCCCGAGATCAGCCGCTTCCTTGGCATCATCATCGCCATGTATTACCGTGACCACACTCCGCCGCATTTTCACGCGGTATACGGTGACTACGAAGTGACAGTCCAGATCGGAACGGGTGAAGTCCAGGGATTCCTGCCAAGGCGTGCCCTGGCAGCTGTGCAGGAGTGGCGGCGCATTCACCAGGACGAACTGGTGCTGGCTTGGGAACTCGCGAGAAACCGAGAAGCGCTACCACGGATTCCACCACTCGAGTAGTTATGCTCCCCCGCATCACCAACGCGCGCTACCTTGCCGATTTCCGGATCTGGCTGCAGTTCAGTGACGGCGCACAAGGCGAGGTGGATCTCGGCTCAGAGCTTCACGGACCAATCTTTGAGTCCCTGCGGGATGTCGCGGTCTTTCGCCAGGTCCAACTGCATCCCGAACTCCGCACGCTGGTCTGGCCCAACGGTGCGGACTTTGCGCCAGAGTTCTTGCGGTCGCGACTCCGCCTGACAGCCTGAACTGCGCGAAGTGACTGCTGGAACCAACGTCTTTCCAGTGTCGACGCTCACCCCTCGGACGCCTCGGAAGGCGGGGCCTTTGCTTGGCTTGTACTCTGCGTTGCCAGTGGTGGCGGAGCCCCTCGCAGAAACGTAACGAGGCCTGACGTCACCAGCTGAAACTCTGTCGGGAACCAGAACTTCTGTCCGGTGCGGATCCAGTTGGCGAGAAACCAGTCGGGCAGGCCCCGTTCGCTGAAGTAGGCGAGTTCGGAGCGGTAGACCCAGGCTACGGGACTCGTGGAGAAGGCGTCCCAGTTGCGGGGCAGGTGGACACCGATCCGGGCGCCCCGTTGCAGATAGCGGAACCGGCCGCCGATGTAGGCCGAGACGCAGGCACTGGAGCATTCCGTGGCGATGTAGGTATCGAGGCCGCGGGACAGGATCACCGCCCGCAGCCGGGTGCCCTCGGACAACGCGCCACCGCCGCTCTCGAGGCGCAGGCGCCGCACCTGGGGATTTGCTGCCAGCAGCCTGCTGACGGCCTCCGAAGCCCCGAAGCCGAGCCCACCGCGCAACAGGATCTCCCGGCCGCCGGTCAGCAGGCTGACGGTGTAGGCGTAAGGCCCCAGGGCCAGTGCTACTCGCGAGCCGATGACCTGCTCAGCGCCGAAGGTGAGCCCGCGCATCGCGATCAGGATTGTGAAGACGAAGGCGATGACCTGGGTAGCCCGGCCGATGCGCCAGCGGTCTGGCATGGCAGCTTTTCGCTCTCCACTCCGCCAGAGCCCGACCATCTGCCACAGGGGCACCAGGGCGATCTGGAAGAACTGCAGCGTGAAGGACGCCGCGTACTTGCCCAGGGTATCGGGGAAACCGAAATTACCGGCGATAGCGAGTCGGGGAACCAGCACCCAGAGCAGGGCAGAAAGGGCCACGCAGTTGACCCACCACGTAACTCCCGGACCGAGCTCTCCGCGCCAGTGCCGGCTGATGTAGGAGGTCACCAACCGCGGCTAGTGCCCGAAGTCCAGCGCTGGTCCTGAGCGAGCCTCCTTCGGGTCGAAGCGCAGCGGAGCGCCGTCCTTCAGCCACACCATCAGAGCGAGGGCGAAGATCCCCAGGTTGGCGATGCCAGTGAGCACTACGGGTCCGGAGATCATCCAGTGATCGTAGATGTAGCCGCCGGCGAGGCTGGTAATAAGTATGCCCATGGCCCCGCAGAGGCTGGCAAAGCCGATCACGGACCCCCGCACATCGATGGGCGTCTCCTGACCCAGCAGTCCGGTCACGGTCAGGATGACGCTCATCTGGCCAATGCCGACCATCACTGCACCCAGGTAGCCAATCAGGTTGAACGGATTTTCCTGGAGGCCCAGGAGCGTATAGCCGATGCCGGCCAGGAGCAGCGCCACGCAGGCGCAGGCCAGGCGATTGAACCGGTCGATGAAGATGCCTGCTACGGGCGCCCAGAGCAGCGAAGAACCCATGATGATGAACAGCATCACACCGGCCTGCTTGAGCGCTGCCGCTGAGTCCAGCCCTTCATTGCGCCCGACCTGTTGCAGCCAGAGGGCCACGAAGACGGCTACCAGCGTGAGGTCCGCGCGGGCGACAAAGGAGCCCGCATAGCACACGACGAGCTTCGGGTTCGCGCGCCCCTGCTTCAGGCCCATGGTCAGGGCCTCCCACAGCGTGACTTTCTGGGATTTGCCGGACGGTGTGCCACCTTTCAGGCCCGCCTGCATGACCACCGCCATCAGGGCGGCCAGGCCAGCCATGACCAGCAGCATGTAGCGGCCCGCATCAGCCGGGCTCGCACCCTGGGCCTGGAACACGCCCGGGAGGACGGGCAGGATCAGTCCGGCGGCGATGCCGACGCCCATGCCATTGAGGAAGCCCGTGGCGCCTGCCATCTTTCCCCGGGAGGTTTCCGCCGGGTAGTCCGCCGCGGTAACGGCGATCATGACTCCCGCGGTCGTCACGCCGATGGCGTAGATGAAGCGATAAAGATAGAGGTCGAGCTCGGTTTCCGCCGTCGAGTAGAGGGCAAAGCCGATCCCTGCGACCAGCACTCCCAGCGCATAGAGCGGCCGGCGCCCGAACCGGTCAGAAAGTGCGCCGATGAACCCGATGAGGCAGAGCGCCACGATCTCCTGCATCGTCACCAGCCAGCCCGTGATCCGCCCCTGCTCCTCGGGGGGAATGCCAATGATCTCGCTCAGCACATAGGGCTGGGAAATGCTGAGGAAGCTCACGATCGGCATGATCATGAAGTTGATGTAGAGGAAGGTCCACGCATTGACGCCGGTGATGCCCGGCGCGAACTCGATGGGACCGATGTGGTAGTTGCGAACCTGATTCAACGAAAATCCTTCCAACGGCGCGCCGCGCAGGGCAGTGGGGGCTGCCGAACGCCTTAAGGGTGGGGCACTCTGAACGGGCTCCCGCGCACAAGTCAACCCATAAAACGGCAAGCGGGTCGCCGGACTTATGTCCGGGAACAAAGGCTTTTTCGCTGCCAGCACCGCGTCAGAGGTGGGATGACGGGCTATTCGCGACCAGGGTCTGGCGGCCCGGCGACTGGTCTGGCACCGTAGCTCCGTTATGCGCACTGCACGACCACTTGTTGGCGTCATCTCGGACCGGCGCACCTTGGGCCATCACGCCTTTCAGGTGCAGGGCGAGAAGTACCTTGCAGCAATCGTGGCTGGCGCCGGCGCGTATCCGGTGGGTCTGCCCGTCCTCGGTCCGGCCCTCGACGACGATTTTGATGTGCTCGAGATACTCCGGTCCCTGGACGGGCTCCTGTTGACGGGCTCTCCTTCCAATGTTGAACCGCAGCGCTATGCGGGTGTGGCCAGCCACCCGGGGACCCTCCACGATCCGGAACGGGATCATTCGGCGCTGGCGCTCATCCCTGAGGTGCTGCGGCTCGGCATACCCCTGTTCGCCGTGTGCCGCGGCTTTCAGGAGCTCAATGTGGCCTTCGGCGGCACGCTGCATCAGGAGGTGCACAAGCTGCCCGGGTACCTGATGCACCGGGAAGACAAGACTGCACCTGTCGAGGCGCAGTATGCCCCGGTGCACGAAGTGCGCTTTCCCGCCGGCGGCCTGCTGGCCCGCATCACGGGCCGCTCTGCTGCGATGGTCAACTCGGTACACTCCCAGGGCATTGATCGCCTGGGCGACGGGCTGGTGGTGGAAGCCACGGCCCCGGATGGACTCATAGAGGCAGTGACCGTCGCCGGGAGCCGCGGTTTCGCCTTGGGCGTGCAGTGGCATCCAGAATGGCGGGTGCGCGAGAACGAGGTTTCCATGGCGATTTTTCGGGCGTTTGGCGACGCCTGTCGGAGTTACCGAGCATGACGTCCACCAAGATCAGGAATGAAGAGCAGCTCCGCGAATGGCTGGTCGACAACAAGATTGACGAGGTTGAGGCCGTGGTGCCCGACATGGCCGGGGTCGCCCGGGGCAAGTACATGCCGGCGAAGAAGTTCACGGAGCAGGGCGGCATGCGCTTGCCGGAGTCCGTCTTTATCCAGTCAGTGACGGGCGAATACATCGACGACTACCTCGAAGAGGGAGTCATGAATCCCGCGGACCGGGACATGGTGGCCAAGCCTGACCTGGACACCCTGCGCCTCGTGCCCTGGGGGGAGGAGCCCACCTGCTGCGTGATCCACGACTGCTATACCCAGAGCGATGAGCCGGTGGATATCGCTCCCCGGCAGGTGCTGCGCAGGATCGTGGGTATGTACCTGGCCCGCGGTCTGGTGCCCGTCGTTGCGCCGGAAATTGAGTTCTATCTCGTCAAGCGCAATACGGATCCTGATTACCCGCTGGAGGCGCCCGTTGGCCGCTCTGGCCGCAAGGAAACCGTGCGCCAGCCCTACAGCATGGATGCCGTGGACGAGTTTGAGCCGTTCATCGAGGACATCTACGACTACTGCGAAGTCCAGCGTATCGACGTGGACAACCTGGCCCATGAAAGCGGGACCGCCCAGCTGGAGATCAACTTCCAGCACGGCGACGCCGTTGAACTGTCCGACCAGATGTTCCTGTTCAAGCGCACCATCCGCGAGGCGGCGATGCGCCACGAGATCTACGCCACCTTCATGGCCAAGCCCATGGCCAACGAGCCTGGCAGTTCCATGCACTGGCACATCAGCGTCCGGCGGGCTGATGGTGGCAATGCCTTCTCCAATCCCGACGGCTCGGAGAGCGAAGTCTTCCGGAATGTCATTGGCGGGATGCAGAAGTACGGCCCCGAGACCACCATCTTTCTTGCGCCCTACGTCAATTCCTACCGCCGCTTCACCCGCTATATGTCCGCGCCCATCAATCTCGAGTGGGGCTACGACAACCGCACGGTCGGCCTGCGTGTGCCCCAGTCCGATCCCGACAACCGCCGTATCGAGAACCGGATTGCCGGTGCCGA
>CAMBYH010000077.1 GCA_945872065.1 Arsukibacterium tuosuense
TCTTCATTGGCAACACCCGCCTGCTCGACGAACAGGGCATTGCCATTGGCGACGCGGCCGCCCGCGTGCTCGACTGGGAGCGACAGGGCCGTACCGCCGTCTTTGTGGCCGACCACGACGGCGTGCTGGGCGTGCTCGCCATCGCCGACCCGCTCCGGCCGGAAGCGCTGCAGGCCGTGGCAGAACTGAAGAGGATGGGCGTGCGCACGATCATGCTGTCCGGCGATGCGGAGCTGGTGGCCGCTGCCGTTGGCCGGGAAGCCGGCGTGGACGAGGCCCGGGGTGCGGTCCGGCCCGAGGGCAAGGCGGAGGCCATTCAGGCACTGCGCTCTGCAGGCCGGGTGGTGGGCATGCTGGGTGACGGCATCAACGACGCGCCGGCCCTGGCGGCAGCCGACGTGGGCATCGCCATGGGCACCGGGACGGACATCGCCATGGAAACCGCGGGCATCACCCTGATGCGCCCGGACCCCCGCCTGGTCGCTGGCGCCATCGACGCCAGCCGCGCCACGTTCCGCAAGATCAAGCAGAACCTGTTCTGGGCCTTCATTTACAATGTCGTTGGCATTCCACTGGCTGCGTTCGGCTACCTGAGCCCGGCCCTCGCCGGGGCAGCCATGGCGATGAGCAGCGTGAGTGTCGTGACCAACTCGTTACTGTTGCGCCGCTGGCGCCCTCGAAAGTAGCCCAAGGGAAGCAGGAGATCAACCATGATGACCGGAGGACGAAACGTCATGAAGACTGAATTCAAGGTGCAGGGCATGACCTGCGGTGGCTGCGAGCGCAGCGTGCAGAACGCACTGACCAGCCACAAGGGCGTCGTAACCGCCAAGGCTGACCGGGCCAGCGGCACGGTGGCCGTCGAGTTCGACCCCGCCCAGATCGAGCAGGCGGCGCTGGCCAAGGCCATCACGGCCGCCGGGTTTCAGGTCGCCGCGTAGCCCTGGGAGCGCCGTGTAGGAGCGCCTTTAGGCGCGACCCCCCTGCCCGCGAGAATCGAGTCTGCGAGTCTCGAGCGGGAAGGGGGGGGCGCGCCTGAAGGCGCTCCTACGCCGCACCCATGAAGCCACCGCCGGTAGTCATGGGTCCAGGTGCTTTCCAGCGCACCCAGACGGCAAACAGCACCACGAGCACGGTGAGCGCACCGACCATTTCGAACACTGCGTGCGGACCGATCGCATCGAACAGGCGGCCACCGATGGCCGTACACACAAAGATGCCCAGGGCCCCGGAGATGTTAAACAGGCCGATAACGGCACCCCGGGATGCAATCGGTGCTTCCTGGCCGATCAGCGTGGCCGCGCCAACGAAGGCGCTGATCTGGCCGATACCAAGCAGGATGAAGAAGATCAGCGACTCTTTCGCCAGCGGATCATCCACGAAGTCTGTAAAGAGAAAGCCCAGCGCAGCCAGCGTCATGCAGATGAGCGTGCCGGTGACCCGATTTACCTTGTCGAGCATGAAGCCCATCACCGGTAACCAGAGCAGCCCGGCAGTGGTGGATGCGGCAAAGAGCAGCCGCCCCTGGGCCGTCGCCGCTGCCGGTTCCATGCCGGCCGCCATGCCCGCACTCGTCCCCCAGAGATTGACGAACGTCCCGATCACCACCAGGTCCCCCCGGGCAATGAAGGCGCAGGCATAAGCCAGGGCGATGCGGGGATTGCGCGCGGCCGAGAAGCCACTGCGCACCAGCACCGCGAACGGCAGCCGGTCTGCCTGGCTGACCACGGTGCCCTTCTTCAGGCCCCTGGCCACCACCACCGCCGACAAAAAGCAGAGCCCGGCCACCATGAAGTGGACGATATAGCCCGCCGTCTCGGCATCCTGGCCCCGGGCCACGAAACTCTTCATCAGTCCGCCAAGACCGACAGTGAGCACGAGCACCCCCAGGCCGTTCAGAGTCCCGATCAGTGCCGTCGCCTTGCCGCGGGAGAGGTTGGCGGGGTAGTCCGCCGAGATGGTCTGCAGCATGGCCGTGGCGAGGCCGATGCCGACGGCGTAAACCACCCGGTAGGCCGTCAACTCAGTGACTGAATCGGCAAAGGGGTACAGCGCGTAGGCGATGCCCATGAAGACGAAGCCAACTGCATACACCTGGGTGCGGCCGATGCGATCGGCCAGGATCCCGGCAGGCCCGAAGACCAGCAGCAGCGCCACCTCGTTCCAGGCCGCCAGGTCGCCGGCAATCTGCCCCTGCTCGGCAATGGGAATCTTCAGGTAGACATTGAGGATGTAGGGGGTGCTGACCGAGACGAAGGCCAGCAGGCCAATGGCCGTGAATGCGGAGTAAAGGAGCGTCGCGAAGTTCGACCGGCTGATGCCCTCCGCCAGTTCGACGAACCAGAACCTGAGGCCCCCGGGGGCGGCGGCAGCGCCAGTTACGGTGGTCTCAGACAAAGACGTGAATCGCCTTGTTATGGGTGTAGCTCAGCAGCTCTTCCAGGCACTCCTCCCGCCCGAGGCCGCTGTTCTTCCAGCCGCCAAAGGGCATACCCACGAAATGCCGCGCAGTGGTGTTGATCCACACGAAACCCGACTGCAGGGCGCGGGCAAAGGTCATGGCCACTTTCAGGTCGTTGGTCCAGACCCCGGAAGCGAGGCCGTACTCAGTGGCATTGGCCATCGCGATCGCTTCTTCCTGGGTCTTCCACTTCAGGATAGACAGGATGGGGCCGAAGATCTCTTCCCGCGCCACCCGCATGTCCATAGTCACGTCGCCATACACCGTTGGCCGCAGCCAGTAGCCGCGGCGAAATGCCTCGCCAGGCGGCCGCTCGCCACCCGTGAGCAGCGTTGCCCCGTCCTGCCGGGCGGACGCGACAAAGGACAGCACGCGCTTGTAGTGGCCGGCGGAGTTCACCGGCCCCATCTGCGAAGACGGATCCAGCGCATCGCCCACTTTAATGGCTGAGACCTGCGCCACAATCATGTCCACAATCTGGTCATAGAGGGACTCGTGGATCAGCAGCCGGCTGTTGGACCCGCAGGACTGCCCCGCCCAGGCGAAGTTCATGCCGGCGACTGCGGCTTTAGCCACCGTGGCCGGGTCTGCGTCCGGGCAGACGATCATGGGATTCTTGCCGCCCAGCTCCAGCGAGATGTGCTTGACCGCCACTTCGGCGGCTGACCGCTGAATCGCCATGCCCGTCTGCACCGACCCCGTGAAGCCGATGCGCCAGATCTTGGGATGGCGCACCAGGGCATCGCCCGTGGGCAAGCCCGGCCCGTGGACGATGTTGGCCACGCCCGGCGGGAGCACGTCCCGGCAGATCTCACCCATCAACGTACCGGAAAGCGCGCTGGTTTCCGGCGTCTTGATGATGACGGTGTTGCCCGCCATGAGTGGCGCTGCCAGGTGCGCGCCCGCGAACAGGAACGGGTGGTTGAAGGGCACGATGCGCGCGACCACGCCATAGGGTTCGCGAATCGAGAAATGCATCCCGTCCTTGGACGCCGGGACACTGTCGCTCTTGATCTCCGTACCGAGTCCGGCGAAGAGGTCGATGTAGTTGGCGGCAACCTCTACGTCGCGCCCGAGACTGGCAATGGTATTGCCCGTGTCAGCGGCCTCGACCGGCAGAATCTCGCCGGCCCGGGCCCGCATCGCGGCCCCAAGCTTGCGCAACAGGTCGCGGCGCTCCCAGATCGACAGCTCCGCCCAGGCCGGCTGGGCCGCTTCCGCGGCGAGGACCGCCCGATTGACGTCCTCCGCCGTGCCGACGGGAACCCGGCCGTGGACTTCCTCGGTGCCGGGGTTTACGGATTCAACCCACTCGCCGCTGCTGCCGGGCACAAACTGCCCGCCGATGTACATGAGACGGTCGCCGAATTTGGTGGTCATGCGGAGGAAACCCCAGTCAATGAGGCGTCATTGTGGGGGAACGGGATGGGTCCGGGAAACGGCGGGGGGTCCCGGAATTGGCTGGCGACCACCTATCGGCGGGGAAAGGGGGGAATTGGGGACATGCTTAATTTCCGGGAGCCGCCGCGGGCAAGCACGGGGACATGACCAGGCGCCCCGGGTCGCCCGCGGCGGCTCCCGGAAATTAAGCATGTCCCCAATTCCCTACTTCGGCGGCTGGGGCTTCTGCTGCTCGGCGTAGTACTCCAGGCTGGAGATGCTGCGCACAGCGGCGTACTCCTTGGGCGCTTCGAAGTACTTCTTGTAGTTCTTCTCCGCGTAGTCGAGTACCTGCCGGTGCAGGACCTGCTCCAGGTCGGTGGCGGTGCCCATGAAGCAGCTGTACTGGCAGTGGCCGGGCATCTGGCCATTCAGCATCCAGGGCAGCCACGGGGTGATGCGGTTCCAGGTGCCCCGGTAGTCCACCGTGGTCAGCTTCTCGTTCTGCATGTCCGCCGCCTTGACGTGATGGGCGAAGAATTCCGACACCTGGGCGATGGGGCCCGCTGACTCCCGGGGCCACTTGTCGGGCTGGAGCGCATTCGGGTAGGCCAGGTGGATGTGAATTTCCATGTCGAGCCAGTCGCCGTGCTGGTACCAGGGCAGCATGAAGGGAACCCGGGGCGGGGGAGCGTCCGTGTTCAGCCCACCGAACTTGGGCGGCAGCGGGAAGAAGTCCTCGATCATGTAGTTGAAGGGGTCGTTGTCCACGTGGACCACCTTCACCGTCTCGTTGAGGTAGGGATTCTTCCATTCCTGGAGGACGTCGCCGGAGCGCGGGTCGGTGTAGACGATGATCTCCCGGCACATGCGCTGGATCGTCCCGTCGGGCAACTGGTTGAGGCGGATGGCGCCGAAGCCCTCCGCGCCGACGAGGTCATCGATCTTCTTGCCCGGGCGCACGCCGGAGACGAAGCCCTTGAACCAGAAGTACTTCTGCTTCGTGTTGTCCAGGTCGCCCTGGATGCGGGCGTAGGCGAGCTTGTTGCCCTTGCCGGTGCGCAGGTCGAGGTACGGACCTTCCAGGGCGGGGCCCTTGCCGTAGCGACTCGTCAGGTAGGGATTCGGCGCACTGCTCGTCGGCGCAGTGGAATGCGCCGCACCCAGGGCCTGCCCGGACTGCAGCAGCCCCAGGGACAGCGCCCCGAGGGGGCCGACAGTGGCGAAGTTGGTGAGCAGATCCCGGCGGGTGGTGGACATCAGTGAGTCCTCGCAGTGAGGTGACAGGAACGTGATGATATCAAGGCGCCGTAGCCGCCTGTTTCAGGGCTGCGGCAGCAGTGGCCCTGCGGGTAGTGATAAAAACCCCTATCGCCAGCAGAACCATGAAGCCGTTGGAGCCAGCCATGTAGAGGAAGGGCCCAACCGGCTTCCAGTTGTCGAAGAGCCAGCCGCCCACGATGCCGACGACCATGATACCCAGCGCTCCGAAGAGGCTAAACAGGCCCAGGACCGCGCCCCGACCCCGCTCCGGCGCCTCCTTGCCGATCAGGGAAGTGGCCGAAATATTCGACGACATTTCGCCCGCCCCAACGAAGGCAGCGGCGACATACATACCGTTGCTCAGCGGGTTCTCCAGCATGCCCAGGGAGGCATAGCCCACGAAGGCCACGCCCATGCCGATCATCAGACCCTTCAGCCGGTCGATCTTGTCCAGCAGAATGCCAAAAACCACCGCCCAGGGGAGCGCAAAAGCCTGGATCACGATGTAGAAGCCCGTGGCCTTCACCGTGGCCTCTGCAGGCGTCATGCCCTGGGCCATGCCTTCCTGCACCAGCCACAGCGTAAGAAACTGGCTGACCACGGCGAGATCGGCCCGGGACACGAAGGCAGCCGCGTAGCCCAGGGCGACCCGGGGCATGCGGGCGGCCGCCAGCCCCACCCTGAGAGTGGACAGCAGCGGCTCCCGCTCCTTGGACTTGGTCATCGCGCCGGGCTTGAGACCCCACAGCAGGACCAGGGCGAGCGTCACGCAGATTCCCGACAGGATCCAGTAGGTATAGCGCCCCGCCCAGACCGGGTCGATACCCCTCTCGATAAACATCTGCGGCAGACCGCCGACCAGCCGGGGCAGACTGGCGATGCCCACCCCGTTGAAGATGAAGACGGCGGCGATCGTCTTGGCCCGGGTCCGGTCGACGGTATAGTCGTTGGCCACCGACACCAACATGACCTGGATGCAGGCCACGCCGGAGGCGATAAAGAGCCGGAAGAAGACCAGTTCCCAGCGGATCGTCTCCAGGTCGCCGCTGGCCAGCGGGTACAGGCAGTAGCCGAGGGCGAGCAGCAGGAAGCCGGTGGCGAAGATGGGCGGTCGCCCCGCCCGATCCGAGAGAGCGCCGGCCACCCCCACCAGCAGGATGACCACAAACTCCTGCACCACCAGCAGGGTCCCGGTCAACGAGCCCTGCTCGTTGAGCGGGATCTTCAGGATCTCGTTGAACAGGTAGGCCTGCATGATGCCGACCGAGTTCATCATGGCGATGCTGAAGAACGAGACGAAGAACAGCGTCCAGAGGTGCTGGCGCGAGACGCCCTCTCGCATGACGATGGGGCCGACCTTATAGAGGCCAACCTCGCTCTCGGGATTCGAGTTGGAGTACGAAGATCCCTGAATGATGGGTGCAGCCATGTTGTGATGCTTCCAGCCCGGGTTGGCCCCGGACGCTGAGTGTGGCAAGGAGCAGTCTCCCAGACTAGGGGCAGCGCGGCTCTATCCGTCTGGTGATTGACCCGGCGGTTGACCCGCAACAACTAAAGAAACTAAGGTCCGGTACCTTTTTGCTCTTTTCACCTGTTTCCAGCCGCAAGGACCTCCCATGCGCTTCATCAAACTCCTCCTCAAGATCAGCGGTGTACTCGTGCTGGTCGCCAGCCTGGGCACGGCCTATGTCCTGAACCGCGGGGGCGCCTTCCGGGCCATCGAGCCCCACTTTGCCGGCACCTGCGCGACGCTACCCCTGGACGCCAGCGCCGAAGACATGACCGTCGACCGGGAGCGAGGCCTGGTGTACATCTCCTACCTGGATCGCCAGAGCCTCGTTAAAGGAGAAGGCAAGGCCCCCGGCTCGGTACAGGGGACCATCATGCGGGTCGATCTCAACCGCAGCCCGCTGGTCCTGGAAGACGCCCTGCTCGACAAGCCCGCCCACCTCCGGACCCACGGCCTCAGCCTGTACATCGACGCGACGGGCAAGCGCAGCCTGTTCGTGATCAATCACCCGCTCAACCGCGGTACCGAACCGGAACTGGTCGAAGTGTTCGATGAGGTGGAGCCCGGGCAGTTCCGGCACCGGGAGACCTTCGCCAGCCCCCTCTTCAATTCGCCAAACGATATGGCCGCCGTCGGCCCCCGGCAGTTCTACGTGGCTAACGACAAGGTTCTGCCGGGCGGTCTCGCGGCCGGCCTGCAGCAGGTGGGCATTGGCGCCTCGCCCCTCACCTACTTCGACGGCACCACCGCGCGGGTGGTTGTGGACGACATCGCCTCCGGGGGCGGCATCAACGTCTCGGCGGACGGCACTACACTCTACGTCTCCGAGACCTCAGCCCAGCGCCTGCGAATCCTGGAGCGCAACCCGGCAGACGGTTCCGTCACCGAGAAGGCCCGCATTGCCCTGCCAACCTCCCCCGACAACGTGGATGTGGCAGCCGACGGCAGCCTCTGGGTCACGGGCCATGCGAACACGCTCAAGCTGATCCAGCACTTCATCAACGGCTCGCCGGCGCCAACTCAGGTGCTGCGGGTCGTGCCGGACAGCAGCGGCGGCGCGGCCGTCGATGAGATTTACCTGAATGCCGGTGACCAGATTTCGGCAGGTAGCGTGGGTGTGACTTACGGCAAGAAGCTGCTGATCGGCTCGATCACGGCCCGGCAGATTCTGGTCTGCGAGCAAACGTAACGAGCCTCTTCGGAGCGCCTGGTAGGAGCGCCTTTAGGCGCGATTGAGCGTGATCGCGCCTAAAGGCGCTCCTACTTCAGGAGCAGGTTGTCGAAGATCGCGCCGGTCAGGAGCAGACCGAGCTGCACGATGGACGCGGCAAAGGTCCGCCAGGCCTGGGGCACCGTGGGCTGGAGCACCAGCCGCAGGCTGGCCAGCAGAAAATACCCGCCGCCCAGCACTGCGCAGCTGAGGTAGATCCAGCTCATGCCGTACCAGAACGGGACCACGGAGAGCAGCACCAGAGCGATGGCATGGGCAAGGATCGTGCGCGTCGAGAGGCTGTCGCCCACCACCACCGGCAACATGGGCACGCCCGCGGCGGCGTAGTCCTTCTTGCAGGCAAAGGCCAGCGCCCAGAAGTGAGGCGGCGTCCAGAGGAACAACACCATCGCGAGAATGAGCGGCGCCGGTTCGAGTTCAGCACCCACGGCGGCCGCCCCCGCCATCACGGCGAAACTCCCGGCCAGTCCGCCGATGACGATGTTGAGCCAGGTCCGGCGCTTCAGCCAGACGGTGTAGACCACGCCATAAGTAAAGGCGCCAAGGAAGATATAGAGCGCGGCGGTCAGGTTGGTTGCCAGGGCAGCAGCCGCCACGGAGAGCAGCAGGACCAGGGCAATACCCGCGTGCCAGGCAGCCGTGGGTGCAAAGCGTCCGGTCACGAAGGGGCGCTCCCGGGTGCGCTGCATGTCCCGGTCCAGATCCCGCTCCCACAGCTGGTTGAAGGCCCCGGCCGCCGCCGACGACAGCAAGGTGGCGCAACCCAGGACGAGCACCTGCCAGGCGGACAGTTCACCGCCGGGACTGCCCGGAGGGCTCACGGCAAGGCCCGCCATGGCACAGGCCATGATGAGAAAACCCAGCCGCACCTTGGCGGTGTGATAAACGAGGCGGAGAGTCTCCAACGTCAGGACCCTTGCGGTGTGTCGGTGGTTGTGGGGAAGTGCATGGTCGTCGGCCGGGGGCCGATCGGCGCGAAATTGTAGCCCAGCGGCCTGGGCCAGAGGTACCGGGTTTGGCATCTGGCAACCGGGCGGCCAAGTTGCCAGATGCCAAACCCGGTACGTCTCATGGTTATACGGGAAGGTTATACATGGATAACAACACCGTCGTTCCGTACGGGGTCCGGGCCAGTTACTTTGCGCATCAAGCCGAAGAGGAATGCCCTGTGTCCGCAGCCGCCAGCCTGGTTCTATCCGACATCGACACCAGCGTGCTCAATAGCCCGACGGTGCTGTTTGACGAGACTGAGACCCGCGAGCACGCGGTGGCTCACGGCAACAAGCTGTTCGCGGGCCTGTCGGCCTCCGACCGGGTGGCCTGGGCTCTCGAGCACCTGCCCGGCGAGCATGTCCTGACTTCCAGCTTCGGCATCCAGGCGGCGGTTCTGCTGCACCTCGTCACCCGCCACCGGCCGAACATTCCCGTGGTCTTCATCGACACGGGCTATCTGTTTCCGGAAACCTACCAGTTTGTCGATTCCCTGGCCGAGCGCCTCAGCCTGAACCTTAAGACCTACCGGAACTCCCAGAGCCCGGCCTGGCAGGAAGCCCGTTACGGCAAGCGCTGGCAGCAGGGTCTGGCTGGCATCGAAACCTACAATCGCGAGAACAAAGTGGAGCCCATGGAGAGCGCCCTGCGGGAGCTTAACGTGAGCAGCTGGTTTGCCGGCCTGCGCCGGTCCCAGTCGTCAAGCCGCGCCGCTGTGCCCTTCCTGAATGCCCACATCAATGCCAACGGGGTGGCCGGCAGCGAGCGGTGGAAAATCCATCCGATCGCCGACTGGACCGACCGGGATGTGTTCCGCTACCTGAAACAGAACGACCTGCCCTACCACCCGCTCTGGGAACAGGGCTATGTTTCGGTGGGGGACGTGCACACCACGAAGCCCCTCCATGCGGTGAAGACGGAAGAAGAAACCCGCTTCTTTGGCCTGAAGCGCGAATGCGGCCTCCACGACATCGACTTGTCGGGACTGTAGGAGCGCTGTAGGAGCGCCTTTAGGCGCGATTTCCTTCCCGCTCGAGACTCGCGGACTCGATTCTCA
>CAMBYH010000078.1 GCA_945872065.1 Arsukibacterium tuosuense
CGGGTATGACCAAGTCCGATGTGGACAGAAGCATCTTGCCACTGCCCCGAATCGTCGGGGCCGCGGTGCCGAAGCCGGGCTACCATGCGGGTCAGCGTCGCGGCGCCGGCCTGTTCATCGCCGCTGCCGCGAAGATCGAGAAAGCCACACAATCCGCACATTGTTTTTGCCGGACGACCACCGTGAACCGGCGGTCACCCCAGTTGCGTGGTCTCTGACGATCGTAATTCGATCGGCGGGCCTCCGGCCGGCAACCCCATCCGCCTCCGATCCTCCAGCACCGCCCTGACCTCCGTCGCCCCCACCGTCGGCTTCTCCTCCGAATACGCATACACCAGCGCCAGGTCACAGAACGTATTCACCAGCCGGGGAATCCCCTCACTCGCCGCGGCAATCAGCCCGATCGCCTCCGGCTCAAACAAATCCGCCGACCCGCCCACGTGCGTCACCCGGTGCAGAATGTACTGCCGCACCTCTTCATCCGTCAGCCGCTTCAGGTGATACGCCACCGACACCCGCTGGGTCAGCTGGCGCAACTGAGGGCTCTGCAACAGGGAACGCAACTCCGGCTGCCCCACCAGGATCACGTGCAGCAGGTAGTCCTTCTGCGCATTCACGTTGGACAGCATCCGGATCTCTTCCAGACCCCGGATGCCCAAGTTCTGCGCCTCGTCAACAATCAGCACCACCGGCCGGCCCGCCGCGTATTCCCGAATCATGAACTGCACAAAATCGTCGTACAGCTCCACCTTGCTCTTGTTTTTGTAGGGCAGCCCGTAGGCCATCATGATCCACTCGCCCATGTCGCCAAACGACCGGGTGGTGAAGTTGATCAACCCCACCGTCATCCCCATCTTCATCTCGTCGAGAAGGCGGTTGATCAGCGTGGTCTTGCCACCCCCCACCTCCCCACTCACCACGGTAAAACCCTGGCGGTTCAGGAGGCTGTAGCGGAGCAGCGTCAGGGCCGTGCTGTGGCCCTTCGACAGGTAGAGGAATGACGGGTCAGGCAGGAGGGCAAACGGACGTTCCTGCAGGCCAAAAAAGCCTTCGTACATGGGCGTCAGCTGCCGAAGAAGCGCTTCTTCTTCTGCGTGCCCCCGTAACCGTAACCGGTTGTCGGCGCCTCGGACTTGTTCAGCACCGTCCCCACCAGCGGCGTGTTCTTCAGAATGCTGTAGGCCTTATGCAGATCCTCTTTTTTGGTCGCGCCACTCTCCGCCACCATCAGGAAGCAGTCCGTGTAGGGCGAGAAGGCCAGCGCGTCGTCCGCCGCCAGGATCGGCGGGAGGTCGAACACGATCAGGCGGTCCGGGTACCGCGTCTTCAGTTCGTTCACCAGCGCAATCATGCGGGGCGAGCGCAGCATTTCGGCCGAATTCGGCAGGGCACTGCGCCCCGGCAGCACCACGAGCCGGTCGATCCCCGGTGTGAACAGGAGCTGGTGCAGCGGCACGTCGGTCGTCAGGTAGTCCGACAGGCCCAGCTCCGGCTCGTAACCAAAGTACTTGTGGATGGCCGGCCGGCGCAGGTCCAGATCCACCAGCAACACCGTGCTGGAGACCTCCATGGCCAGGCTCACTGCCAGGTTGATCGCCGTCAGCGTCTTGCCGCAGCCCGTGGCCGGCCCGGTGACCGCCACCGACGTCCAGCCGTTGTTGCGCATGGTCTGGAGCACCCGGGTGCGCAGCATGCGGTAGGCGTCTTTGAAGGCGTGCTCCGGCAGCGCCGCGATAATCCGGTTCTCCAGCAGCTGCTTTGGGGAGACTTCCACCATCTTCGTCATGGTGTAGCGCACCCCGCTGGAGAGATCGGCCTGGATGCCCTGGGAGGTCTGGCCGGGCACGTCGGTGCCCGTCATCTGCCGGTCCTGGCCCGCGCGTTCGAGAGCTTTGCGTATCCGTTCCATAACTTACATACCCAGCCTGCGGAGACCCACGTACCAGAGGACGTCCAGCGGAATCCAGAAGAAGTGCACGAGGGCCAGGACGGCGGCAATCGCCACCGGCGCGATCAGCAGCACGCCCACCCGAACGTTGCGCTCCTGCTGGCGATCCTGGGCGGTCTCGATCAGGGGAATCTCCGCAATCGGCGGCGCGCCCTGCACCCGTTCAATCGCCCGGGCACTGTGGATGGCTTCATCCATGGACTCGGCCACCTGGGGCCAGCCGAGGCCGGCCGCCAGCACCAGCACGATCAGCAGCGCCAGCAGCACCGGACGGTTCGGGCTGGAGGGCAGCAGGGGCAGATCCGGCGGTTCCACGAGGGCAAAGCGCTCGCCCTTGCTCTGGGTCTCGAGGGACTGGCCCATCTTCGCGGTGACGAGCCGTTCCCGGGCGTTCTGGTAGCTGAAGGTGGCGCTCTGCAGGCGACGGATGAGCGCGCCCAGGTCTTTCTCCACGTCGGAGCTCTTGAGCATCTTGCGCTCGGCTTCGGCGCGGCGGGCCCGGAGCTCGGCCTGCTTGGTGATCAGCGAGCGCTCCTGGGAGCCCAGGGTTTCCCGCTGGGCGCGAATCTGGATGTAGACGGGGTTGTCCGGCTCCATGCTGCCGACGCCCTGGCGCCGGGGCTCCGCCGCCTTGGCCTCCAGGCTGGCCACGGCCCGCTCGGCCTGCTTCACCTGGGGCGAGTCGGCGCTGTAGCTGCCCTGGGCCTTCGCCAGCTCCACCCGGGCCTGGGCGAGATTGGCGGTGGTCTGGTCGAGATCGATGTTGGCGCCCAGCTGGGCCCGGACGGACTCCAGGTCCCGGCGCACCCGGAGCACATCCGGGTGCTCGGGGCCGTAGCGGCCTTCCACCCGGGCCAGTTCCGTCTGCAGGGCCTTCAGCTGGTCCTGGGGCGAGGACACGGGCCGGCCCTCCGGCGTGACGGTGGTGGAGATGGGGCTGAGCTTGGCCAGCTCGGCGTCCAGCATGATCTTGTTTTCCCGCAGCGACTGCACCTGCCGGTCGATCTCGCCGATGTCGTTGTCCAGCGCGGCCATGAGCTGCATGTTGAAGGTCATGAGCTCGGGCAGGCTGCCCTCGTTGGCCCGCTTGATGCCGGCGATCTGGGCCTCCAGCTCCTGAACCTCAGTGTCGAGGCGGTCCACCTCCACCTGCATGAACTGGCTGGTCTCGGCCGTCTTCTCGGTGCGGGACCGGACGTTCTCGGCCAGGTAGAGGGAGACCAGTTCGTTGGCGACCTGCCGGGCAATCGCGGGATCCTCGTGCTCGAAGGCGAGCAAGAAGGCAATGGCGCTGACGATCTGCTGGCCGCCCGCCCCCTGCTGCTGGGCATCGATGACATCGATGCTCATGGATTTTTCCACGTCACCCACCAGGAGCAGCGTGGGCAAAAACTTGCGCTCCTCGGGGTAGAGGTCAAACTTTTCGATGATCTGCGCCAGGTTGGTCCGCGTCATCACCCGCTGGTTGATGTACTGGATCTGCTTGGAGGCGAAGGTGGTCACCGTCGTCGGCACGAGGCCCGGCGGGATGTCCGGATCTTCGATCAGGATGACCGCCGTGGAGGTGTAGGCGTTCGGCCAGAGGAAAATGGCCATGCCGCCCAGGAGCAGCAGGGCCAGGGCAATGACCAGCGCCGGCTTGCGGCGGCGCTTCAGGGCATCCAGGTAGTCCCCGAAGGTGCGGTTGTCGTCCTCGGGTATTGCGATTTCGAAGGCCATATGTGGACTCTGCGGTCTTTCGTGAGGGGGACGTTGTTCAGACCGGGTGAAGGCTAGCCTTGGGACGGGGCCGCTGTCTGTGAACGGGGCGGGATTTTGTCCAGAAAAGCTCCCCGCAACCGGGCCTACCCCTTGAATGTGAAGTCTATCACCGGCCCTTAAGCGGCCGTCGTGACATTACGAAGGTTTCACCGGCGCTGTAGGAGCGCGTTCACGCGCGATTCCCATGTCCCGCGATTTCGATATGGATCGCGCCTAAAGGCGCTCCTACATGAAAACGGGCCCCGCAGGGCCCGTTGGTCGTGACTGGCGTCAGTCAGGTTCAGGCCGCGAGGCGGGCCTTGGCCGACCGGAAGCGGCGGACCGCAAGGCCAGCGATACCGGTGGCCAGCAGCCACACGGCCGGGGGTGCCGGAACAGCGCTGGCGCCGCCAAAGTAGGCGCTGGTCACGCACTTGCCACCGCCGTCCTTGGGGACAATAGCGCCCTTGCTGTCATAGCCTTCGACACCCTTGCCGCCGCAGTTACCGAAGTTGAGGCCGGTGACCTGAGCGGAGAAGAGCGAGAAGCCCTGGGGCGCGCGGCCCGTGGAGAGGTCGACGTAGCTGAGGACCGTATCCAGGTCGACGCCCACGATGGAGAAAGTCAGTGGATCCTGCACGTTGAGCGGACCGTCTTTATCCTTGTCCTTGCCGTTGGCCTTGGCCTTCAGCGTGATGCCGAAGAGACCGAAACCGGCCATGCGGCCGCCGTTGCGGGCCCGCCAGTTCGCGGGCAGCTGCGCCACGTCCTGGGCTTCGGCACCAACGCCGCCGAGGACATTGAAGCCAAACCGCTGGATGCCGAAGTTCTCGCCAGCGAGGTCGAGCAGGGGCTGCAGGGCCTTCACCGTGAAGTCGATGGAACCGGGGGTACCCTCATCGGAAATGGTGACCTGCAGGTAGTTGATGCCGTCGGCCAGTTTGTTGGACTGGTCCAGTAAGTAGGACACCGTTGCCGCCTGGCTGGGGGCTGCAAAAACTAACCCGGTAACCAGGCCAGCGATTAGATTGGCACCCAACTTCGGCTTGAACATTTTCGATCCCTCTGTGCGCGGCAACTTATTGTTTGTCGTGACCTGAAACGAGCCGCTTACGTGCGGCTTCTGTTCTAGGTAAGGAACAATATAGTGACAGGACATGATGGCAGCAATAGCCCTGTTACATAATCCAGCACGGCTTTAGGTCATTTTCTTCACGATTCCGGGACCGCTCCGGAGGCCGCCGTCCATAGTACCCCGAGCCTGTGGCAGAACGCCTCCCACAATCGGTGGCTCGCGGCCTCGGGCGGGGTCGGTGGCCGGCCCCGGTAGGTGGTCAGCAGCACCGTCACCTGCTCCCGACTCAGCCCGGCCCCCAGGGCCAGGCCCGCCAGATCGAAGCCGGGGTGGCACAAACCGGCGTATTCCCAGTCTATGAGCCGCAGCTCCCCCGCCGGTGACTCGATGAAGTTCCCCGGGGTGGGGTCGTTGTGGCAGAAACACACGCCTGTCTCGCCAGGCACGCCCGGTACCCCCGTCGCGCCCGTCGCGGCCCGGGCGTACCGGTCCATGGCCGCCGCCAGATCAACCACGGGGCCAGCCAGCGGCGTGGCGTGCAGGCGCCGGAGCAGCCCGGCCGCCCGGCGCAGGTTAGCCGGCTCCTGGAGATCCGCCGGCGTCCAGGCTCGGCCAGGTAACCAGTCGGTGAGCAGCAGCCCCCGGGCCGGGTCGGCCCACAGGCAGGCGGGGCCCAGCCCGGCGGCGGCGGCGGCCTTGAGCACCGCTGGCTCCGCCAGCCGGTTCAGGCCCAGTCGGGCGGCCCCGGGCTCGTCCTGGCGCAGGACCGCGAACTTCCCCCCAATAGCCACGCGCCAGGTCCGGCTGATGGTGGTGGCCGCCAGCGGCTCCAGGACTTCCCACTCCAATGGCAGGGTCATCGCTGCTCAGCCGCGGTCCGCCGCCAGCGGCCCAGCCAGGTCCAGCCACCGATGACCACCAGCACCAGGTACAAGGCAAACAGCCCGGCGGTGAGGTGCAGGCCCTGGTTGAGGGCCAGCGCGAGGCTCACGGCGTCGATCACGAACCAGTACAGCCAGTTCTCCAGCACCTTCCGCGCCACCATCCAGGTGGTGAGCACCGCGCTCCAGGTGACCGCAGAGTCCAGGTAGGGCGCGGCCGCGTCGGTGGAGCGGGCCAGCCACCAGCCGCTGGCGAGGGACAGCGCTGCAATGACCACCAGGGCGAGCCCGTGGCGGTGGAGCGGCCAGCGGGTGATGGCGAGCATGGGCTGCCCGCTCCCCTCTGCCGTGGCCGGCCGCCAGGCCCACCAGCCGTAAGCGCCCATGGCGACATAGAAAAGTTGCAGCGCCGACTGCATGTACAGACCCGCGCCGTAGAACACATACAGATACAGCAGCGCACTGCCGATGCCCGCGGGCCAGCACCAGCGATTTTCCCGGATCGCCAGCAGGAGATACGCCACGGCGAGCAGCACCGCTGTGGTTTCGATGGGCTCCATCAAGGGACGGTCGGTGCTGACGCGATCTCCAGATCCGCGTTCAGGAACTTGGCGACCAGCACCACCGGGTGGACCCGCTCCATGGTGGCGCGGGTGCAGCGGCCGACGGCGGCCAGCACCGCGTCGAACTCACCCCGCACCTGGGTGCTCATCTGGTTGGTGACAATCTCGAGCCCCGGCTCCCGTCGCAGGTCGACTATGAAGTCGGTGATGTGGCCGACGAAGTCCGGGGCCAGGGGGTAGAGGCTCAGTTCGGCGGTGATGCGCATGGTGTTTTTCCTTGGTGTTGCTGCCCGTAGGAGCGCGTTCACGCGCGATCGGAAATTTGGGATCGCGCAGATCGCGCGTGAACGCGCTCCTACAGGCGGTAGCGTAGCGTCACACCGGCCTGGCGGGGATCGCCCTGCCGGGTGTAGAGGGTCGGCTCGAAGTTCGGGGGTTCATTGCCGAAGTAGAAACCCCGCAGGGCGTACTCCTCGTCCAGCAGGTTGCTGCACCAGGCCTCGACGGACCAGGCGCCCCACTCCCGGCCTGCCCGCAGGCCGACCAGCTGGTAGGCGCTGGTGCGGGGATCGTTGCAGTCGGCGGCCTGGCAGTAGTCGATGGCGTACCCGCCCTTGCCCGTGTAGTCCACCCGGGCAAACCAGCCACCGGCCACGCGCCAGGTGCCGTTCAGCGCCAAGTTGTAGCGGGGCGCGTGGGCGAAATCCCGGCCTTCCAGTTCGGAGCGGGCGTTGAAGCCGGTGATCTCGGTGTCCAGCAGCCCCAGGGCGGCCCCCAGCTCCAGGGTCTCGAGGGGCTGCCAGCCCAGCTCCAGTTCGAGCCCGGTGGCGCGCCCGTCCTCCGCGTTCTCCGTGTAAAAGCGAAAGGTCGCGGGGTCGCCCGGGCGGAACTGCTCTGAAAGCCGGATCTGCTGACCATCCCGCTGCTGCAGGAACACGCTGCCCGAGGCCCACCAGCGGCTCTCGGCACTGGCGACCCGCAGGCCGACTTCGTAGTTCCACAGGTACTCGGGCTGGAAATCGAGGCGCTCCTCCGCTTCCGGAATCCCCACCACGCCGGGATTGAAACCGCCGGCCTTGTAGCCCCGGGCCAGGCGGGCCCAGAGCGTGCTGTCGGTGGCGGCCCACTGAAGCGTGCGGGTGAGCGTCACGTCACCGCCGCTCATACGCTCAACCGGGTCCGCGCGACCACCGGTGCTGTTGCTGTAGTTCGCGTCCTGCCGTTCCCAGCGCAGCCCCGTCGAGAGGCGCGTGCTTTCGGCAACCGCCCAACTGAGCTCGCCATAACCCGCCAGGTTGGTGGCGTCGTAGCGGCTGCTGCCCGTCGTGTCGTAAATCAGCTCCTCCCCGCAGGTGGCCACATCGCAGTTCGCGAGGTCCCGCTGGCTGACGTCCTCCTTCAGCTTCAGCGCGTAGAGACCCACCAGCCAGTCGGCGCCGAGCACCGTGCGGCCCGGTCGGGAGATGAGGCGCAGCTCCTGGTTCACGGTGTCCCGCTGGCGGGTGATCCGGGAGGAAAAGTTGTAGACGTAAGGCGCCCAGAACGCCGGGTTGCCCCAGTCCGCGTCAAAGCCGTAGACGATGTTGGAGCTGGCGAAGCCGGTGATGCTCACCAGATCGGCAACCCCGCCCAGCCCGATCGTGGCCCGCAACGCCGCCGCGTCGGTCTGCTGGGAATCTTCACCCGGCTGGTCGGAGTAGGTGGTGGCGTTATTCGCCAGGCTGAAGTCGTCGTAGCCGTTGTCCAGATTCACGTGGAAGGCCGTGAGCTGCAGGGTCATATCCGCCGCCGGCTCCCAGCGCAGCTTGGCCCGGGCGGTGAATTCGTCCTGGTTGGAGGTGTCATCGCGACCGAGGAAGGCGTTGTGGATGTCGCCATCAGACCGATACTGCTGGACGGCCACTCGATAGGTCAGTGACTCCTCCAGGCCGGCCCCAAGACCAGGAACGGTGCCCCGCGCCACGCCGCCGAGGGCCCAGGTGTCGTCGCTGCCACCGGTGGCCAGAATTTCCGCGCCCGCCTCCGCCGTCGGCTGGCCGGTTTCCACATAAATGAGCCCCGCCAGCGCGTTGGCCCCGTAGCGGGTGCCCTGGGGACCCCGCAGCACCTCGATGCGGTCCACGTCGAAGGTGGTGGCCACGCCGCCGATGCCGGACAGGTCGATGTCGTCCACGATGAAGCCCACCGACGGGTTGGGCGCGCCCTCGTACTGCTCCAGTTCCCCCGTGCCCCGGATCTGGAAGTACCGGGCCCGGGACCCCTCCCCGCTCCAGTTCAGGTTAGCGACCAGCGGGATCAGCTCTTCGAGGTGCTGGACCGACGCGCGCTGGATGGTCGCCGGGTCGAGCACCGTGATGCTGGCCGGCACCGTGGCCAGCTCCGTCTCCCGCAGAGCGGACGCCACAACCACGATCTCGGGCAGCGGCTCTGCCGCCAGCGGCATGGCCACCAGCAGTAGGAGCGCGTTCACGCGCGACCGATACATCCCACGGATCTCCAGCAACAGGACGATCCGGCCGGCAATAGCGAGGGGGGATGTCGACAGACGTGCGTCTTGTCCCTACGCCGGTACTAGCCGGATCAGGTTCAAAGGGTTCCCTTGCGGATCTCAGGCCGGGCGCTTGCGCCCAGGCCACCCCTAAGACAGGCACGTAGAGTACCACCGGAAAGCGGGATGGGGACATGCCTCATTTCCCCGCGGGGGAAATGAGGCATGTCCCCATTTCCCCTTACAATGCAGGCCCCAAACACCGCAGCGGACCCCGCCCATGAGCAAGCCCGATTACCAGGCCATCGATGCCGTCGTGAACATCTGGACCGACGAGGCGCTGGCCGCGCGCCCGAAGTGGGGCACGGATTTCTTCTCCGGCAAGATGAACGCAGAAAAGAGCATGGTGTCCTCGGGCATCAGTCTGGAGCAGATGCTGGAGCAGCTCGACGCCGCCGGGATCGAGCGGGCCTTTTTGATCGCGGCCCGGTCCGGCCGGCCGGGCCTCCCCGGCTGCTACCACATGCCCTACGAGATCGTCGCCAGAGCCGTGGCGAAGTACCCGAAACGCTTCCACGGCCTGGCCGGCATCGACCCCTACACCGGCATGAAGGGCGTGCGGGAGCTGGAACACGCCGTGAAGAACCTGGGCTTCATCGGCGCCCACCTCTACCCCCACTGGTTCGAACTCGCGCCCGACCACGCGAAGAACTACCCCTTCTATACCAAGTGCTGCGAGCTCGGCATTCCCATCCAGATGCAGGTGGGTCAGTCGATGATCTACGCGCCGGACTTTCCCTGCCGCAGCGTCGGCCGGCCGATCAGCCTGGACGGCGTCGCCTGTGATTTTCCGGAACTCAAACTCCTCGGTATCCACGTGGGGATTCCCTGGCACGACGAGATGATCGCCATGGCGTGGAAGCATGCCAACGTGTTTATCGGCTCCGATGCCCACCGGCCGAAGTACTGGCCCGAGAGCTTCAAGCGCTACATCAACACCCAGGGCCAGGACAAAGTGTTCTTCGGCAC
>CAMBYH010000079.1 GCA_945872065.1 Arsukibacterium tuosuense
GTCTGGTTCGCGCGCTACCGCCAGCATCCCTGGGATATCTATTACCCGAAGATCGCCTGGCTGCGGGCCGGCATCTATTTCTGCAGCTGCTACCTCCTGTCCTACTGGACCGGCGCGATGGAACTGCTGCTCACCAGTCCGATCGCCACCGCGGCCCAGCTGGCCAGCCCGAACTGGCTGCTGTTCACGGGCGGGCTCTACCTCTTTATCTTTTTGGCCTATGCCGGCGTCTGGTCCTACTTCACGCCGGTCTTCGAGCGGCAGAGCAACCGCCTGGTCTCCGCGGTGTTCGGTTTTCTCTGGGGGTCCAGCTCCGGGCAGCTGTTCCTGTCGATCTGGCTGCTGGTGGGCCACGTGGGCATGCCGGAGTGGGGAACCTGGATCGTGACCTTCCTCATCCTCGGCGCCTATCAGCCGAACTGGCACAACATTTATTGGGACCACTACATCGCGCCGGAGCACGACACGCCAATGACCCAGAAGATCAAGGCGCTGGGCTGCCATATCCCCAATCTGGCCATTGCCCTGACGCACCTGACGTTCTACGACAACTACTTCATCTTCTTCAGCGCCCAGGTGATCGCCTGCCTGTCGGCGGCGCTGGGCATGCGCTACCCCGCGCCCTGGGTGGCGCCCAGCGCCCTGAACTGGGCCCGCACGACCAATACCAGGCCGGCCCGCTGCACGGGCTACCTCCCGAAGGACCCGCTGACGGACCCCTACACACCCTTTTACTTTGGCTGGAAGGGTCCCGGCCAAAGGCCCTGACGGGTCCCGGGCCAGCGGCCGGGCTGGCGTATCCGGGCTGTATTGTTATATTGATATGACAATACTACACTGACCCCTCGATAGTCCCTCCAGTCACTTCTAGCAGGAGTTCAGTCATGGCAGCGTCAGCACAAAGTATCGCTCCCGGTAGCATGGAAGTGCGGCCCCTCACCGGCGCTCTGGGTTGCGAAATCTTCGGCGTGGACCTGGCCAACATCTCCACCGCGGAGTTCGCCGCCATCCATCAGGCGTTCCTCGACTACTCGGCCGTCATGTTCCACGACCAGATACTCACTCAGGAGCAGTTCGCCGACTTTGGCAAGCGCTTCGCCAAGCTCGAGGATGAGCCGTTCCTGCCCCACCGCGCCGATGTCCCGGGGGTCTATTACCTGCGCGGTGCGCCGAAGAACGCTAAAACGGTCTCGACCCAGAATCTGGGCTGGCACGCAGACCACACCTATCAGCGCAACCCCAGCATGGGCGCCATGTTGTATGCCCGGGAAGTGCCGGCAGCGGGCGGCGACACCCTGTTTGCCAGCAACTATCTCTCCTACGAAAATCTGTCACCCGCGATGCAGGCGTTTCTCGAGGACAAGATCGCCATCCACGATGTCCTGCAGTACGGTCTCAACTCCGGACACCATTCCACGGCCACGATCGCCGCAATCGACATGCTGCGGGGCATGCGCACCAAGTTTCCCCAGGTCGAACACCCGTTGATCTGCCGGCATCCGGAAACGGGCCGGAAGATGCTGTACCTGAATCAGGCCTGGACCGTCGGCATCAAGGGCCTGACTCGCGACGAGAGCGAGGCCGTTCTGACCATGCTGAAGCGCCATTCCACGCGGGACATTTTCTGCTGCCGCTTCCGGTACCGGAGTAACTCGCTGATGCTCTGGGATAACCGGGCCGTCCAGCACAGCCCCAACTCCGACTACACCGGAGGCCGGCTGATGTGGCGGGTGGCACTCCACAGCGACTGGGAGCCGGGGACGTAGGCGCAAGAGCCGGAGAGGCTGCTCTGCCTTACACTGGCTCCTCCGGTCTGGCTGGAGTCGCCTTTCATGTCATCGCGTCTGGTTGCTGATCTTCTGCTGGATCGGCGCGCAGCCCTCAAGTCCGCGGTTGGTCTCAGTCTAGGCGCCGTGCTTGGCACGGCAGCGGCCCCGCCTGCACGGGCAGGGACCGCTCTCAACTACGCGGATCCGGCGGACAACCTCTACGCCTTTGGCAAGCTCTGGGCGGGCTACGACACGCCGGTCATTGGCGCCTTCCACGGGCTCATGTACCTCCGTATTCCCGGCCGCCGTGCGGTCCCGGTGTTTGGCTACACCGGCACGGGGGCGCTGCTGGCCCGCATCGACGAGAACAAGGACCTCTGGATCAAGTCCCGGGAAACCGGCTACTTCACGGATCTGCGCACGGGTGACATCCTGGAGACCTGGGCCAACCCGTTCACGGGCAAGACGGTGCCCGTCTACCACTTCTACAACGACGTGCTGGTGGGCAAGGTTGGCAAGGAGATTCCGCGGTTCTTCATGGGCGTGGAGGGAGACAGCCCGACGCTCATGAACGAAGGCACAGCGTTCCCCGATACTGCGGGCCGCTATCCCTTCATCCTGCCCTTCCAGACCTATGGCGATGACATGCTGCTGTCCTGGGATTACACCCACGACTACACGAACCCCGTGACCCCGGAGGGCTGGCCCCGGTCGTCCACGGGCAAGCGCACGACGCCCTCCGAGCACTTCACGTTCAACTTCTCGAAGCGGGAAATGGAGGACCGGGATTTGCCGACGGTGCGCTTCAACGCCGGCTTTACGCGCCTGTCGGAGTGCTGGCCCTTTATGCAGATGGGCGGCACCGAGTACGCCGGCGCGACGCTGTTCGGGCGCATGTTCAGTCACAAGGGTCTGCAGGGTCTCGACGACGTCCCGCCGAAAGTGCGGGCCTACATCGAGAAGCACGCGCCCCAGTTCCTGACGGTGCCGGACGGCTGGGTGCCCGACAACTCCCGCGTGGATACCTGGAAAGCCTACGCCCAGGACATCCCGCCAGAGGCCGCCGGCTACCCCTGGAAGCCGTCAGCCTTCAAGGCGCCCTCCGGTAGCGGCCGCCGGTCGTAGGAGCGCCTTAAGGCGCGATCCCACCCCCTTCCAATGCGTATAGCCACACTCCGCGACCGTCTCCAGGCAAACGGAGCCCGGCCTGTGCACGAGGCCCGGGTGCTGCGGGCCTGGGCGCGGGGCTTGCCGCTGGATGGGGGCGGTGGGCTGCCGGAATATCCGTCGCGCCTGAAGGCGCTCCTACCGGAGGTGGCCACTGATCTTGCGAGTCTGGCGAGAATCCGCTCTGAGCATCCGGGCGCCGACGGCTCCACTCGCCTGCTCCTCGGTCTGGCGGATGGGCAGTCGGTAGAAACCGTGCTGCTGCCGCCTAACGGGGTCTGCATTTCCACCCAGGTGGGTTGTGCGGTGGGCTGCGTGTTCTGCATGACGGGTCGCGAGGGCCTGCTCCGGCAGCTCGGCAGTGCCGAGATCGTGGCCCAGGTGGCGCTGGCCCGGACCCGCCAACCCGTGCGCAAGGTGGTCTTCATGGGCATGGGCGAGCCGGCCCACAACCTGGACAACGTGCTGGAAGCCATTCAGCTGCTGGGTACGGCGGGGGACATCGGCCACAAGAACCTGGTGTTCTCCACCGTGGGCGACCGCCGGGTGTTTGAGCGCTTGCCCGAGGGCCCCGTCAAGCCCGCCCTGGCACTCTCCCTGCACTCGACCGACCGGTTGCTGCGCGCCCGTCTTCTGCCCCGGGCCCCGCGTCTGGACCCGGAGGAACTCGTGGCTCTCGGCGAGCGCTATGCACGGGCCACCACCTATCCGATTCAGTACCAGTGGACGCTACTCGCCGGCATCAACGACGGCGAGGATGAGCTGAACCGGATCGTGGCGCTGCTGAAGGGCAAGTACGCGGTCATGAACTTCATCCCCTACAACACGGTGGAGGGCCTGGATTTCCAGCGCCCGTCCGCTGAGCGTGCTGCCGAGATGGCGCGCTACCTGCATCAGCGGGGCGTGCTGGCGAAGCTCCGGCGGTCGGCGGGCCAGGACGTGGAGGGTGGTTGCGGGCAGTTACGCGCCCGGGCCGTGGCCAGCGGGCTCCAGCAGCCCGGCGGTGTTGTTCCGGGGTGAGTTCACGGCGATGCTGACCGTGTGCGCCAGCATCTGGTCTTCCGGATAGGGGCGTAGGCAGTGGAGGGCAGCGGTTGCATCACCGGCGAGCCAGACGTCGTGATCAGCTCGCCGCAGGATGGCGGGCATCCGGGCCTTGCTGTTGTGGATTTCCGCCATGAACGGGTTGGCAGGCATGGTGATGATCGTGCAGGACTCCACCGTGAGGCCCTCGGGGGTCGTGGACGCCTCCCACAAGCCCGCTAGTCCAAACACGGACTGATCCTTGATGTGGATGTACCAGGGCTGCTTCCCGGCGTCCCCCACCTGCCATTCGTAGAAGCCCAGCGCCGGCAGGATGCAGCGCTGGCCCCGCTGCCAGGGCCCGCGATAGCTGGGGGCCGTGGCGATGGTTTCGAGACGGGCGTTGATGGTGCTCAGCTTCGGCGGGAGACCCTTGGCCCAGAAGGGGACCAGACCCCAGCGGAGGAGTTCACAGAGACGCTCCCCGTTACGCTCCCGCACTGCGGGTACCGGGGTGGTGGGCGCAATGTTGTAGCTGGCAAAGAGCGGTGGTGGCCGGGTGAGCGCCCAGTCCCGCTCCAGAGCCGCATCGATCTTGGCGACGTAGCGTCCGCACACGGCAGCAGTCCGGCAGTTGGCAGACCTGATTATCGGCCATTTCTGCGGGCCAATCCGGTAGCATCCGCTCCATCATGTCAGTCACCCTCGTGGAAATTGCTCGGGATGCCAGCGTCGTGCAGCCGGGCATCCAACTGGCCGACACGCCTGCCGCGGTTTGTCAGGCCACTGCCGAGATGTACCAGACCACGGGTTTCAATCCGCCCTGGATCGGCTACCTCGCGCTGTCGGCGGGCGCCTTCGTCGGCACCTGCGCCTTCAAGACGGCCCCCTCCGCCGGGGCGGTGGAGATTGCCTTCTTCACCTTTCCGGGTCACGAAGGCCGGGGCCTGGCCACGGCCATGGTGCGTCAGTTGATCGAGATGGCTTACGCTGCCGATCCCTCGCTGAAGATCATTGCCCACAGCCCGCCCAACCGGGGCGCCCCGGCTGCCGTCCTCCAGAAAACGGGCTTCCTGTTGCTGGGTGATTACGAGGACCCCATGGCCGGTCCGGTCTGGGAGTGGGAGTTCATTCGCTAGCCCCCGAACTGGCCAAATCTGCGCATCTGCCTGAACTTCTCCTGAACAGTCCGGCCCTGGTCGGGCCAGTTCCCTGGACTGGAACGATCCGGGTTTGCTTGGCCCGCCATTTCTGTACACTCCACCAATCCGGCGTCCAGAAAAATCAGGTAACTCAAAGCCTAAGGAGACAGTCATGTTCGAACGTACCAAGAAGCCCGGCGACTCCCCCCAAGACTCCACGACCCCCGGTTCCTCCCAGGCTCCGGTGGCCACTCCCGCAGCCGACGCGGCACCCCGCGCTGCTGCGAGTCCGTCGACCACCCCGTCCCGCGCCCGGGTCACCGCCGTCATCGGCCCGTCGATCCAGATCGATGGCACCCTGCGGGGCCAGGAGGATCTCTACGTCGAGGGCGAAGTGACCGGCACGATCCAGTTGCAGAACCACACCCTCACGATCGGCGCCCAGGGCAAGATCAAGGCTGATGTTTACGCCCACACGGTGTTCGTGGAGGGCTCCATGGACGGCGACCTCTTCGGCTCCGAGCAGGTGATCGTGCGCAAGAGTGCCAAGGTGCGGGGCAACATCACCTCGCCCCGGGTGACGCTGGAAGACGGCGCTGCCTTCAAGGGCTCGATCGAGATGGATCCGGAGTCGGTGAAGAACGTGCTGGGTTCGCCCGGTAACGCGAATCGCGGCCCGGTTTCATCCGCGCCAAGGCCAGTAGCCTCGCCCCAGCCGGTGTCCGGTTCGGGTGCCCCGGTTGGCAACGTGAGCGGCCAGTCACGCTGACAGTTCGCGTTGATCGACTGACGCTTGTAGCGTGGTGAGTCTCCCCAGCCGCACGGCGAAATCCGCCGCCGCGGAACCGGCGCCTGTTAACGCGCCGCTGTTCCGCCGGCTGGTGGAGTCCCTGAGCGAGGAGCGGCGTTCCGTCGTGCTCGATCTGGGCGCCGTCCGGCCGGAGACAGTGGCACTGCTGACGCCGTTTCGCTGTCGGCTCGAGATTGCTGATCTCGCGGAGGGCCTCTCCACGCTGGATGAAGAACCGGACCGGGACCTGCGTCGGGAAAAGGCCGAGGCCCTGCTGCCCCGGGCCCGGCAGGAACCCACGGACATCGTCCTGTGCTGGGACCTGCTGAATTACCTGCAGCGTCCGGCGATTGCCACCCTGATGGAGTGTCTTGCTGCCCGGATGCGGCCGGGGGGCTTTGCCCACGTGCTGATCGTGTACACGGGCACCACGATGCCAGCGCAGCCGAGTCAGTTTGCGCCGTTGCCGGACGGACGGCTGATTGAAACGGTGACGAGCACTGCCACCAGAACCGCGCCCCGGTATTCACCAGAGGATCTGGGGAAGTGCCTGCGCGGGTTTCGGGCGGAGAGTGCGATGCTGCTCCGGAACGGGATGCAGGAGTTTTTGTTCCGGGCGTAGGTTTGGCGGTCGCTTGAGTAATGGCGCGCCCGGACGGATTCGAACCGCCGACCCCCTGGTTCGTAGCCAGGTGCTCTATCCAGCTGAGCTACGGGCGCGTTGTGGCTGTCAGGACGCATGGCAGCGGGCCGGAATTATAGGCAATCCCGGCGCGATAGGAAGCGGTAGAGTAGGGGAAAAGGAGAAACTCCATTCCCCCCAAGGTTGAAGAGGCCCGCGGCAAGCGGTCCGTGATCCGTCTCGAAGCCGGAAAATGCATCCATTCCCGCCATTGCGTGCTGGATCGTCCCGATGTCTTCGTCCCCAACGTCCAGGGCGAGTGGCTGCACCCGGACCGGGCCACGCCGGAGGAAATCGCCGAACTCGCCCACAAGTGCCCCTCGGGGGCCATCCAGTATGACCGCCTCGACGGTGGGGCCGGAGAAACGGGTCCCCTCGTCAACACCGCCCGGGTCCTGGAAAACGGGCCTTTGGCTTTCCACGCGCCCCTGCAGATCGCCGGCCAGCCTGCCGGCTTCCGGGCCACGCTCTGCCGCTGTGGCGCGTCTGCCAACAAACCTTACTGCGACGGCAGTCACGTGGCCGCGGGCTTTGTGGCTACCGGGGAAACCCCGACCAAAGAATCGGCGGCGCTGGCCGTGCGCAACGGGCCTCTCGCCGTGACGGTTATTCCCAATGGCCCGCTGCAGGCCAAGGGACCCCTCGAGATCGTGAGCGGCACCGGCCGCACGCTCAACCGGGTGGAGGAAACCTACCTCTGCCGCTGCGGCGCCTCGAAGACCAAGCCCTACTGCGATGGCAGCCACAAGGCCATGGGTTTTACGGCGCCCTAGCGCTGCAGTAGTGCTGCAGTAGTGCTGCCGTAGCCAGTCCATGACCGGCCTACTGACCCAGGTCGCGCTGTTCCTGGCGGCAACGGTGATTGCCGTGCCGCTCTTCCGGCGCTTCCGTCTGAGTGCCGTGCTGGCGTACCTGGCCAGCGGGATGCTCATTGGGCCCTTTGGCCTGAAGCTCGTCGCCGACGTAGAGAGCATCCTGCACTTCGCCGAATTCGGCGTCGTGCTGCTCCTGTTCCTGATTGGCCTGGAGTTGCAACCCAGCCGGCTGCTCGCGTTGCGCCGGGTCGTGTTTGGTCTGGGCGCCGCCCAGGTCCTGGCCACCACGTCGGTCCTTGCCGGGCTCGGATTCCTGCTCGGGCTGCCCCTGGCGGCCACCCTGATTGCCGGCTTTGGCTTAAGCCTGTCATCCACACCCATGGTGCTGCAGCTCCTGACCGAGCGGAAGGAACTCGCGTCCCAGCATGGCCGTGGTGCTTTCGGCATCCTGCTTTTCCAGGATCTCGCGGTCCTGCCCGCGCTGGCCATCCTGCCGCTGCTGGGCGTGGCAGCCGTTGGCGATGCGGAGCAGGCGGGGCTCAATCCGCTCCTCGCGCTCGGTGCCGTCACCGTGATCGTCGTTGCGGGACGCTACGCGCTGCGCCCCATCCTGCGCGTGGTTGCCGAGACCCGGATTCCGGATGTGTTCACGGCGGCGGCCCTGCTCCTCGTGATCGCCACGGCCTTGCTCGTCAATGCTGCCGGCCTGTCCATGGCGCTGGGCGCCTTCATTGCCGGCGTCCTGCTGGCCGATAGTGAGTACCGTCACGAGCTCGAGGCCGACCTGGAGCCTTTCAAAGGCCTGCTGCTGGGCCTGTTCTTCATTGCCGTCGGCATGTCGGTGAATCTCGGGCTGGTCGGGGAGGCGCCGCTCAAGGTGCTCGGTATTACGGTGGGGCTGATGCTGGCCAAGGGGCTGGTGCTCTATGGCCTGGGTCGGATCTCCCCGGGGCCGCTGCGCGCCCAGGCCAGGTCCCTCGCCCTGGTCATGCTGGCGGGAGGCGAGTTCGCCTTCGTGCTCTTTCCCATCGCCGTCTCTGCGGGACTCTTGAGCCGGGACCTTGCCGAGCTGCTGGTGCTTGCCGTGACGCTTTCCATGCTGCTCAGTCCGCTGCTGCTGATTGCCGATGACCGGTGGTTCAGTCGCTGGTTTTCGCCTGCCGAGGAGCCCCGCTACGATGACGTGGTGCCCGACGATCACCGGGTGGTGATTGCCGGCTTTGGCCGCTTTGGGCAGATCGTGGCCCGCATTCTCCGTGCCCGGGGTATTCCCTTTACGGCGCTGGAGATCAGTCAGAGCCAGGTCGACTTTGTCCGGCGCTTTGGCAACCGGATTTTCTACGGCGATGCGGCTCGTCCGGAGATGCTCCGCGCCGCCCAGCTGGACAAGGCGGAGGTACTGGTTATCGCCGTGGACGATCAGGACGCGTCGGTGAAGATTGCAGAGTTTGCCCGCCACCAGTATCCCGATCTGAAAGTCTTCGCCCGGGTGCGCAACCGCCAGCACGCGTTTCGCATGATGGAGCTTCAGGTGCCGTACCTCATGCGGGAGACCTACCTCTCCAGCCTGGATATGGCGGAGCACGTGCTGGAGTGGCTGGGCGACGATCCGGCGACCGCCCGGCGCAGCGTGGCCCTGTTCCGCGCCCACGATGAGGCCACTCTGCAGGGGCAGTTCGAGATCCGTGGCGACGAGGCCAAGTTCCAGGCTACGGCCAAGGCGTCCGCAGAGCAGCTGGAGAGTCTGTTCGAGGCGGACCGGCGGGCCCCTGATCCGCTAGACTAGCGGCCGCTCTCAATTCCCCCCCCCCCGGAGAACATCCATGCTGTTGCTCACTGGCGTTACCGGCAAGACCGGCGGCGCGTCCGCCCAGGCCCTCCTCAAGAAGGGCATCAAGTTCCGCGCGATCGTTCGCAACGCCGACAAGGCGGTGGCACTGAAGGCTGCGGGCGTCGAGCTCGTGATTGGTGACGTCACCGACCGGGCCGTGCTGGAGACAGCCCTGGCCGGTGTCGAGAAGGCGCTAATGACCATGCCCAACGGCGAGAAGCAGCTGGAACTGGAGAAGCAGTTCATCGACGTGGCCAAGGCCCGGGGCGTGAAGCACGT
>CAMBYH010000080.1 GCA_945872065.1 Arsukibacterium tuosuense
GCATGATCACGAGCGCCGGATCGACGAAGCTGTGGAAGTACAGCAGGTCGGGCCGCCACTCCGCCACAATCTCCCGCAGGGGCCCCGGTGCCCCGTAGGGCCGTTCCAGGTAGTGCACCAGGGTCGCACCAAAGGGATACCACTGCCCCGGCCGGTGGTCCGGGTAGGGTTCAGCGACGGCCAGGTCCCGGTTGCGGGTGACCACGCGAAACTCGAAATCGTCCTCCAGCCATTCGCACAGCCGCGTCAGGCTGCGCACCGGACCCCCGGCGCGGAAGCCGGGCAGGTAGTAGCTGGCGAAGCAGAGGACCCGGGGTTTAGCCACGAGCGCGTGGCGCTAGCAAGACTGGTTGCGGCGGAAGCGCATCCGGGAGAGGGTCTCAAGCTCGGTGCGATGGTGCTCCGGGTGGAGCGCGAGACAGTTGTGCGCCGGCGGCGCCGGGGTGCCCCGCGCAATCCGCCGCAGCCCCGCAGGCAGCATGCCAAACAGGTGAAAGCCGAACTGGTCCTCGAACCAGCCGGGCAGCTCGCCGAAGTCGACTCCTGCGCGCACTAAGTAAGGGCCGTGGGTCTCGAAGACCACGGCGGGTGGCGTCGGGCCCGCCAGCGTCCGCGCCGCGCCCTTAAGCACCGCGATCTCGAGGCCCTCCACGTCGATCTTCACCAGCGCCGGCGGCGGCCCGCCCCTCGCCGCGACCTGGGCTGCAAGTTCGTCATCCAGGGTGGTCAGGGGCACGTCCACGGGCTGCGCCGCCGAGCCCGCGGTGGGCGGCAGTGAGGTAGTCAGCCCGGAGGCCCGGGGCAACACCCACAGCGTCACCGTGCCGGACTGGGCGCCCAGGGCCTTGGGAATCACGTGCAGGTTGTCCAGGTGATTCAGCGCGACGACGTGCTCCAGGTAGTCACGGGTGGCCGGCACGGGCTCGAAGGCCAGCACCTGCCCGCCGGTCCCCACGAGGCGCGCCGCCCAGCCTGCGTACACCCCGATGTTGGCGCCCACGTCGACGAAGGTGGAGCCGGGGCGGAGAAAGGTTTCCAGGATCGGGGTCAGTGCCGGCGACTCGTACTGGAGAAAAAACAGATCGACCCAGGAGCCGTCTTCCTGCATGCGGGCGTCGTAGAGCAGATTGGGGCCGACGAGACAGCGGACGACCCCGGCCGGCGGGGTGGCACCGCGAAGAATGATGCCTCCAAGCCGGTCACGGCCGCGGAATTCCGGGATCCGGCGCAGCCAGCCGGCCAGGCGCCATCTGAACGGTACGGCCTTTGACGATGCGGGATGGGTCACAGTCGCCGGCGCCTCCAACCAATGCTCTCCCGCGCGGCGCAGATCCGGCACTGCGTACAGGCGTGTACTATAGCCAGTACCCCATGGGAGCGTAAAGCCGATGATAGTCAAGGACGCCGCGTGGATCGCGGCGGGCCAGGCGATCGTCGTCATCGCCGGTCTCGCCGGCACCCGCGTCCTCACCACCCTGCTCCCCCCCGAGGTCTACGGCCAGATCTCGCTGGTCGTCGGACTGGGCACCCTCGGCATGGGACTTTTCTGCCTGCCGTTCCTGCAGGCCGCGATGCGTTCCTTTCCGGACGCCCGTCTGGCGGGGCAAGTGGGTGCCCTGCGCCGCCTCGCTGCTGGTTATGTCCAGCGCGGGGTCCTGGCTGCAGGCCTGCTCATCGCCCTGGCGGGTGCCGGCTGGACGCTCTGGTCTGACGCGCCCGTGGCGCCGGTGGTGTTCCTCGTCGCGGCCGGCGTGGTGGCCGCCGAGGCCTGGCGCTCCTTCGAAGCCGCACTGTTGAATGGGGCACGCCGGCAACAGGACTACGCCCTGCGCACGGGCCTCGACGCCCTGGCCCGGCCCGCCGCCGCCGCGCTGCTGGTCTGGTGGCTGGGGCCCGCGGCGCTCTACGCCCTGCTGGGCTTCGTGGCCGGCTCGGTCACGCTCTCGCTGCTGCTCCGCCGGCGAACCGTGCGCGGCGCTGCTGAAGTTGAGGGCGCGACGGACGAGCCCTGGGTACAAAACCACCGGAGCGAGTTCCTGCGCTACGCCCTGCCCCTCATGCCCATGGCGGCGATGAACTGGGTGATGAGCATGGGCGACCGGTATTTCCTGAACGCCAGTTGGGGCCCCGAGACGGTGGGCATCTACTGGGCGGCCTACGCGCTGGGCAGCCAGCCCTTCATCGCGGCCAATGCCCTGCTCCACAACACGCTGCGCCCGGTGCTCTACGAGGCAGTGGCCCAGGGCGATGCCGCCAAGGAACGCCGCACCCTGCGCGTGCTGCTGGGGTTGGCACTCGCGGTGGGCGTGACGGGCTGGCTGCTGATAACGGTGCTCGCCGAGCCGCTGTGCACGCTCCTGCTGGGGCCCGCCTTTCGCGCGGGCGCTGCCGCCCTGCTGCCCTGGATCGGCGCCGCCTATGCGCTGCAGATGGTGCAGCAGGCCTTCGAGGTGATCCTCTACGCCCACCGGCAATCCCGGCAACTCGTGGTGCTGCAGGCGATTGCCGCGGCCTCCGCCGTCGTCCTGTTCCTGTGGCTGATCCCCGATTTAGCGGGCCAGGGCGCCGCGCTCGGGACCCTCGGGTCGGTGGTCATCACCACGGCCGTGGCGATCTGGCTCTCCGGCGCCCCGCGCAAGCTGTTCGGGCGCTAGTCGCAGTACCAGCCGTCCCGGCGCTTCTGCGCCAACTGACCGGTACCACCACCCACACAGAGTCCCGATTGCCGGTCGGCGCCGCAGTCGTCGCAGTAGGTGCTATGGCCCGGCAACAAGGTCTGGAACCCCCCAGCCGATAACTCCGCGAAGGACACGCCCGCCGTGGACGTCACGCCGGCGGCCAGCCCCTTGCACTCCGCCACGGCCCCGGCCGCATCCACGCAGGTATTGCCGGACGAGTTGACGTGTGCGAAGGCACTGACTCGCAGCGGATCCCACGTATTCGACTGGGGAATCGTGAACGCGACGTCGCTCACTGCCAGCTGTCCGTGGGCGGGCGCGCCGGCCGGCTGCGGCCAGAAGGAAATGACGGGGTTGGCGGCCCCCTTCGGCACCGGGCCGTCAATTTTCAGGCCTCTGATACTGAGCGGCCCCATCCGGTTGAAGTCGACCAGCCGGCCGTCCGGGGCCAGCTGATCCACCGAGAAGCGCCCGCCAATCACGTGGACCGGCAGCGCAAAACTCGCGGCGCCCTCCGGGGTGCGAATGAAGCGGGCGCTGGCCTCGCTGCCTTCATCAATAATCAGGTTGGTGCCGTTGGCCGATGTCAGGTCATAGACCGCGCCGCCAAACCGCCCGTGGAAGCCGCCCAGCGACGTGAAACTGCCACCAGCAGCCCGCACGAACGCCGCATTCTGATTCCCCGGCGCCCCGCTCGCCTTCACCGCGTAGAAGTGGTGAGCCTGGGACTGGGTGTGCTCGATGGAGATGGCGGCCTCTGTGACGTTGTAGATCGCCGTATTCATGATCGTGGACTGGTCGTTGTCCTCGTCGATGCCGTAGCGCTTGCTGAAGCGCACGCCGTACTGCAGGTTGCCCAGCTTTACGCCTTCAATGCGGACCGAGTCGATGACGTTCAGACTTGGGGCCACATTCCTGGCGGCATCCTTGCCGTAGGGCGCCTTGGTGAATTCGAAGGCGGACTGCAGCGGTGAGACGACGAAGATACGGAGATTGATGAAGCGCAGTTGCTGGGTATTCTTGACCAGAAACATTGGCCGGTCGGGCGGACCCTGCCATTGCAGCACGGACCCGTTGCCGTCGATCGTACCGCCATACACCGACTCAATCGTCAGCGTGTCCCGGATGATGTAGGTGGCGTTGGGACTCCCAGTGACCGTTGCGAAGTACGGCGCCATGCCCTGGGGCATGGCCTCCTCAATCGCCACCTGCCAGCAGCGGGTGGCATCGTCGGAGGAACACACCAGATCCGCAGGGCCACCCGCTGCCGAGGCGGTAACGCGCAACAGGGCGAGGAGGCCGACAGCAGCCAGAGCCCTCGTCACGTCTCCTCCTCGAACAACCCGGTCAACAGAGGCAGCACGGCCGCCTCGCCGTAGCGGGTTTGCGTATAGTGAATCAACGCCTGCCGGTCGGGAAGCACCAGCTCACCGTCCAGGAACTGCCGCGCCTTCTCCCGCAGGGCCTCCACGTCGCCGGCAGGCACCACCATGCCGGGCAGGATGGGCCCCATGGACTCAGGAATCGCGCCGGCGTCCGTGCTCAGCACCGGGCAGCCAAAGGCCAGCGCCTCGATGGTGATCAGGCCGAAGCACTCGAGGGCGAGGGTGGGCAGGATAAACAGGTCTGCCGCCGCGTAGGCCAGTTGCAGTTGCTCATCGGACACCCGGCCCAGGAACTGAATACCGTCGCCGGCCCCCAGGTCCGCGGCCAGCGCTTCCAGCTCCCCGCGCAGCTTGCCGCTGCCGGCCAGATAGAAACAGCAATTGTGACTCTGCACCAGTGGGGCCAGGGCCCGGATGGCCACGTCGAGGCCATAGCGGGGCCCGAGGGAGCGCACGGTGAAGAAGATCGTCGCGTCCTCCGGCCAGCCGAGCTGGTGCCGGGCAGCCGCCTTGCTCAGGGGCTCGGCGGGCGCGGGATACCAGTGGGGAATGACCTGCACGCGGGCGCCGACCTGGTAGAACTCCGACAGCTTCGCCCGGGTGAAGTCCGACAGGGTGTGGATCCGGTTGGCCACCTCCAGCATCCGGCGCTCCGCCGACGCGAGCAGGCCCCGGCCCAGGAGCAGCTTGACCTGGCCGGGCCAGCCCTGGGAGCGCCACACGATCTCCTGCTCCAGAACCATGGGGGAGTGCACGGTATAGACGTAGCGCGGCTGGGACCCGAGAGCCGCGACCACCCCGATCCCGAGCAGGGGGGAATGCACGTGGACACTGTCGAAGGTCCGGTCCCGCAACCAGCGCTGGGCCGCCGCCGTGGTGGAACTGATAATCACCTGCAGGCGTTCCGGGTGCCAGGGTGGCCGCTCGTCCTTGCGAAAGCGGACGATGCGAATGCCGTCGAGTTCCGTGATGCCTTCCAGCATCCGGCTGTCCAGCAGGTAGCAGAGCAGCGTCACGGCATGGCCCCGCGCCTGCATCGCCTTGGCAATGTCCCAGGCCACACGGCCGGAGCCGCCCGGCTGGTCGGCAAAGCAGTACTCAACCACCGCCAGGTATTCGAGCTGGCGGGGTCTGGCCGGCGCCCCCTCCGGCTCTGCCGTCGACACCGTGGGGATGGCGGGCAGGTCGCGGGCGCTCGCCTCGCGCTCCGCCTTCTCGTTGTCCAGCCAGGACTGGAACATGAGCACGTTCCAGAGCTTGCCCTGCCAGTTGAGCCGCCCCGCGGAGTGCTCCGCCCAGCGCTCCCGGACCACATCGGCGTCCAGGTAGCCCTCCGCTGCCAGCCGGGCCGGATCCAGCAGGCCCTCGGCCCAGTCCTTAAGCGGCCCGCACAGCCAGTCGCCCACGGGAATCTCGAAACCCTGCTTGGGCCGGTCGAGCAGCTGGGTCGGCACATAGCGGTAGGCCACCTGCCGGAGCGCCCACTTGCCCCGTCCGTCCCGGAACTTCTGCCGCAGCGGCAGCGCCAGCGCAAACTCGGCAATGCGGTGATCGAGCAGGGGCCCCCGCAGTTCCAGGCTCGTGCTCATGCTGGCCCGGTCGGTCTTGGCGAGGATGTCCTCGGACAGATAACTGAGGATGTCGGCAACCATCATGTACTGGCTGGGAGCCAGGCGGCGCATCCAGGCCGGCGGATCGGCCAGCATATGCCGGTCGAGGGTGCCACCCAGCACCAGCCCATCCGCCTCCACCCAGCGGGAGATGATGGCGCGATAAAAACGATACGCGTCGGGCTGCCCGACGACTCGCGCAAAGCGCCGGGCCCGCTGGGACGGTGTGCCCTGGCTGCCGTAGTTGCCAAAGCGCTGACTCATCCCGATAAGAAGGTTATCGATCCAGGCTGGGGGTAGCGCCTCCAGCAGCACACCGCCCCGGCGCCGGAGGGGCGTGGGGATCCGGGCCAACCGGCGCCAGACCGCCTCGGCCGTGGGGTACCGGGGATAGCCGTAGAAAAATTCATCACCACCGTCGCCGGAGAGAGCCACAGTCACCCGCTGCTGGGCCAGCCGGCTGACCAGGGTGGTGGGGATCTGGGACGAATCGCCAAAGGGCTCGTCATAGATGGTGCTTAAGGCCGGCACGATCTGCAGCGCGTCCTGGGGCGTGATGTAGAGCTCCGTGTGCCGGGTGCCCAGGTGGGCGGCCACCTCCCGGGCGTGGCCGGCTTCGTCGAACTGCGCCTCGACAAAACCGATCGTAAACGTCTGGACCGGCTCCTGGCCCCGGGACCGGCCCAGCGCCTGGGCGATACCGGCGACCGTGCTGGAATCGATGCCACCGGACAACAGGACGCCGAGGGGCACGTCCGCAATCATCCGGCAGCGCACCGACTCCCGGAGCAGCTGGTCCAGGTGCTCGACCACTGCCGTGTCGTCCGTCGGGACCGCGATGGGCGACAGCGTCGCCCGTTCCACGGACCAGTAGACGATCTCGGTTTCCCGCGGCCGGGCCCTCTCCTGGGGCGAGTAACGCGTGAGGATCCCGGGCCGCAGCTTGCGCACACTGCTGTAAATACTGGCGGGGCCGGGCACGTAATCGTGCCGCATGTAGAGGGCCAGGGCGTCCCGGTCGACGGTGCGGTCGAAGCCGGGAATCAGGCGCAGCGCCTTCAGCTCGGAACCAAAGACGAGGTGGCGCCCGATGTGGCCCACATAAAGGGGCTTGACCCCCAGCCGGTCCCGGCACAACCAGAGGCAACGTTCCTCCTGGTCCCAGACCGCGAAGGCAAACATGCCCGTGAAACGGGGCACGGCGGCCTGCACGCCCCACTCCTCGAAGGCGGCCAGCATCACCTCGGTGTCCGACCCACCCCGGAAGCTGTGGCCCCGGGCGACGAGTTCGGCCCGCAGCTCGGGAAAGTTGTAGACCTCGCCGTTGTAGGCGAGCACAAAGCGCCCGCTGCGGGACTGCATGGGCTGGGCGCCCAGGGGCGAGAGGTCCTGGATGGCGAGGCGCCGGTGGGCGAGGCCCACGCCGGAGGCCTCGTTGACCCAGATGCCCTGATCGTCGGGGCCCCGGTGGGCGAGGCTTGCGGCCATCCGGCCGAGGAGCGGCGCCACGCCGGCGGCGGGGACGGGAAAGCCGAGAAAACCTGCCAGACCGCACATGGGATCGGGCCCGCTCTCAAGCGGCCGCTGACCAGGCGTTGAGCGTGACCGGCTGGGACCGCTCGAGAGCCTGCTTGGTGAGCAGGAACAGCTGCCCGGCCTCCCAGACGTAGGCGGTCTCCAGGCCCCGGGCGGCCGGGTCGGCAGCCGCGTCGTAGCTGCGCCGGATGGACGCCTCGTGGCCGTGATCCCGGGTGCGGGGGGACCAGGCCTGCTTTTCGGCGCCGACGTCCATCACCAGGCGCTGAAAATCGTCCATGGCGATGAGGGTGTTGCCGCGGTGGGCGGCGTACCGCTCCTTGACGCCTTCAAAGGCGTGGCCCTTGGCGGAGAAGGTAATCGCGGCGATGGAGCCGTCGCCGAATACATAAGTGACGGCGATGTCGCAGTCGGACTTCGCCGAACGGGTGGGAATGATGCGCAGCGGGAAACGGCGCTCGGGGGGCATCATCTGGTAGGTGAGGTCGGTCCAGTGGCAAAGATTGCCGAGCACCCGGCCCCCCTCCTCCTCCTTGAAGTACCAGTGGTCGGGGGAGATCTCGTGACCGGCGACGAACCAGTTCTGCATGAGCTCGCCGTCTTCCCGCCAGAGCTGCTCCCGCATGCGGGTGCCGAAGACACTGCCGGGTCGGTTGAAGCCCACAGAGACGATGCGGCCCTTGCCCGCGGCCCGGGCGGCCTCCTGGGCCGCGCACAGCCGCGTGAGCTGGTCGGCGCTGACCACGTGGGGCTTCTCGATGTGCACGTCCTTGCCGGCCTCGAGGGCCTTGATGGCGTATTCGGCATGGCTGGCGTGGTTGGAGGAGATGAAGAACAGGGTGATGTTGGGGTCGTTGATGATCCGCTCGGCGTTCGTCGTGTAGTAACTGGCGCCGTACTCCTCGAACAGGGACGCGGCCCGGTTGGCGTCCTGGTCCATGCAGCCGCGAATGACCGCGCCGTAGTTCTTGCGGAGGTAATAGGCGATGACAGAGAAGCCGAAATTGCCGCAGCCGATGAGGCCGACGTGGGCTTTGGAGTCGGCGCGGAGGTAGTTGAGTGGCAGACGGGCAAAGGTCTTGCCCATGTGGTACTGGCCCCGCACCTTGACCAATGTGCGCCGCACACCGTAGAGCCCCACGTAGCGGAGTGCTTTGCGGATACGGAAAAGCAGTGGGGAGGTGGTGTAATCCATCGGTGAGCCGGGCTAAACCAATCTAGCTCCGGAAAAGCTGGCTCAGGCTTCCAGCCCGTACGCATCCGATAGTCGATGCTCTGCCTCTCACCCGCAGACCTCCTCGGTAGCGCCGCCGCCACCCCCTGACCCGCCCCCAATCCTGAACTTCCGGTCACAAAGCCCCTCGACCCAGATGCTAGGATTTGCGGCTGATTAGTCCGGCTCTCCCATGGATTACACCGCCACACCCCTTCTCTTCCGCATCCGCAAGGCGCTCCGCTACGTGGGGCTTTACGGCGTGCGCCGCACCCTGGTCAAAGTGCGGGGCCAGTACCACATGGGCAAAACCTACGCGGCGCTGCCGCCCAACAACGTCCGCGCGGAATCAAAAGCCCACGTCGGGCTCATCGGCTGCGGCAACTTCGGCTTCTCCGTCATCGCCTATTACCTCCGCAAGAACTACGGGGCGGTGATTCGGGGCTGCATGGACCAGGACGCCAACCGGGCCGCCTCGCTGTTCGAGGAGTACGGCGCCTGCTACTACACCACCGACGCCGACCAGATCATCAACGATCCGAAGATCACGGTCGTCTTCATCTCCTCCAACCACGCCAGCCACGCCGAATACGCCATCAAGGCGCTCGAAGCCGGCAAAGACGTGCACATCGAGAAGCCCCACGTGGTCACCGGCGACCAGCTCACGCGCCTCTGCAAGGCTCAGGAGGCCGCCCGGCTTGCCGGCAAGGGCAGAATTGTCTCCGTCGGCTTCAACCGGCCCGGCAGCATTTTCGGCACCCGCATGCGGGAGCAACTCTGGCGCGAAGATGGCGAACTCATGCAAAACTGGTTCGTCGCCGGCCACGAAATCTCCGCCGACCACTGGTATTTCCGGGAAGAAGAGGGCGGCAGAGTCCTCGGTAATCTTTGTCACTGGACTGATCTTACCTACCAGATGATGCCCCCCGAGCGCCGCTTCCCCATCCGCATCATCCCCACTCGTTCCCTGAAGTCC